>DSBS01000007.1 GCA_011045925.1 Candidatus Woesearchaeota archaeon | reverse complement strand
CTCTGAGCAATCCCGTTTCTTCAAGATTGTAGGAATGACTGCCAGCCCGGGCTCTGACCTTGAAAAGATAAGAGAGGTTTGCACAAGCCTTTTTATTGAGGATATTGAAATCAGGACAGATGATGATTCTGATGTCAAGCCTTACATTCGCGGGATTAACCTTAGCTGGGTTTACATAGACCTTCCTGATAACTTTGCAAAAGCAAAGGGCTTCCTCGATAAGTCTTACAAAAGCAAGATTGACAAGATAAAGGAGAAAGGCTTTCTCCAGGGGAGAACTGCTTCTGACCTTTCTAAGAGGGATATTCTTGGGCTTCAGGCTGAGCTAAGGCAGGAGCTTTCAAAAGGCAACAAGCAGTTTGAGGTAATGCAGGCAATATCTCTTGCTGCTGAGGCTATCAAAGTTGAGCATGCAATTGAGCTCCTTGAGACCCAGGATGTTTTTGCACTAAAGAATTACTTGGACAAGCTATACAAAGAGTCTATTCACACAAGCATAAAGGCAAGCAAAAACCTTTTTCTTGACCCTTTCTTCAAGTCAGCAAAGCACCTTGTTGAGATGATTTATGAGAGCGGGGAAAAGCATCCCAAACTTGAAAAGATAAAAGACCTTGTCACAAAGCTCAAAAAAGACAATCCTGGCTCAAAGATTCTAGTGTTTACCCAATACAGGGATTCAGTGTCAAGGATTGCAGAGGAACTGAAAGAAATCGCAAAGGTAAAAGAGTTTTACGGCCAGGCTAAAAAGGATGGCAGGGGGCTCTCTCAAAAGGAGCAGAAAGATATTCTTTCTCTTTTTTCTGAGATGCAGTTTGATGTGCTGGTGAGCACATCTGTTGCTGAAGAAGGCCTGGATATACCAATGGTTGATTATGTTATTTTTTATGAGCCTGTGCCAAGTGCAATAAGGCATATACAAAGAAGAGGAAGGACTGGAAGGCACGACTCTGGCAAAGTATTCATTCTGGTTACCAGAAACACCAGGGATGAAAGGTACAGATGGAGCGCGCACCATAAAGAAAAAAGAATGTACAGGGTCCTCGATGGATTAAAGGCAAGCCTTTCCAAGCTCAACCTTGGAGAAAACAGCACGCCCAACAGACATGAGCACAAAACCCTTCAGGATTACAGCAGCGGAAAGCCTGAAGATATCAATAACACTGGCAGGGAGATTAAGATAATTGTTGATAACCGCGAGAAAGGCTCTCAGGTCATCAAAGAGCTTCTTAGCATGCCTGATGTTGTTCTTAACCTTGCAACGCTCGAGGTAGGAGACTTTATCCTTTCTGATGAGGTTTGCATAGAGTTTAAGACAAAAAGCGATTTTGTGGATTCACTAATAGACAAGAGAATTTTTGAGCAGGCAAAGGCCTTAAGGGCGGGATACAGCAGCCCTGTGATTATGGTGCAGGGCACAGAGGATATTTTTTCTGTAAGGAACATCAACCAGAATGCGATTCGCGGGTTTATTTCATCGCTTTGCACAGACTTCAAGATTCCTATGATATTCACAGCAACACCAAAAGAGAGCGCTTCATATATCTATCTCATCGCAAGAAGAGAGCAGGCTGAAAGAAAAAGAAGCGTATCGCTTCACCAGAAAAAACCCAAAAACCTCTGGGAGATTCAGGAGTATATTGTTTCTTCAATCCCCTGGGTTGGCCCAGCACTCTCAAGGCCGCTTCTAGAGCATTTTGGCTCTATAAAGGAACTGGCAAATGCACAGATAGATGACCTGATTAAGCTGGAGAACATTGGCCCAGAAAAGGCAAAAAGCATTTTTGATGTTCTGAACTCAGAATACAAAACAGAAATCAGCAAGAATAAACGGCAATAGATTATAAAAAAACAGCCATAAAAAATAATAAAAACTCTAGCTTCTTAGGAATTACTTCTTAGAGAAAAGCGTATATCCGCACTTTCCGCAGGACTGCCTGTCCTTATGGCCAGCCATAAAAACACCTGAGCCGCACTTTGGGCAGGTTTGCTTTTCAGTTTTTCCCTCTTTGTAAAATGAATAAATCTTTGGCGTCTTTTTTGGCTTAACTTTCTTTTTCCCCATAATAATCATTCCTCTTTTTTCTTAATTCCCCTGGTTACAAGGTAATCAGGCTCAATCGTCTTCATAACTTCAGCATCTGAATAAACCCTGCATAAAACAATTGCCTCATTCTGTCCGTACAGGGTTTCTATCTTTGAGACTGAAATCAGGCTCGCATCTGCCTTAAGCGACTTTGCCAGTGCTTCCTTAATCACTTCCCTTGAGGGAGTTGCTCCTTCAAAAAGCACCTTTGCCTTAACACTTTTCCTGCTGAAAAGGGGCTGTCCTGTTTCCAATAGAATCTTTAGCTCTTTCATTATTAGCTCACCTTACTTTTAAAGCATAATCACCCGGCTCGGTTATCCCGAGCTTTTTTGCCACATGAGAAGACTCTGGATGAATTATTGAGACCATCCCGTAATATGTTGTAGTGAGATTCTTGCTTTTACACAAAGGGCACGAATCTCCTGTCCTCACAATTATCTTGCATTTTTTGCAGAACTGCTTTTTCATTTTAAGCTTCCTCCTTTGCCCATTCGGGCTTGCCCAGCGTAGGCTGCCTCATAGTAAGGCCTATCTTGATATTCTCTATGTCCTTAAAGCTGATTGCAATAATTTTTGCCCTGCAGAGGTCGCCTGACTTCAGGACTCTTTTGCTTTCCTTGCCCTGAAGGGCATTGTCTTTTGAGAAGGAAACAAAGTCATCCATTGTCTGGGATATATGAATCATGCCATCAATTGGGCCCATATCAAAGAAAACTCCAAATTCCTCAATCTTCCTGACTATGCCCAGCACTACCTCTTTCATTTCAGGAATAAATGTTACAATCCCAAATGATACCTGGTGGTAGGTCGCCCCGTCTTCTGGAATTATTTTTCCTTCGCTTACCTCTCCAACCGAGCTGATTCCTACGACAATCCCCATCTCCTGTGAGACATAACCAAGATACCTTACATTAAGCTCTTTAAGCACTGCCTCTTCCAGAGGCAGGTCAAAAAGCTTGGGGTCAATTCTAATCGTATCCTTAAGTGTTATATTGTAAAACATTTTATCACCTTTAGCTTCCTGAATGCCTGTTGCCTAAACACTGATGCAAGGTATGCTAAAATGACATTAGCCTACCTCTTTTATCTGGTTTGCGTGAAGCGTTAATGATTTGCCTCCATGACTTTTTACTTTCCTTATAAGATCCTTGTCAAGCGAGGCAGGCATAAAGCCGTACTGCGTGCACAGCTCCAGGATAATCCTGTCGCAATATGCTGAGGAGATTTCTGCTTCAGCAAGGCTAAACTCGTGGTAAGGCAGTTGATTTATAACCTTTTTGCTTTTAAAAATCACTGCCGGGTTAAGCTTATCGAGGAGCAAAAGTGCAAACTTCCTTTCTCCTGGCTTAAGCTTTTCTAACTCCAGCAGGGCTTCAGCCGAAATAAAAAGCTGAAAAGGCTGAAACTTTTCAAGCTCTAAGCTGAGGTTTATCCCGTACCGAAGGGGAACCAGCAAAAAATTCGTATCCAGCAGTATTTTTTTCATTTTCTAAATAAATAAAATCACAATATTTAAAAAGTATTCTCCTGTGTACTGGATTATGGACCATGAAATCTGGACCGAAAAGTACAGGCCAAAAGAATTCAGCGAGGTGTTTGGCCAGGAAGAGATAGTTAAAAGAACCAAGGCTTTTGTGGAGCTAAAGAACCTGCCTCACCTGCTTTTCTCAGGCCCGCCAGGCATTGGAAAAACTACCCTGGCAGTTATAATTGCAAGGAAGCTCTATGGAAGCGCTTGGAGAGAGAATTTTCTTGAGCTCAATGCCTCAGATGAAAGAGGCATCGATGTTGTTAGGACAAAGGTAAAAGACTTTGCCAGGACCAGGTCAATTTCTGATGTGCCGTTTAAGGTTGTTTACCTTGATGAGAGTGACGCGCTTACAAGGGAAGCTCAGCAAGCCCTGAGAAGGACTATGGAGAATTACACAAAAACCTGCAGGTTTATTCTTGCCTGCAATTACTCTTCCAAGATAATTGAGCCAATACAGTCTAGGTGCGCGGTTTTCAGGTTTAAGCCACTTAAAAAAGAGCAGATTGAAAAGCTCATTGACAAGATTGCGAAAAGTGAAGGGCTTGAGATTAGCGCAGGCGGGAAGGACGCGCTTTTTGAGGTTTCTGAAGGCGACTGCAGAAAGCTTGAGAATATACTTCAGTCCTGCGCTGCCCTTTCCAGGAAGGTTGATGAAAAGCTTGTCTATGAGATCTCCTCTAACGCAAGGCCGAAGGAAGTAGAAGAATTCCTGGATTATGCATTTCAGGGAAAGCTTGAAAAATCCCGAGAGTTGATGATAAAAGCCTTGTATGAGTATGGCCTTTCAGGCTTAGATATGGTCAAGCAGATACACAGGCAGGTGCTTGCTTCAGCCACAGATGACACCAGCAAGCTTTTGATGGTTGAGGCCTGCGGAGAGCATGAGTTCAGGCTTGTTGAAGGCTCTGACACTATTTTACAGCTAGAAAGCCTGCTCGCAACTATTGCTAGGATAAGCATAGAGAATGGAAAATGAAAGAAGAAAATAAAAAAGAAGCTCTTATTGAAGAGCTAAAAAGCTATTCCCTTGAGCTCGAAAGGCAAATAAAAGAAAAAGATGCGCAGATTATTAAGCTGAAGGATGACATTAACAGCCTTAGCGAGAAAGTCCTGCTCCTTAAAAAAGAATTCTTAAGCAAATCTCAGCAAAAAGACAACAGAAAGTAAAAGAAGTGAAAGCCAAAATTAAGATAAAGAAAGACAAGCAAAAATATTTCTGCTTACTCAAAGTCAGTGTGCTTTATTATGACTTTCCTCATTGCTGACTGCTTGTACTGGTAGAACAGCTGAATGTTAAGCTGTGTTATAAAGTTGCCCTTGTCCTCGTTTCCGTAGTAATAGTCACAAACAACCGTGCCGTAGTCTCCCTCTCCGTCGGTATAAGGTATAAGCCTCACAAATCCCTGCTGGTTAGACTGAGGTACGTTAGGCTTGCAGGTATCCTTGCCTGATACTGTCACACAGCTAACGCCATAACTGCCGCTACGGACTGCTGCTGAGCTAAATTCAGGATTAGTGGAAAACCTGCACTCAAACCTCCCGGAAGACCAGCTCCCAATCGGATCAACCTTTACAAAAACAATATTCTCATTAGTGAAGTAATCCTGCTGGGTGGATGTCAAACATGTATCCTCAATGAAATTGTCCAGGAACGGCTTAATTACCTTTCCTGAGCCAAGATGCTCCACCTTAAACTCTATTCTCAACCTGTCAGTTCCCACGGGCTGCTGGCTCAATGCTGAAACAGTCACAGGACCTGATGATGCAAAAACCTGCTTCTGTCCTGAAAGAAGGCAGATTCCATCTCCGGCAGGCCTGACCAAAACAGAATCAAAGCAGATTGAGGAGGTTGCCTCTGTCTTATAGAGATAACATAAGTTTGCCCTAAAAGCCTGCTCTTGGTTGCCAGAAACAGAAAATTTATAGACCAGATCGCCATCAACTGGAAAAAGCTCAGTTACGCTTCCTCCTGGCACGATAGACCTGTCTGCAGTCATTCTTGTTCTCATAAGGTCCATCTCAAGGGGCTTAAAGAGGAGTTCGCTCCTTGTATCATAAAGAGAAGGGCTGAATCCATCAATCCACACTCTTGCGTTTTCTGCCTTTACCTCTGCCTCTCCTTCATTAGTTACCTTTACAGCTACAGAAAAAGGCTGGAGCCCTGAATCAAGAATCTCTAAAGGAGGGGCATTTGGAATAAATTCCAGCGAAAGGGCTTTTATTCCTCCAATAAAAGGATTTGTTCCAAGATCTTTCTTAGAGTTGCAGCCAGCCAGGAAAAGCATAGAAAAAGCAAAAATGACTGCTAAAAGAACAATTGAATTTTTCTTAAGCATTATTAAACTACCTCGCCAGATCTTCTTCATGCTGCTCATATATTCTTGCAAGCACAACAAACTGCACAATGTTAGCAAGCAGGACTATCAACAAGAGCAGTATAATCCCGCTTTGCCTCATCTGGACAACCTGGATTTCTGTTGGTGCAGTACTTCCTGATGTTATTGACAGCGATGCCAAAAAGATTATAGCGCCAACAACAGAAAGCGAAATCATAAGGAATATCGCTGACCTTTCAAGATGATGCGACCTAATCTTTCGCTTTTTCTTTTCTTGATTATCTTTTGGTTTTTTTGCGGGCATAATACCACCTTTAAAACATTTTTCCTGACTAAGCACGCCTTGCTTTTTACTAAATTAAAAAAATATAAAATAATATAACAAATTAAATCAGCTCAATGCCACTCTCTCAGTAGCAATAACATCCGGAGTTGTAAACTCTTTGTAGGTTGGGGTTCCAAGCTTTGGGATAAACGTTATCCTTACATTCTCGTTCTCTCCGATGTTTCTGGGAGGCTGCATGTAAAGCTGCACCTGGTCTCCGTGCTGAAGCGTTCCTTCAATATGGTTTGGCCCAGTCTGCAGATATTCAACCGCAAAGTAGCCCCTTCCAAGGTTTGTTGGGGTTATTGTGATTATTCCAGCCTCTACTGCATTGTCTCCACAACTGCCTTCTGCTTCCACTGTCCTGATGTAATCATTATTTACATTATATGTGCCTGTGATGTTTGTTGGGCCTGCTGAACAGTCTATTCCGCTGATAGCAAACTCAACACCGGAGCTAAGGTTAAATGTTATCGCCCCTGCATTAGTCACATAAACAGAATCAGGCAGCCCATCATCATCAAGGTCATTGCCTGCCAGCTCATAAGAGGTTTCATTGGAAAAAGCGCCCAGCACTTCAACCTGATTGGTCATATAGCCGGTGGTGCTCTGGTCAAAGGTATTGCCGACTCCACGATAATGCAGGGTTGCTGAGGAATCATGAAGCGTTATTATCATCAGTGCATCATCAAGCTTTATTGGGTCTGAGCCTGGCGCAAGCTTCATTATCTGCTCAAACCACTCAATATACCTGTCTCTTCCATCCAGGCCGTAAATTGCGACAGAGCTTACATAAGTTGCAATCTGGCCCTTTGCCTGCTGGCTTGTAGTCAGGGCTTTCTCCTGCATGGATATTGCAGACTGGATAATTACTCCAGCAGCAACAGCAGCAACCAGAAGCAGCGCAATAAAGATTATCAGGGTTCCTACCCCCATTTCAGCTTTCTTTCTAAGATTTCTCATTTCTAGGCACCTCGCTAGCTTAAACTATAAAACTTAATATAGTTTTTTGTATTATATGTTGTGTTTTTATGCACGCTAGTATTTAAAGCTTTCTGTTTTTTAGCTTTTAAGGGTTAAAAAAGCTTTAAAAATCAAACCTCAACCGGGGAGATTAGCTGCCCCACAAATATAGGCATCAGGAAGACAATTGTGGCTCCCAGCAAAAGCATCAGCACAAAGTCGACGAAAAGCGAGTATTTTGACCCTCCATCTATCATTTTGAGCATAAAGGCTGAAAAAAAGGAATGTATTATAATAATAAATGCAAGCATGACTGTAACTGAAGTGCCTGCTACCTGCTCGTCTGGGACAGGAAAAAGCGATGCAGCAAGCCCTGAAAACTGGCCTTCAAGGGCCACATCTGTCTGGGCTGACGAGAACATTTCTGAGAGAGAGCCTGAAATGGCATAAGAGATATATATTGTTCCCACAAAGCCAAGAAGGGCTCCGTACAGGGCTCCCCGCAAAGATGAAGCCATCTGGAGCCTGAGCTTCCTAAGGGAGAGCTGCTGCTGAAAGTTTTTGCTTACAATCTCTCCTATTTTTACAGGGTGGCCACCAAGGTAAATCGCCTCATAAAAAATGTTGACAAACTGGTTTATCAGGTTGCTTCCGCTTTCTGCTGAAAAGAAATACCATGCCTTTTCGTTATTAATCCTGAGGAAAAGCCTCTTGTAAAGGTTTTCAACCAGAATCTTGATTGAGCCCAGCTCGTGAACAATTAAGGACTTAAGCGAGGTTGTTACACTGGTTCCCTGCGCATACAAAGTAGAACCCAGCGACCTAACAAAAGCGGGAAAATCCCTGTCTCTCTCACTAACCTGCTTTTCTATCTTTTTTCCAAGCAGGCCTATAAAAAAAAGGGGAATGCAGCTGACTGCAAAAACCACAAGAAGGTCCAGTGAAGTAAGCATAAACAGAAGGTAAAAAATCACCGAGCAGACAGCCAATGCAAGGCAGAACAAAGGAAAGGCTATCTTTGAAAGCTCGTCTTTGTGCTTTAGCTTATGAAGAAGCCTGTCCGGAGGAATAAATGCCTGGATGAGCACAAGCATAATAAGGTCAATTGTTATGATGCCAACTATGCCAAACTGAAGCGCTACTGACATGGGTATGCCCATTATCATAGGGAGGAGCAGGGCTGCACTCATTGCAAATGCAAATGAAATTGTCATTGCAATGTAAACCTCCCTAAGCATTGAGATGTTTTCAATTGACTGCTTGTATTGGGTTGAGTAATCCTGCATCAGGGAATCCTGCTCTTCCCAGAGAAAGTTCTCTAAGTCAACACCAAAATCCAAGGATGAAGCAAGCCTGTATAAGAAACCAGAAAGGATTGTTGATGGGCAGAGCTTTGCAAGCTTTCTCGTGGTTTTTGCAAAGCCAACATTCCACCTCTTAGCTACATAAACCATCTTTTTCATCAGCTCGCTGGTATAACCATAATGCTTTTTCTCCCCAAGCATCTTAAAAAACATCGGCCTTGACAGGCCAACTGTGCTCAGAGCGCCTCCATATGTTATAAAGAAATGAAGGTTCTGGTCTATTGACACCCTTCTTTTCTCATTAATAATTATTGGATAAAGCAAAACAAAAAGAAAGCCAATTGCCATGACAATAATGTCGAAATACAACCCTATGCTAAGCGCCCTTACTGTGAAGAACATAATCCCGCAGATTGCAAACACCGGAAGGCCTACTTTAAGCAGGTAGTCAAAGACTGATGCATACCCAAGCCTGTTAAAGAAGCTTATCATGCTAACGCCTCAGTTAGTGAGGAAACTCCTTTCTGGTAGAAGAGCTTTACATACTTCCAGACTTCGTAATAATTGAAAATCTTACTCTGCTTCATCTTCGAGATAATATTTGCCCTCCTTGCGAGCTCATTGTAAATCTCGTTTGGGTCAATTCCAAGCTTAGGGGCAACCTTCTTCTCCAGAATGTAGCTATTATGGTATCCACTAAAGTAAAAGCTGTCAGCAAACCTGTCCCAGACAAAAACCCTTCTTGAGACAACCTTATTCTCAACATCATAATACCGCTCAATCTCAGATACGCTAAGAACCCTCCTTACAAGGTGGTTATTTACCGAGACAGTCTGCTGGATAAGGACTACGTTAAGGTTATCTACGAAAGAGATGGGAACATCAATAGGGTGCCCGGTCAGCCTCTGAACCATTGAATGCACAGAGCCGGCGTGAAATGTACTTATTACAGGATGGCCAGTCTGCATTGCCTGGAACGCTACATTTCCTTCCTTTCCCCTGATCTCTCCTACAATTACATAGTCTGGCCTGCTCCTGAGAGCAGCAAGAAGCAGGTCAAACATATCAACATCTGTATCCTTGCCTGCTTCTCTTGTTACAAGGTGCTGCCAGGTCTTGTGCGGCAGGGTTACTTCTGGCGTGTTTTCTACTGTGTATACCTTCTTATCCGGGCTGATAAAAACCGAGGTTGCATTAAGTGTTGTGGTCTTTCCTGAAGCAGTCTCCCCGCATATAAAGATATTCATGCCTGCCTCAATTATCAGCCAGAGGTAAGCAGCAATTTCCTCACTAATCGTATTGAAGTCACAAAGGTTTATAATGCTAATCGGCACTTCAGAGAACTTCCTGATAGTAAAGCTTGAACCCTCCCTGGAAATGTCTCTTCCAAAAATAAAGTTTACCCTGGATCCATCTGGCATTATGGCATCTACAACAGGCCTTGAATTAGATACTGGCCTTTCTACCCTCTCAGAGGTTTCAAGCATGTACTTGTTAATTGAGATGTCCTCGGGGAAATCGATGTTTGTATACATCATTCCAAAGATTTTGTGAACGAGCTTAATCTTTCCGACTCCTGTACAGTGTATATCCTCAATGTAAGGGTCATTGAGAAGGGGCTCAAGCTTTGAAAAGCCTACAAGGTTTCTTAGAAGAAAGTACTTAATTATAACATACTGCTCAGGCGTAACAAGTATTCTGTTCATGCCAAGCCCGGACACACCCTTAAAAGTGCTTATTGACACAATCTTGTTGAGCAGGCCGGAGATGTGCGAGACAATATCCATCTCTTCTTTTGGAACTGGAAGCCTGTGGATAATCTCAATCATCCTGTCCAGCACCTTATCCAGAATCTTAAGAGTCCTGCCGTCAAGCTGGGGCTCTACAACAAAATAATTTGCCTTGCCTTTATCATCCCTGAATGCATGCACAAAAAGCTGGTCCCCTACAGGATAAAGGATGTTTAGCGAGCTACTGTCTTTCTTCAGCTCAAAGCTGAGCTCAGTATAATAGGTTGGCGTGGGCATGGTTTTTGTAATCTCATCAATATACTTCCTAAGATGGGTATACGACCTAAGGGCTATGTCGAAGTTTGCCTGCGCCTTTGTTACTCTTTCCTTTTCTTTTTCGGCTGGCATTTTTTAACAGCTTATTCAAGGGTTGCTATTTCTATTATCAGGCCATGCCCAGGAACAATCCTGAATGGAATAACCGGAGTAAACGGACCGGCAGGCCTCTTAAACCTCTTTATGTCTATCACCCTTACAGTCTCTCCGGCAATAGCCTTTATAAGAAGCTCAAAATAAATATCACAAAGCGACCTTACTACAGTAAGATACTCTTTTGGGAGATGCTCGGGGTCAATCGAGATTATTATCAGCTTGCCTTTGCTGGCAAAATGCTTGAAAACCTTAATCATACTCATCCACTTGGCAATCGGGAAGTTTTCATTGACAAAAATAAAAGAAAACGTATCAAAGATTATCACATCACTGCTGAATATCTTTTCATTTGCAATTAAGTCTTCTACAAAGCTCTCGTTAAAAACGACATTGCCAAATATTGGGAATACAGGAATAAATAGCAGTTTTCCGTCAAGGATATGCTCCTTTATGTCATATGAAAGCGAATCCATCTGCTCTATAAAAGAGACCGTATTCAGCTCTGAAGAGATATAGGAAACACTAACCTCTTCCTTAAGAAAGCTGTAGCAGAACCTCTGGGATATAACACTTTTGCCAGAGCCATCCCTGCCTTCCATAAGCAGAAGAGAATTTCTGGGAAGCCCAAACCCAAGGAATCGCGTCAGCTCGTCTTTCTCAAGGTCAATCGGAAAGAAATCTTTCCTCTTCCTTAAGAAGTCATCCTTTATCTTGTCAATAGCATCAACCATTTTAGCAAAGCCTCTTATTCCACGCTAAACGAGTCTTCATGCGATGAGCCGTACTGTGTCGTTACTTTAATCCTGTGTGTCCCGGAAGATAAGTTTGCTGCTGGCATTTCAATTATTGCCACCTCCGAAGGATCCAGAATCCCTGGGTTTAATGTATCGGTGCTTGGCTCAACAAAGCAAACCCTGCTGTTTCTTGAAACAAAATAGCCATTAAGAAACAGGTCTATAGTTTCAGGGTCCAGCTTAATCTTTCCGGTGTTCTGAAAGGTTACTGTTATGTTTTCATGAGTGGAGTTAAAAGCAACGCTAAGTATGGTAATGTCGCTTTTTATTCTGTTATTAAGCACATTTGACCTTTCTTCCATAGCCGAAACAGACTGGTCAGCAATTGCCTTGAAGCTGGTTACCGCAAGAACTGTAATTCCAACTACAGCTATGAAAATAATCATTGTGGAAATTACTCCGTCAAACCCCATTTTATTAACCTCCTTTGTGCGAAATCGAGTAAATCAGTATATTTTTTAATATAACAAACTGCAGATATATAAACTTTTTGATTTTTCGGGTTTTCCGAAAACCTAAAAAAAGAAAAAGAATAAAAACAAGCTTTGAAAAAATCTAAAGAGATGCCTAAGAAAAAAATCAATGAAAGCAGCAGAGCCTGCCTATACTATGACGCAAATGAGAATATTATTGAGATTCTTCCTATGGAGATTGAGCCAGCACTAAAGGATTCCCTGGCATATTTCTGGGGCAAGGAAGTCTCAAGAAAGATTCTGAAGCACCTTTCTAAATACGAATGCGCAAAAATGCAGGACATAAGAAAAGATGTTGGGCATTCTTCCTCAACAGTGCATGAGTACCTGCACAAAATGGAAAAAAGCGGGATTGTTGAGCTTGAGAAGGTCTATAAAGGGAAAAAGGAGATTCTTGTAAAGCCAAAAGCAATCTGCGTTACCAAGAATAAGAGGTTTAAGCAGTCGGTCAGCAGGTTTTTTCAGGGGCTTTGGGTAAATTCTGAGAAAATGAACAGGATAATCCTGCTCCTTCACAAGAACAGCGACAAGTTTTTCACGAGCGAGGAGATCTCGGCAAAAACATCCATTCCTGTGGATGAAGTGGAGCTTCTGCTTTCAAACTGGGACTCAAAACTCACAAGGGCTGTTTCTGACCTGACGAAAGAGCCTCCTTTTGAGAAAAGGACAGTGTACAGAGCAATGAAAGGCACAAGCCTGAAAAAAGAATAATTTTAAATATATCATGTGTGGGACCTTATAAAATGGCTTTTGATGAAAATTTTGAGAGCATGGATGAAAGAAGGGCTTTTGATAATGAATTGGATGACTATATTGCAAAAAGGTCTAAGGAGAAAAAGACAAAGCCTGCCAGAAAGCCAAGCCAGAACAGGTCTGTTGAGGTAATTGAAAGAGAGCCTATTCACCGAAAGATAATCAGAAAAATAAAAACTGTTTTTATTGTGGAGGACAAGGACGGGTTTGATGAGCCGCATGAGGTTGAAAGAGAGATTGTTGAGGAGGTTATAGTTGAAGAGCCTGAGCCCGAAGCTTTGAAGGATGATTTTGATGACAGTTTTGATGATGAGAAACCCAGAAAAGGCTTTCTCTGCTTCATAAGAAGGCTTTTTGCCTCAAAGAAATGGGAAAACGATGATGAAGAAATTTTTGATGAGGCTGTTCCTGAAGATGAAAGCAGGGAATTCCTTGATAATGAGCTTAAAACGGTCTTTGAGTTCACAAACAAGACTATTAAAACGCTTCCAAAGGAGCTGATTCTTAAGATTAAGTCCATGCCTGAGTTTGAAAATTACAAAAAGGTTATAAAAAGATACAACGATAGAAAGCTTCGGGGAGAGGAAGGCGAAAAAGAGTAATTAGCCTATGACAATTATTTCTGAAAGCCTTTTTGCATAGAAATCTGCAATCTGCCTGTTCTTTATAATAATTATGTTCTCGTCATTCTTCGTGTTGCCCCCAATTGAAGGATTGTATGATCCAGTAAGCACAGTATCGTCAATTACCCAATACTTAAGGTGAATCTTTCTTTTGAGCTCAACCCGAATATAAGAAGAAAGATAAGCATATTTGCTGCCTAAGATGTTTTGCTTTGACTGCTCAATCACTCCCTGGACAAAAACGCTTTCAGAGGCCTTTACCAAAGCATCTGAGACTGGCTGGCTTGTAATAAGAAACTGGGCAAAAAGGATTCGCTCTTCTGCAGAATTAATAAGTGCGACCAGGGTGTCTTCACAGGACTCTTCAGGGCAGAATCTCGCTTCAATGTATCCCTCATCAAAGGAAAATCTTCTCAGAATCTCTTTCTTATAGGAAAATGTACCCAATTCTGCCAGCTCTCTCTCAAAGATTTTCGCAATCCTTTGAGAGCGAATCACAATGAAGTCGTTGTGCTCGCTGAAGCCGTTTAGGGTTGGGTTAAGCGAGCCTGTAACCACAGCTTTTCTGTCAAGGATGCAGAACTTGTTGTGCATAAGTGCAAGAGACCTCACTGGATGAAATCCCCTGTAAGAATGGGCTTGCGGATAAAAGTTCTGCTCAAAAAGCTTAACCGTTGCGTTTTTTGAGCTGAGGATTCTTATAAGGTCATGGTCTGTTAAAGAATAAAAAGCACACGCAACATGGCCTGAGGAATTAATAACTTCAAGGAAATCTTCCCTGCACCCTGGGCAGAAATAAACCTCAATTGAAATAGTCTCTCCTGATAAAAACAGTGCGCCAAGAGACATAACCTCATGGTTTCGCATTAAAAAGAAAGCTGAGAAGATTATTATTAAAAAAAATAAGCTAATTGCTGTCTTCTTTTTTATTTTCCCTGGCGAGGCTTTCATTTAACTTCTCAGCAGACCTTGCTATTGAGAAGAAAAGAGAAGGGTCCTTCTTTTTTGTTTCGGATAGAAAAGCATAAACCTTTCCAGAATCATTAAGCTTTCCTGAAATGTTTTTAATTTCTGCGTATTTCCTTACTTCTTCAGCTGAGCAAAGCCAGAGAAGGTTGCTTTTGTCTGGCCTGAGAAGCCTTCCATTGATAAAGTGCTCAAGAAAGCGGGAAGAGAAAGACTCTACAGTTTCTGCAATGTAACTGCTTGTGTCAGCCAAAACAAGCTTTGGGGATTTCCCCAGGTGTTTGCCCAATACATAAAAAACAGTCTTTTCTTCCAGGTGCCCGCCCCTGGCTGCATAAAAAGTTGCTTTCTTAAGAAGTCCTGAGTTTCTTAGGTTCCTTAGGATTTTCTTCTCGAAATTCTTTGAGAAGCATTCTTTGCATAGAAAGCAGGGGCTGAAATCAAGCCTGAAAACAGGAGCAGTTTTCCTGCATAAGCCGCATCGTGTCATTTTCGCTTCCTTGTAAATATTATATCGTTGAGTATTGCTCCTACTATTATTCCAAAGAGTATTATGAAAAGCCAGAACAGGTTTACTCCAGGCCTCTCCCTTGTTAGAAAGGCATCCATCTTTGACAGCTCAATGGCAAACTCGGAGAAAAGAACAGATGAGTATATGTCGCCTTGCTCCTTAAGTATGCCTGCATACTCATAGTAGCTGTACGCAACAAAGGGAAAGCTTCCTTTTTTTTCCTGCTTGGCAATCTCAATCAGGGCAGCCCTGAGCTTGTTCTCAAGTGTAATATTAATCATTTCTTTTGTATGAAAGAGATAGGTACTAAGCACATTCATCGAAGCCCTTTCCCTTAGCGCATTAAATATGCATAGGTCGTATCTGCCCGCATACAAGTCCTTTCTTGCCGAGCCATAATCTATTGATTCTAGCATTGAATGAGGAAGGATTGAGCCAAGATAATCATAATTGACATCCAACTCATAAACCATATCTATGCACTTTGATTTAAGGTGGGAGTGGTCAATACTGATTCTTCTGGTGTCTAACCCAAAAAAACTGCTCCATTGCTCTGCACTAAAAAGCCTTTCAAAAGAATAGGCTAAGTCCATGCGGCTTGTCCTGTTCAGCCTAAACAATTCAAGGCTTTCCCTGCTCTGCCTGACCCTGTCAAAAACAGCGCCTTTTATCTGTATATCGCCAAGAGTGCTGAACTCCCTGTCAATAGACGACTCAATAAAATCAAGGTTTTCTGATACAAGCGACTCTACCTTAAGCAGCTCCTCCTCATCCAGGTGCCTTATTTTAAGGAAGAAAAGCTCAGAGTTTGCTGAGAAGCAGAAGCTTGCTGCTGAGTAATGCGCACCCATGGAGAAAGCCTTGTCTGAGCGGTCAAGAGACTGAAGTGACTTATTAAGTATTTCCTGCGAAACATTATCTGTTTCTCCAGAAGCAGAAACCTCATCAAAGAGCTGCCTTGTCCTGCTGCAAAGTGCAGAAGCAACATTTCTCATGGAATCAATATACCTCTGGTTTACAGTAAAAGAGTCTGTTTCCTCTTCATAATCCCTGCCTGCTGTGATTCTGAGCACATCATAAATATCCCTTACCTCAAACAACTCTTTAGAAAGGCTTTCTGCCAATCCTGTAAGGTTTACTGTAACATTATCCCTTACAAAAAGAGATTGCCCAGAAGGAATAAGAATTTTCTCGATGCCTGATGAAGCAGTTGCCTCTATTTTCTCCGTAACGCCTGCAACCGGCCCGCTGAGGTAGCCCGAATTAATTGTACCTGTTATTGCCACACCTTCATCAAGCTCAATATTTTCCAGTGCGCTTATTGTCAGTAAAGTAAGGGCCATGCCAGCACTCGGCCCTCCAATAAGAAAGCTCCCTGAGTCAATTGTGTAAAGAAAGTCATACTGCCCGCAGTCTGCTGAAAGGAATTCACATGCAAGGTCTCTTGAGTACCTGATAGACATCTGCAAGTCTGGCTTAGTGAGAGGCGAAGAGTCAATAAAAACCCTGCCTTTCCCAGGCTTAAGCTCAAGGTATATTCTTGCTATTGTTCCTTTAAGCTCGTCTTCACCTGCCTCGCTTACTGCAAGCACATTTACCGAATGCACTCTTGAGAACTTTAGTGAGTATGAGAAGATTGCAGCAAAAAGAAGAAGGATTACTAAAAGCTCTATTAAAACCTTAATCCGGAAGCCGCGGCTTTTCCTGGCGTTTTTTTTCTTTTGCATTATTATAAAGAGTATAGAAGATTTTTATAAATCTTGTTAATAACAGGCTTTAATTAAAGTTTACTTAAAGAATCGATTCAGCCCTTTCTGGCTTATTTGTGCATCATCTATTACTGCTTCTTCGTTTTCTTTCCTGGTCCCGGCTTTTATTACTCCTAGCTCTGCAAGAATCTTTTCTGATATTCTTGAGCCAATAAGCCTGCTTAGTGCTGGCAGGCCTGCTTTCTTTACATCGCCAATATTGCGTATTCCGGCAGAGTAAAAAAGCCTTGCCCTGACCTTGCCTATATTTTTTATCTGGAGAAGAGGTATTAATTCTTCCTTTGCCCCATACTTAAGCCGGATTCTCAGCCTATGCACAGGGTTGGCAAGCTTATTTATCCTGCAGATTCGAGAAAGCTCTGAGAGTGAGTATAAAAGCCAATCAAAGATGTCAAGCTTCTGCCTTAGCTCTCCTGGCCTGAGCGAGTATTTTTCATACAAGGCTTCCTCGCTCGCTTCATCAAGCCACTCAGTTATTATTCGGGAAAACTTAATGCTTCTGAAAAAATCATCATACTCCATATCAAACTCTGTTGGCACATCAAACAGAAAGTCTTCGTAGTTTTCTCCAACCAGCAGGGTGACAGCCTCAATCTCTCTTGCATAAACACTTGGCAAAGGCCTCAGCTCAAGGGAAAGCGAAACCAGCGAAAGAATTGGAAAGCAGTCTTTTGCCAAATCCTTTTCTGAGCCAATTCTTTTCAAAGCCTCAACAAAAGTATGCGCAGTGTAAGGATCCAGGTAAAGCTCAGATATTCTTCTCCCTAAGCGA
Source organism: Candidatus Woesearchaeota archaeon (assembly GCA_011045925.1). Lineage (GTDB taxonomy): Archaea > Nanobdellota > Nanobdellia > Woesearchaeales > JASKKU01 > DSBS01. The sequence goes on along the minus strand of DSBS01000007.1, from coordinate 1,058 downwards.
GTTGCGGAAAGCTTATCTTCATTGCCGATATCAATAAATCCCCATTCCTGAAGCTCGCTCAGGACAGAATCTATAAAATAAGATATCCTGTCCATATCCTGAAACTGGTAAGCCCAGAAAGTCCTGCTGAAAAAATCAAGTAGGGCCTGCTTGGATGAAAAGAAATTTCCTGATACTAAGGAAAGGACATTTGTCCTCAGCACTGGCTCAACTGCCAGCTTCGAGTATATTTCTTCAGGCATTCCAAGAATATATTTTTCTGCTGTCTTTTCTTTTTCCCCTTCTGTAGAAACTACAACCAGAGACTGGCCTTCCTGGTCATACTTTGGCCGCCCTGCCCTGCCTGCCTGCTGCTTATATTCCATCACTGGCATGCCTACCATTCTTCCTTTTGAGAATCTCTTTAAGTCTCTTATTATAACCCTGAATGCAGGCAGGTCTACTCCCGCTGCCAGTGTTGGGGTTGCAACTATAAAAGAGAGCCTGCCTGACCTAAAGCTGTCTTCTATTAAGGATCTCTGGGCTGAAACAAGCCCTGCATGATGAAAAGAAACCCCTTTAGAAATACACCGGGAAAGCCTTTCGCACTGAGCTGTCGGGCTGTCAAGGGCATGCAGTGCTTTTTTTGAAAGAAGAGACAATTCAGCTTTTCTGCTCATTTTATTGTTAAGCTTAATCTTAATTGAAATGTCCTCAGCAAGCTTTTCAGCGCTCTTTTTCGTGTTTACAAAAACAAGGGCCTGCTTTCCCTTGCCTACTGTATCCTGCAGAATGTCAAGAATGGCAGAGTCGTGCTTTTTGGGAATGCTTAAGTTCATATAAAGAGTCAAAAAGTTTCACTTAATAATCTTTCTTTTTAGAGCAAATAAAGCTCAGCGGCTCTGTTCAAAATCTAAAGATTTATAACCCTCAGCAGCCGTAAGGCTGTCTGAGGAGGGAGGGATTTTCTCCCCATGAAAGAAAAAACAAAACTCATTAATAAAGTTAAGCGTTTGATAAAGCGGGCTGGAATACCCAGATGGCTGCACAAGTTTGGCCCTAAGAAATATGAATTCTGG
>DSBS01000091.1 GCA_011045925.1 Candidatus Woesearchaeota archaeon | reverse complement strand
GTATGCATACCTTGCAAACTCGAGGATGAAGTTTTGCGGGGGATGAGAGTAAAGAAGGTCTGTGTTTGAATAAATGCTTTGGGTTGATGCAGAGCCCACATCGTTAAGCCAGGCCAGCTTGCAGTCAACGATTAGTGGAGTTGTCTTTTCTGAAGTTGAAAAATTCCAGTCAACATTCTCGTAAAAGTCTCCAAAATGCTTGTCTGAGTAGCTTTTCAGGTTTAGCTCTCTTGTAATGTCTATCTTTCCATAAACCAAGGAAGTCCTGTCTGTCCTTAAGTGAATTTTTGAGCGAGGGTCAAGCACTCTTTCATACCCGCCGGAGTCACAAAGCTCAATAAACTCATCCAATTCAAAATTGAAGTAAACATACTTATTGCTAAGGTCGCTGAAGGCAAGCGAGTGTCCCTGAAGGAGTGTAAGGATTTCAGCATTGCTCCATAATACTTCTCCCCCTAAAACCTCTTTTTCTTCAAGGAAATACTCCTGGCCATCAATAGTTACTGACAAAAACACATCATTAACATTCGAGTAAAGAGCTATATCTAAATGGCTTAGCTCTCCCATTACATATACTGGCTTTTTGTACCTGATTGGGCATTTTGATTTCACCTCAGCCAGGTGGAAGTCTGTAAAGCTAGGCCCGGTTCGTGACTCCTCAGAGTAGTAATGTATTATTAAATGGCTTGAGCCGTCTTCTCCTGCTAACGGGCTTGAGCCAGGTATGGGCCTTCCAAATTCAAATGCAATAGTTACATTATTCTTCCCTTCAACAACATCATCAGTAATGTCAAAATACTTTGAGCCGCTTGGGTCTGTGGATATGCTTCCAGGGATTCTAACACCATTAACATAGGCCCAAAACTTGTGAGTAAACTCGCCCATTAATTCTGCCTGGACAAACCATTCTGCCTCGTAGATTGTCGAGTTTTCAGGGATGTCAAACTCATATGTTATATAAACTATGTTTCCGTTGTTTCTTCGTGGGTTTCTTGTAACGCTTGATGAGATAGCATCTCCCTTAATAATCAAAGTTGTATTCTTTGCCATCTTTGTTGCTATTGCCCTTGCCATGTAGCCGAACTTAGACCTGTTCTCTGTTATTCCCGACAGGATTCTTGATGAGCCGGTTATTGAGAAGTGCTCGCTCGGTATAGAATCTAGAATTACTGCATCCCCAATGCTAAGCCTGTAATTGTCATGGTCGAGAAAAGGATAAGTAACATTAATGAAGAGCTCTCTTGAAAGATCGCTTTCCCCCAAAGCCCAGAACTCAATAACCTGCTCGAGAAGAGTATTCTGAAGCCTTGTTATCTTGCCTTCTGAAATGAGCTGCTGGACAAGGGGGTTTGATGATTCAGAAACATAAACATTGTCTAATGCTGTTAAGATGTCAAAAGAAAGAAGAGAAGACCTAGAGGGGGTTGTCCTCTGGCTTATCCAGATTGACGAAGTGAATATAAAAAAAGAGATAAGGATTAATGCTGCAAGAATAGCGTCCAGGGTGAAATAAAACCCTTTTTTTTTCTTTTGCATCAAAAAAAAACTCATTCTTTCCACACCTTAAATACTGCTGAAATAAGCTCTGTGCCGTTTGAAACGATTCTTGTTTCAGCAAGGGCTGCCGTGTGCAAGTCGTCCTCAAAGCAGTTTTCTGATCCTACAAAAAGAACATTGTCAACGATAATCAAAACATCGTGCTTTCTAAAAAAAACACAGTAATAAACATCAGGATATATCCCTAGCGACTCTCTTAGCCTGAAGTCGCTGGCATGAGAAAGCTCAAGAAACTTGCCTTTATCAACAACACCTTCTGAAAGTATCCCTGGGATTATAAAGTCATTCCTATTCCAGTTTTCTGGCTGGCCTTCAGATATCAATGCCGAAGAAAGTGTTCCGAGGGACCTTTCAAGCCGGGCCATGCCAGCATCATCTCCAGAAAAAGGAAGTGAATACAAGATCAGACCAAAAACCATTGAAGCAATAACCGTGGCAATCATAAAGTCCAGAAGCCACGCCTGTGCTTTTCTCATCTTGATTCTATTTTTCATCTTTTTCTCGTTTTTTGTTTTTTTGTTTTTTATGAAAAGCCTAGCTTATTATTAAATAAAGCTATTCGCTGTAAATGAATACAAGCTGATTTCTCTTGCCAATCCAGTTGTTGGCTTTGTCCATGTTATTGAAAGAGCCCAAAAACTGAGGCACAGAAAAAAACTCTGATGACCTCTCGTCCTGCTCCACCCAGATTCTGTTTCCTGAGAACCGAATGAAGTATTCTTCGCCATTTACCTTTTGCGGCAGAAGCATCTGCTTTGAGTAACCGTCCTTTAGTGAGCTTGCCATCTGAATCTCTGAGGCAAGATAATAAGCAACCTCGTTAAGTGATGATGCAAGCCTTTCTTCCTTGGATTCAGTGAATATTGTTGAAAAGAAGTATGCAAGCACTGACATAATAATCATGCTTGTTACAAAAAAGATTATAAATTCCAGGTTAAACTGGGCCCTATTAATGATTTTAACCATTTTTTCTTTACCTGAGGTAAATAGTATTGTTTATATTTACAAGGGTTACTTGGTTATAACCTCTTGAAATGAATTTCTCATGAGTAAGCTCAACTGCACAAACCCTGTTAACAAAGGAATCCCCAAAAGAGAAACTTACATACGCAACATAATTCCTTCCGTGAAAAGCTACACTGGTTACTTCCCGAGGAAGTGTAAAGTCAAAAGAAACCTTGCTGCCTGACCCCTGGGAGAATATCTTTTCTGCTTCGTTGCAGATTTTATTGACAACAGAAACAGCGTGAGACTCAAGAATCGCATCTCTTGTCTGGCTTGTCGTATTCAGATAGAAAATAAGCAAAGGGATTACTAAAAGCACAGCAAACCCAACTGTTATTACATACTCAATGCTAACCTGAGACCTTTTCATAAAAACACATTATATTCAAAAGCTTTAAAAACATTATGACTACTTCCTGATAGGAAACAGCAAGATGAGGGTCTTTTTTATTGAAAACAGGTACAAGGTAGAAATTAGCCTTCCAAAAGGATTAATCGAGAAGCTTCCGGAAAGGATAATGCTCTTTTCTACTGTACAGTACCTTGACCTTATTGAAGATGTGAAAGCACAGCTTGAAAAAAAAGGCAAAATTGTCCTGGGAAGAAAGGCTCAACACTCAAAGTATGATTTCCAGGTTCTTGGCTGTGGGATAGAAAGGTTTGATGATAATTTCGACGCTTTTCTATTTGTTGGAGACGGGATGTTCCATCCAAAAGCTCTTGTGGTTAAGAACGATAAGCCATGCTTTTTTTATAACCCTCTTTCACAGGCATATGGCACAGTCTCTGAAAAAGATGCCGAGCTTTTTGAAAAAAGAAGAAAGGGGGCTATTGCTAAGTTTATATCATCAGAAAACATTGGTGTACTAATCAGCACAAAACCAGGGCAGAAGGCATCATTAAGCCTTGTTTCACAGCTTGAAGAAATGTTCCCGGAAAAAAGGTTTTACCTGCTTCTTTCTAATGAAATTAATCCTGAAAGCTTAATGAATTTTCCTTTTGCTGAGGCGTTTGTTAACACAGCATGCCCAAGGATTGCATATGATGAGCAGGAAAAGTTCTTCAGGCCTGTAGTTAATGCTGAGGACATCATTGAGTTCTCTAACCTCTCAAAAGCCATGAGATAAAGAAAAAGGAAAGGCAAAAAGTTCATGAAAGCCAGGTTTTCTGGTCTTTAAGCTTCTTTGGCAGGTAATTAGTAATTACATAATTAAGCCCGTGCTTTGCAAGAGCCTGCTGTTCTGCCCTTTTTTTAAGCTTCAGCAGGAGCTTCAGGTTATGCTGCCAGTCCTTATGGGCATGCACAAAGGGATCATTTTTAAGACCGTCCTGAATCCTTTTTATGTCAACTTCCTTTAAAGGGTGGGTTGGCAGGTCAAAGTCCACTATGTCCTGTGCGGTCACGCCTATGTATTGTGAACGAGGCGCACAAAAGAACTCATTAAGATGTGCTGCATTTCCTGAGCCGACTTTGAGCGTCCTGTAAATATTGAGCCAGCCGTAAGGGTCCCCATCTGTAAATACATAAACAGGAAGGTTCATCTCGTCACTCAGTCTTCTTACAAATCTCCTAGCTGCACGGGTAGGAACACCAGAAAGAGAGATAAGTATGCACTGTGCTGTATCCCAGAACTTATGCTTTACTAATCTCTGAAACATACCGCTTGTCTCAACTGCAAGCACAAACTTTGCTTTTGTCTCGAACTTAAGCTGCTCAACAGAGTTTGGGACAGAAAACGCCCCTGTGCCCATCTTTGAGCAGTCTATCCTTACAATGTTTTTATCTTCATCCTCATCTACAACGATAAGCTTTCCTACAACATCCCCGCCTTTTTCATCTGGAATAAAACCCAGCTTCTCCCTGAGTGTAAAGAGCATAGCCTCTATATCGTCCATAATCTCATCAGACTCCTGCTGGCTCTTGAACCCTGCCTCAAGCCAGTTGTACGCAGTATAGTAAGCATCTCTTTTCGTTGCAATGTCGTTGCTTTCGATAAGCTGCTTAGCCAGGGACAGCATTCTTAAGGTCTGGGCAAAGCTTCTTGAGGTTGATGCTGCAAGAGCCCTTTTTTTCAGCTTTCCCTTTATTGTGAAGTGGCCTTTCTGCCTGTTAAACTCAACATTATTCAAAGAGCGAATAGGGATTTCAAGCACTGGGGCTCTTGAAGCAAGAATATTGCCCTTAATTTTCTCTGCAAACTCCTTTATTTTAGGATGAACATCATTCATCTTTCTCACCTTCATTTTCGTTTCCTGGTTTTTTGCCTTCGCTGCTTTGTTTCCCTGAGCCCTGCTCTTCGTCCAGATAGTCGTCATCCAGTATTCCGGCGGCAGTCCTTTTGACTGCAAACTCTTCATCGTAATCTTTGTTTGCGTTTTCATCAAACTCGATGCTTTCAATCTTTCCGCGCTTTTTCTCAAGTATTTCCTTTAGCCTTTCTTCTATCTGAATCCTTACAGGCTCTCCAAGCTCAAGCATCTCATCAATTGCCAGTGCAATGTGCGGGATATATTTCTCAATATAGCCTCTCTTTTTAATCTCATCCTGGACACTTCTTTTCTTTGAGATGTATCTTGAAAGCTTTCTTCCAAGCTCCTGCATTGCAAGCTTTACCTCCTTTATAATCTCGGGATAGCTGGCAATTGCCTCTTTTGCCTCGCTGGTATATGGAACCCAGACAGAAGCGATATGGACAAGAACTAGCAAAGGCCCAACAGGCGGAGAGCCCCGCGGCTGTGAAAGGCCGTAATTCCTCCAGTCTGTTGCAATCACAGTTTTTGTGAATGAGCATGAGCCTGCCTGGTAAAGCAAGGGTATCCTGTTTGCAAACCTTAAAACAGAAGCAGAAGTGTCTTTTGGCATATTTCCTCCGTAAGCAAGGCCAGCTTCAATTACAAAGGGATAGCCCCTGTAAACTGAGGGTGGCCTGCTTACAACAGCATAAAACTCGGCATTAATCTCCTTCTTTAAGCCTTTTTCAACCAGCTCCTCGCTAATTGGAGAGATGCAATCCGAAGGCGGGGCCATTATCTTTACAGAGCGGATTGCATTAATAATCCTCTCGGCATCATCCCTTGTAAGCTTCTTTGGCTTTGAGCCTGGCTCAACAGAGGCTTTTTCCAGGATTTCATTTGCTGTCTTGCTTGTTACCCTTGAAAAATCTGAGCATAGAAACCTGCTTACTGTTTTCTGAGGCGTGGAAGAGAGCATTTTCATAAGTATTCCCAATTCAACTCCGTAAGGGTGGGGCTTTATTGCCTTTGGCTGCTTTGGAAGGTCTTCGGAAGCCCTCGCATAAATCCTCTGCTCGCCATCAGGGGTTACATAAACAATCGTTGCGTGTGGGTTGACTATTGCTGTCTGCTTTATGTACTCATCAACAGACTGCGCTCCTTTGTAGTAAGATGCCTCAAGGTCAAGCTCTATTCGTGTTCCATGCGGCTTATCCCATTCCTTGACCTCATCTTTAATTATCTCAGGCTCGTTTTTCAGGGTGTTTATCCTGAGCTCATAATAGTGTGCTGAGTGGTTTGCTCCAATCTTTGAAGTGATTCTTGTGGGTCTTCCGCTTGTCAGCTGTGCATAGAGCACTGCTGCAGAAATGCCTATTCCCTGTTGGCCCCTGTTCTGCCTAAGGGAGTGAAACTTAGAGCCGTAAAGAAGCTTGGCAAAAACAAAAGGGATGTTCTTTTTGACTATTCCAGGGCCGTTGTCTTCAATTATTATCCTGAACCTATCCTGGCCCATGTTTATTATTTCAACATATATTTCAGGAAGGGCTTCTGCTTCCTCACATGCATCCAAAGCATTATCCATAGCTTCCTTTACTGTGGTAAGCAGGGCTTTTCTCTTGTTGTCAAAGCCAAGAAGATGCCTGTTTTTCTCAAAGAACTCGGCAACCGAGATGTCTCTCTGTCCTTTTGAAAGCCTTTCTGCTGCTGTGACCTCATCAGGTTTAATGCTCTTTGGCTTCTTTTGTTTTTGTTGTTTTTGTTCTTTTTTTTCTACGGCTTCTTGTGAGACCTGTGAAAGCTGGGTTTCCCGGGTTTGCGTTGCCTCACTGCCCTGGCTCTCTTTTGCTCCTGGCTTTTCTGCAAAGCTGAGCTTTGACTGAAGCTCTTTTTTCAACGCTGAGTCAACGGTTATATCTTCTGACAAGTTTCCACCTCAAGTATTATTTCAATATATCCTGTCCTAAAAAGTCCTGGTATTTAAGCTCTTTTCTTTTTTTCTCAAGCCAGAAATAGACGCTTGAATGCGGGCTTCCCGAAAGAAGAGATTCAACAGCCCTTCTGCAGATAGAGACATTATAAGCCTGGCCTATTATCGAGATTGTCTTTCCAAAGACAGAGATGTATGTTTCTGTAAGCTCCTCAATAATCCTTCTTGCCTTGCCCTCTTCTCCTATTACCCTGCCTTTCAGCCTTATTGACTTGTTTTTGCTTCTTGAGTACGCCTCAATGTCAAGGACTTCCAGCACATAATCTGTTTTAAAAAGGAGCCTTGCAATCTGGGGATTAAAGCCTCTTCCAACAGCAAGCACAACATCATGCATCTGCATAACCCTTACAGGGTCTTTTGAAGAAATTCTTACAAAGCCTTCTTTGCTGTCTACCTGCAACCTTGAGTTTCCCGCCTGCTCAAGCTCCTTCTTTTCTGAGCCTTTCTTACCGATAAGAACTGCAACCCTTTCTTTTGGAATCCTTACTTCATCTGAATATGAGTAATCTTCAGAGTCTTCAGAGTCTTTGTCAAAAGGCTTTTCAGCAGGGGCACTTTTTGTCCCTGAAGGGGGTTTTTCTTTGGAGGCCATAAAAGAAAGAGAAAGCAGGGCTTTTTTAAATTTAACTGAAACCAGCATAAAGCCCGGCACCTTTATTGTGGTTATTTTAAGCTTTCAGCTCTTTTTTAAGATTATTAAGAAATTGGTCAACCTGGTCAAGCCTTACGTTTGCCCCGCAGGCATGCTCGTGCCCCCCGGAATACCCGTCAAGCCCTTCAAGCGCTTTTTCAAGCATTTTGGGCAGTATAAAAACTGAAGACCTTACGCTCAGCCTTACATAGCCCCTTTTTTCTTTTCCCACGATTATTACCTTTTTTGGAAACCTAAACAATAGCTCATTTGATATATCGCTTGTAAAGCTTTGGGAAGAATCATAGATGTAAAACAAGATTTGGTCTTTTGATGAAACAGAGGCTGAGGCTGTGCGAAGGTGAAACTCATATTCTTCATTAACACGCCAGAATCTTTTGTAAACATACTTGCCTTCAGGTGTTGACTGGGAAAGCACAACATACGGGCTTTCTACTTTAATCAGTGCTTCCAGGGACTTATCAATCTCCCTCTTTGTCCCTTTAAGGTTGAATGAAAAAATCTTAACAAGCCTTCCAAAAGGTGTGTTAAAAAGAGCCTGCTCAGGGGCTTTTATCCTTGAGGAAATAAGGTCGGGAAACTGCAAGGCCAGCTCTTTAAGGAAAGGAGGAATAAACCAGTCTCCAATAATCCCGATTGCAGCAATCCACTGGCTTTCTTTAACTGCATTATAGCAGACTTGAGATACGGGAATGTTTTTTCCTCCGTTTATTCGTGGGTTAAAGTATTTAACGCTGTCTGGAAACAGCTGAGGCTCATGATGGTCAATCCAGACTACCGGAAGCTTCCTTGAATAAGCAGCTTCAAAAAAGCCCTTCTCAACCATGGGCTTGTCAAGTATGAATATTTTGTCATTCTCTTCACCAATCCCTGAAGAGTAAGCACCTGGAAGAGCCGGTGAGCTTTTTACAACTGTGCCTTTTCCCTGCTTTTTGTACTTATAAAACTGGATAAAAGAAGATAAGCCATCAGGGTCATCATCAAAAAAAAAAACAGGGTTGTTGCAGAAGTCCAGCTCTTTTTTAATCTCCTTGTAAGAAACCATATTTTTTACCTTTTATTTCTTATAAATCTCCTCTTTTAGATAACTTGTTGGCTATAATGTAACAACAAAGCTTCTTGAATAAATTAATTTTCATCATTTAAGCCAATAAATACCTTAAAATGATAGTCTTTTACTTTATAATCTTTTGAATAATCAATTTTCTTCAAAGGGTCAACATCTGTTATCTTTACTTTATTTGAGCCTGTTTTTCTTGAAAGCTCATCCAAACTGCTGTTAAGGTGCTTTGCTAATTGCTTTGGGGCTTTGATGTATAATGAAATTTTCCTGTCTTTAGTCAGCCTAAGCTCTTTCCTGCTGTTCTGAACCCTTCGGATTATTTCTCTTAAGTACCCTTCGTTTTCAAGCTGTTCAGTAACAGACTTATCAACAATCACAAACAGGCCCTCGGAGAGAGACTGGGCTAAAGAGAAAGGCTCATCAACCGATGACTCAAAGATAAATTTTGAGGCATCTAAAGATTTCTTGGAGCCGTCAATAGTGATTTCCAGGGCTTTTGAGGCTTTCAGGTGGGCAAGAATTGACTCTTTAGACGTGGTTGATACTGAAGCAATAATCTTCGCCTGAGTGGCTTCATCAAACTCACAAAGCTCCTCGGGGTTGATTCTTACGCTTCTTTTGATTCTCCTGTCTTCTTTAACAAAGTATACCTCTTTTATATTTGCATAACTAGAGATAAGGCTTTTTATGCTCTCATTATTCTCGGCCAGCAAAGGCTCTTCAGAAACAACAGTTACGCTTTTTAGCGGCCACCTAATCCCTCGCCCAACCTTGTCTCTTACATTAAGCACAAGGGATATTATCTCCTGAGATAATGAGAAAAGCCTCTCTGACTTCTCATCAACAAGAGACTCGTCCGGCTCAGGCCAGTTAAAAAGGTGTATGCTCTCCTCGCTTGTGCCAAGGATAGGCTTAAGATTCTGGTAGGTTTTTTCTGATATAAAAGGGGCTATGATTGAGAGAAGCTTAAGGGCGCAAAGCAGGGAATAGCACATTGTAAACAGGACTGCATCCCTTTCTTCAGGATTGTCCGACTGAAGGCGTTCCCTTACAACCTGTACATAATCTCTCGAGATTCCAAGGAAAAGCTCTTCAACCAGGCCAGGGATAATCTCTGCCTGCATTTTTTCCATTAAGTCTCCTGCCTTTCTTAATGCTGTGTTTGCCTTTGAAAGCATTGCCCTGTCTTCCAGCTTAAGGGTGGGAAGCATCTCTCCTGGATTTTTTGCAGAAAAATTAAACTTAGCAAGCCTGCATGACTCAAGAAGAAAACTATGAAGGTTCCAGAGAACATTAAGGCTCCTGAACTTGTTCTCCAGCTCTTCGGTGCTGAAGTTTAGGTCTAAGCCAGGGTTTGCTGCGCCAATCATATAAAACCTCAAAGCGTCTGCACCATACTTTGAAACAATCTCCTGTGGTGTTATTACATTTCCAAGGGATTTTGACATCTTTTCTCCCTCTGTGCCCTGAACAAACCCGTGCATATAAACGCTTTTGAAGCTGGGCTTATCAAAAGCAATTATGCCTGAAACCATTAGAAGGTTAAACCAGCCCCTTATCTGGTCTTTTCCTTCAAGGATAAAATCCGGAGGAAAGAGCTTTTTGAAATTCTCTTCATTTCCAGGAAAATCCAGGCAGTTCCATGAGACTGTACCAGAGTCAACCCAAACATCGAGGACATCTGGAATTCTTGAAGCCTGTTTCTGGCATTTAGCGCATTTTATTTTAACTTCATCAATCCAGGGCTTGTGAAGGTCTTTGGGAACCTCACCAATGGCTTTGTCTTCCAGCTCTTTAAGCGAGCCAATTACATGATAGCTTCCGCAGTTTTCGCATTCCCATATAGGAACAGGCGTTCCCCAGAACCTCTGCCTGGTAATGCTGTTGTCTCTTAGGTTTTCCAGCCAGGAATCAAACCACTTTGCCCCCGCCCAATCAGGCATCCAATGTATTGACCTATTAAAATCCCTCATCTTCTCTTTTAAGTCTTCAACCTTAAAGAACCACTGCTCTGTCGTCCTGAAGATTACAGGATTATGGCATCTCCAGCAAAATGGATAATCGTGCTCAACCTCCTGGGCCCCGATGATTGCACCGCTTTTTTCAAGTGCTTCAACAAAAGCATTGTCATCCTTTCTTGCCACCAGCCCGGAAAAGGGCCCGGCTTCATCAGGAAAAACGCCATACTCATCAAGATTGTTAAATGCCGGAATGTTATTTCTTCTGCCAACCTCATAGTCTTCCGGGCCGCATCCAGGGGCCATATGCACCAGTCCCGAGCCTGCGCTTAAGTCAACAAACTCTGTGCTCATTACCACAGTATGTACTTTTGGGTGGCTCTTTTTTAGCTCAGAATAGGCTGCGCCAAGCTCGTTTTCAAAAGGGTGGAGATACTCCAAGCCTTCCAGCTTGTCCCCGGTAAAGCTTTCCTCAATCTCATAATCCGGGGATGAGAATACGCTAATAACCATATTCGCAAGGCCTTTTGCAAGAATCCAGTGCTCATCACCAACTTTTGCCTTTACATACTCAAGCTCGGGGTTAGCCATAATTCCCAGGTTAAAGGGAATAGTCCAGGGCGTAGTAGTCCAGATAAGCAAAAAACTGTTTTTCTCTCCCTTCACTGGGAATTTAACAAAAATAGAGTTATCTGTAACATTCCTATACTCGAGCTCGTGCTTTGCAAGCGCTGTTGCACAGTGTGAGCACCACTGCATTGTTTTCTTTCCCTTGTAGAGCCTTTTTTTCTCATCAGCTTTCTTTATTAAGTACCATGTTCCTGAGATAAAATCATTAGTGATTGGCATATAAGCATTATCAAAATCCATCCAAACCCCGAGCTGATGAAAATCTGAATTCATCTCTTTAAGATTCTTTAAAGCAAAATCCCTGCATTCCTTTATGAACTTCTCCGTGCCGTAAGAAACAGCTTCTTCCTTTGACTTAAACGCTAGTTTTTCAAAGACTTTATTTTCAACCGGAAGGCCGTGCATATCGTAGCCAGCCCTGTCCCAGACATCAAAGCCCTTCATCCTCTTATACCTGAGGAAAGTATCTTTAAGCGACTTATTCCAGGCTGTGCCTATATGCACTTTGCCTGATGTGTATGGAGGTCCGTCTAAAAAGTAGAAACGCCTGCCTTTTGACCTGGCTTTAGACTTCTGGTAAACCTGCGACTTATCCCAGAAAGACTGCACATCCTTTTCCACATCTGCCGGAGAGTATCTCATTTAGCGTACACCTTAAAAAAACAAAACATCATGCTTATTTTGTTTCAAACCCTAAGGAAAAGGAATAATTTTATAAAGATTTTTGTTTGTATCTAGAAAAGGAGCTGATTATGATGAAAGGCAATGCTGGAGAAAAAATTCAGGAAAGGCTGTTTTTATCGGATTCTTACCTGCAAAAGGCCGAGGCCAGAATACTGAGAAAGCAGGAAAATAAGGTAATTCCGGACAAAACCATTCTTTTTTCCTTTTCCGGAGGGCAGGAGTCTGACTCAGGCTGGATTGGCGGGATAAGCGTATCTGGCTCTGGGCTTGCTGAGCTTAAAGGAGAAAAGGCAATAGAGTATGAGCTGGAGAGAGAGCCGGATTTTAAAGAGGGAGACTCTGTAACCATTGAGCTTGACTGGGAGAAGAGAAAAAAGCTTATGAGGCTTCATTCTGCTGCACATGTTGTTTCTTATGTGTTTCAGGATGTTTCCGGAAACGATGAAACAATAGGCTCAAATGTTAGCTCAAGCAAAGCCCGGCTGGATTATTCCTGCGACCATAACATATCCGGGCCTCTGGCTGAAACAGAGCAGAAAGCTAATGCCTTTATTAATGAAGGCCACGAAATAAGCATCTGGCAAGAGGAAAAGGGCGAAGGGGCTGAGCAAATATTTCACTGGAAATGTGGCGAGTGGGATATGCCCTGCTCAGGCCTTCATGTAAAGAACACCAGAGAGATTGGCAGGATAAGGCTTAAGAGGGCTAACATTGGGAAAGGAAAAGAAAGGATTGAGATTCTGCTTGCTGATTAAGAGCTAAAAACCTGCTTTTTAGCAGAAATGCTTATTTCACTTGCCAGAAAAGAACAAAATATTTAAATAACCGGTTCTGAGGAAAGCCTGTATGAGGCTTGTTTGCACAAACTGTGAGTATAAGTTTAATACCGAGAAGGTTCCAAAAATCTGCCCTTACTGCGGCAGCAGCGGCACGCTTGAGAGAGAAAAGACTGCTGACGACTTCATAAAGGAGGCAGAATACAATGAGAGAAGCTAAAAAAGCACAGGTTATATCTTTTGACCTGATGATTGCGATTATTGTGTTTATGGTAATTGCAACCCTTTTCTTTGTTTTCTTCTCATCGAGGATGAAGGAAAGCCCTGAGGTTATGCTGGATTACGAGTCAAAAAGCCTGAGGAATGTGGTTGCTGTTTCAAGCGAAGATACGATGACGCCATCAAGCTTTGTGCTGAGAAACAGGGTTGACTATGAAAAGCTGGTTGAGCTTGCTAAGAAAACAGACCAGGCTTCAGCATTAAGGGATATGAAAAATGACTTTGGGATAAGAAACGATTTCTGCATTTACTTTGTGGATGAAAATGGAGAAATTCTCCCGATTGTTTACCTTGATAACGATGATACCCCTAGGTATGTATTTGGAATTGGAAAAAAACTCAAGATTGGGGAGTTTAATAACAGGAATGTTGAATGTGGCGTTAAATACACTTCAACTGAATTAGGAATTTAAAAAAATTAACCCTTTCTTTTGAACATCTTTTCTATTTCTTTTTCGTCAAACTCAATTATGGTTGGCCTGCCGTGGGGGCAGGTGTAGGGCTTTTCGCACTTAAACAGCTCTTCAAGCAATTTATAGCTTTCCTGAATCGAGAACAAATCGCCTGCCTTGATTGATTTCCTGCAGGCCATAGTAAAAATGATTCTTTTGTTTATCATGCCTTTATCCTCTTTTGACCTTAGCTCTTTTGAGATGTCCACAAACAGCTCTTTTAGGTCTTGCTCTTCAAACATCCTGAAAACTGATGGAAGAGACCTTACTATAAACTCGTTCTTTCCAAAAGGCTCTAGCTCAAAACCAAGCTCTTTTATTAAGTTGAGGTTTTGGGAGATAATCCCAAAATCCGGCGCCAAAGGGGATACAACAATAGGGTTAATCAGCTTTTGGATTTCTACAGACCTTGCCTGGAACTCCTGCATGAGCTTCTCATAGTTAATCCTTTCATGCGCTGCGTGCTGGTCTATAACCGCCATGCCCTTTGCTGTTTCTGCTATTATGTATGTCTTATGCACCTGCCCGAGGATTCTGAACCTTTCGTTTATTTTTTCTGCTGAATATGTTGAAGAAGGCTCTCTTAAGTGGGTTTGTGTTAATGGCTCCATAGGGTATTTTGGCGTGAATCCTGAGCAAGGCGATTTTGGCTTGCCTATGTTTTCACCTGAAAAACTTTTTTGGGTGCCTGCACTTTTCTGCTCTATCATGTTTGATGACAGGATTGACTCTCTTACTGCATCAAAAACAGAAATGTAAACCTCCTGCTCCCTGTTAAACTTTATCTCGGTTTTTGCCGGGTGGACATTTATGTCTATTTCTTCAGGGCTTATTGAGATTTTTATCACTGAAACCGGCTTCCTGTCCAGAAAAAGTGTTGTGCTGTAGGCATCTGAGACTGCTTTTGCAAGTGTTTCAGACCTGACCAGTCTGTTGTTAACGAAGAAAAGCATAAAATCTGTGTCTTTTCTTGAGATGGTTGGGTTTCCGAGCAAGGCCTCAATGTTTAAATTGCCTTTTTCTGTGCTGAATTCAGAAAGGTTTTTTGTTATATCCTTAGGAAACAGGTAAGACGCTGACTCAAGAAGGGTTTTTGTCTTCAGCTTTTGGAGTGTTACTTCACCTTCCTGCAAAAGCCTGAAGGAGATTTCCTTATAGCAAAGCGCGTAATTAAATACCAAGCTGAATATGTGCTTATTCTCTACTGCATTTGCCTTTAGAAACTTCTTTCTGGCTGGGGTGCTGTAGAAAAGGTCTTTTACTATAACTGTTGTGCCAGGGTTTGCTGCGCATTCATCAACCTGGGCGCCTTCCTCCTGCGAGTATGAAAGCTTTGCTGCTGTCTGCTGGCTTTTTGTCCTGGAAACAATCTCAAGCCTTGATACTGAGGCTATGCTTGCAAGGGCTTCTCCCCTGAAACCTAGGCTGTGGATATTAAAAAGGTCTGCAAGGGCTGAGATTTTGCTTGTTGTGTGCCTTTTCAGCACCTTTGGCAGGTCTTCAGCGTCAATTCCTTCCCCGTTGTCGCTGGCTTTTATCAGGTTTTTTCCTGCGTTAAGGGTTTCTATCTCAATGCTGACTGCGCCTGCATCTATTGAGTTTTCAAGAAGCTCTTTTACAACAGATGCCGGCCTTTCTATAACCTCGCCCGCTGCTATTTTTAAGATGAGCTCTCTTGGCAGCTCTATTATCTTTGCCATGCTGGCAGGAAGAATGCACTTTTGTTTTTATAATTTGTTAATAATTTGCTATGAAAAAAAGGGTTACAACCTAAATTAACCTAACGCTCCCATAGGTCTGCAAGGGTTTTCTGGCTTACTGACTTCTTGCCTTTTACTTTTGAGAGCATCTCATCTTCCCTGATGAGCTTTTCCTGCAGCTCTTTTGCCCGCTCAATTACATAAACTGGAAGCCCGGCAAGCTTAGCTACATGGATTCCATAGCTTTTGTCGGTCCCGCCAGGAGCAATTTTTCTTAGGAATATTATTTCATCTTTTTTTTCCTTTACCAGCATCTGGGAGTTTTTTATGTTTTCAAACTCTTCAGGAAGCTTGTTTAGGGCATGGTAGTGTGTTGCAAATATTGACTTGCTTTTGATGTACTTGTAAATATGCTCTGCTATGGCCCAGGCAAGGCTCACCCCGTCGTAAGTGCTTGTTCCCCTGCCAACCTCATCAAGCACAACCAGCGAGTCTTTTGTTGCGTTGTTCAGAATGTTGGCTGTCTCTGTCATCTCAACCATAAATGTGCTCTGGCCCCTTGTAAGGTCATCCGACGCACCTACTCTTGTAAAGATTCTGTCTGTTATGCTGATTTTTGCCTGCTTAGCCGGAACAAAGCACCCGCACTGTGCCATTAGAACTATAAGGCAAACCTGCCTGAGATAGGTTGACTTGCCTGCCATATTTGGGCCTGTAAGAATGATTATCTCGCTTGGGTTAAGTTCTGTATCGTTTGGTATAAAAGAATCAACAAACCTCTCAACAACAGGATGCCTGCCTTCTTTGATTCTGATCTCTCCCTGCTCGACAATTTCAGGCTTGGTGTAATTATAAAGTACGCTTGTAGATGCAAATGCAAGCAGTACATCAAGAAGGGAAACCTTTTCCGCAGACTCCATTATCCCTGAAACACTGGCTTTGAGCTTTTCTAGCAGTTGTGCAAAAAACCTTTGCTCAAGCTCCGAGATTTTTTCCTCTGCTGACAGAATCCTGTCTTCAAGCTCTTTCAGCTCTTCTGTAATGTACCTTGCTGAGTTTGCAAGTGTCTGCCTTTGCATGTAATCATGCGGCAGGCTTGAAGCTTTCCCCTTGCTAATCTGTATGTAATACCCAAAAACCCTGTTGTATCCTACCTTTAAGCCGGGAATGCCTGTTCTCTGCCTTTCCTTTTCTTCGAGCCTTGCTATGTAATTCCTGCCCTGGCTTTTCAGGGTTCTTAACTCATCCAGCTCTTCTGAAAAGCCTTCCCTTATAACATTGCCTTCAGAAGGCTTGAGCCCTGGCTCATCTTTTAATGTCTTTGCTATCAGCTCCATCTCCTCCCTAAGAGCAGGAAGCAAAGAAACCTGCTTAAGCAAAGCTGAAGTGCTAGCTGAAAGTAGGCCGGCTACTCTTGGAAGGATGGAAAAAGAATTTTTTAGTGCAACAAGGTCTTTCGGGGTTGCGCTTCCTGCTGAGATTTTTGTGGCAAGCCTCTGCATATCTGAGATGCCTTTAAGGCAGTCAGACAAATTATCTCTTAGAATCTTATTGCCTGAGAGCTCATCAACTGCAGACAATCTCTTTTCTATCTCCTGCTTGCTTATTAGGGGCTTTGAAAGCACCTTTCTTAGCTGCCTTGAGCCCATCGGGGTTGAGCAGCAGTCAAGCATTTTAAGCAGGGTTCTCTGCCCACTTTTCTCATATATATTTTCAAATACCTCGAGGTTTCTTAGTGTGATGTAATCAAGGGACATTGCCTCTTTCTGGCTGAGTGTCTTGATTTTTGAGAGATTTGACAAGTCAAGGTGGTTTTCCTTTAGGTATGAGATTAATGCGCCTGTGCTTTTCTCTATCAGGCTTATGCTGCCTGATGCCAGGCCGAGAAAGCTTGCTGACGGAAAAACCTCTTTTATCTGCTGGGCTGCTAACTCGGATGAGAAGATGCTGTCTTCACAAAAGGTTGGGAGTATTCCCCTGTCTTTTATAAATTTGGCAAGCTCGGTATCCACTTCCAAAGACTTTGGAAGAAGGGCTTCTTTAGGCGAAAGCGCAGATATCTCGCTGAAAAGCTCTTCCCTTGATGAAACAGACTGGACATAAAACTCGCCTGTTGAAACATCTGCTACTGCCAGGCCTGCTGAGCCTCTTAGGAATATGCTTATAATAAAGCTATTTGACTTGTTCTCAAGCAGCTCTGGCTCTATTACTGTCCCTGGCGTGATAATCCTTGTAATGCCTCTTTTAACAAGCCTGCCTCTTGCGTCCTTTGGGTTTTCCAACTGCTCTGCAATTGCAACCTTAAGCCCAGCCTTTACCAGCCTGGACAAGTATTGGTTTAATGCATGATAAGGTATACCTGCAAGCGGGGCTTTTTTGGCTCCTTTGCCACGGGCTGTAAGAGTTATGTCAAGAACCCGGGAGGCTGTGACAGCATCTTCATAAAAGCACTCGTAAAAGTCTCCCATCCTAAAAAGTATCAGGCAGTCTGGGTAAGACTTCTTAAGCTGTGCATACTGCCTCATCGCCGGAGTCAAATCATCCATTTTTTTTGTCCTCACACAACCCTGACTTTTATGTTTTTTTTGTTTATCCTGCCAAGAAGCTCCTGGATTTCAAAAATACTCAGTGCTTTCTTTTCTGAGAATTCCGGGCTTCTTACAGCCCCAAAGTCTGTTGAGCTGATAAACCTTTGGAGAACCCACTCAAACTTAAGCTTTGATGCTATGCTGTAAACCTCAGCAAGGGCTTCTTCTGAATCAGTAAGGCCAGGAACAACAGCAGTTGTAACTATTGTCTTCACATGGCTTTTGCTTTCCTTGAGAATCTCAAGGGTTTCTCTTATTTTTGCAAGGTTCTGCCCTGCTGATGTGAAGAAAGTCTCGGAAAGGGTAGATGCCTGAAAGCTTTCTTTGTCAAAGCCTGACTTCAGGTCAAGGATGATAGTGTCGGCAAGCTCCTGGGAGATTATATCCCTTACAACATAGGGCTTTGAGCCGTTTGTCTGGATTGCTGCCTGGAGCCCAAGCCTTTTTGAGAGCCTTAAAAGAGAATTGAGGATCAGCCTCTGAAGCGTGGGCTCACCGCCTGAGAAAACAATGTAGTCAGCATTGGAAGAAACCCGCTCAATCTCGTTTTTTATAACGCTTATGTCAGTCATTGCATCAGACCTGAAAGCCCTTAGCTCAGAAGAGTTGCAGAAAGGGCAGTTAAAGTTGCAGCCATAAAAGTTAACAAGAATTGCCCTCTTGTTCAGGAGCGGGTTGAACTCCAGCAGGAGGTTTGTATCAACGTAACAGTCCATCAAAAAGTAAAAAGAGAGTTAGGATTTAAAAGTTATGGTAAGAAAATCGGAAAAAAAGGTAATCAGCTTACTTCAACCACAATTTCTCCTCCTTCAGCTTTCTTATTTATTGAGAAATCATCTACATACTCTAGGTCAAAAACGAGATGAACTTGCCTTCCAGATCGAGGCAGGTTAGCAAGTGGTGCTGTTATTGTGATTGGCATTCCTGCCAGTTGATTGCTCGGCGTGTACCTTAAGGCATCCAAACCAGGAGCAGCTGCTGCTGAAGGAGTAATTACCTCAAGTCTTGTAACAGTCAGGTTACTTCCATAAACCTGGGGAGTTAATACTAAAGTAAGTATGCCTTCATCTATTCTCGCAGAATTACATATAAACCCGCTTGGTGCATTGCACTTTTCAGGCACTATGTTCATAGGGTTAATAACTCCCGTGAAGGTCAGCCCAAAAACAAGAAAAAGAACAATTGCGGGAATTAATATAATTCCCAAGATTATCAGGATTATTTTTAGTGTTCTTTCCATTTTAGCCCTGCCTGGCAAGCAGCATATAAAAACCTTTCGCTAAAACGGCAAAGCCCAGAAAGAGCCTATCCTCTTGTGACTACAACATCCCCGCCTGATGCAAGCTGAGGCTGCCCAAAGTCGTCAGTGTAAGCAATATCAAAGCTTGCCCTGAGCTTTCTTCCTACAGCAGGAGCTTTTTCCCCTGTTACAGAAACTGTAATAAGGATATTCTTCCCTCTTTCAAAAGACGGAATTGATTCTGTCTCTATGCTCAGCCCTGAGGGAACAACCGACTCAAAAGTGACTGCTGCACTTGTTCCGGTAACCTGCGGGGCAAGAAGGATTGATAGGCTGCCGGCTTCTGTGTAAGAAAAAGATTCGCAAAAAAACCCGCTTGGGGCTATGCATTTATCAGGAACAAGCGCCAGGGGCCTTAACACCCCTGCATAAACAAATGCACCGAAAACAATCAGCACGACAATAATTGCCCAGCCATAGGACATAAGGTACTCCATCGCAGCCTGGGCTTTTCTCATATTAAAGCTTTTATTTGGAGTAGAAGTATAAAAAACTTTTGGTAAAAAAGCGTGCAAGCTACATCCAGAAACAAAAACAGAAAAAGAACAAGAAAAAAATAAATTAAAAAACAAATCAGC
>DSBS01000042.1 GCA_011045925.1 Candidatus Woesearchaeota archaeon | reverse complement strand
CCCCCCTCAGACAGCCTTACGGCTGCTGAGGGTTATAAATCTTTAGATTTTGAACAGAGCCATCTGATTCAAAAACTTTTTAAATGGCTTAGTTTCCCTTAAACAGAAATAAGGTAATGAAATGCTGCAAATGCCTGCTTAAACATGCAGGAATGCTCGTATTTCAAGCATCTTTATTTCACTTTTGGGTTAGTTAGAGGTAATTAAAATGGCGGGAGTAAAACAGTCTTCGGTGGGAAGCTTAAAGCAGGGAAGCTTCGTTGTTGTTGATGGTGCAGCCTGCAAGGTTGTTGATACACAGGTTTCCAAGCCAGGCAAGCATGGGCATGCTAAGGTAAGGCTTACTGCTGTTGGGCTAATCGATGAAAAGAAAAGGGTTATTGTAATGCCAGGGCATGACAGCATTGATGTCCCTATTATTGAAAAGAAGAATGCACAGGTGCTTTCTGTCAACGGCAGCACCGCAAGTGTTATGGACCTTGAAAGCTATGAAAATTTTGATCTTGAGATTCCGAAAGAGCTCAAGGCAGAATGCGGTGAAGGCTCTATTATCCTGTACTGGGACATACTTGGTGACAGGGTAATGAAACAGGTTAAGCAGGGGGAGTAAAATGGCAAAGATTCCAGAAGCAGAGGCAAGGCTGTTCAAGAACATTTTCGTTTGTAAAGAGTGTAAAAGCAAGATAAGGGCTCCTCCACTTAAGGTGTTTGCAAAAAAAATCAGGTGCAGAAAGTGCAACTCTAATGCGTTGAGGCCAGTGAGGAAGAAATAAGGCAAAAAAACCTTTTTTGCTTTGGCTTTTTTCCACAGATTGAATTATGATGGTTGCTTAAAATGGATGGTTTTTCTCTTGAAATGGCGCTTTTTTTTGTCTTTATTTTGATTATGGGTGCCTTTCTCTTTTTTAAAAGAAAGAGGCTTACTATTGAATGGGTGCTTAAGCCTGTTATTTACCTTATGCTTTACAAGACTAAGCTGGGCATTGGCTTTATTGATTTTCTTGCAAAAAAGGCCGGAGGGCTTATAAGAATTATTGGTTATTTGTTTGCTGTTGCCGGGATTGCTATCATGCCTTTGATAACCTGGCTTCTGGCAAAAAGCTTTTATGATATGGCTGTTGCTCCTGGGTCTGTACCGGGAGTTGGGCTTGTTCTGCCTATTCCTATTAAGGGGGTTTTTTATGTTCCTTTCTCTTTCTGGATAATTTCGCTGTTCATAATCATGATTTTTCATGAGTTCTCCCATGGGATTGTTGCAAAGGCGCACAAGGTCCCGATTAAATCAAGCGGATTCGCCTTTTTCGGGATATTGGCCCCGCTTATTCCAGCTGCTTTTGTTGAGCCTGATGAGAAGATTATAAAAAAAGCTAAGACTTCTACAAAGCTTTCTATTTTTGCGGCTGGGCCTGTTATGAACATTGTCCTTGGCATTGTGATTGTAATGTTTATATTTCCACTGGCTGTTACACCTATCCAGGAAGAGGGACTTGATTTTTATTTTGACATCTTTGGGGGGAGCGGGATTGTTAATGTAACAGGAGTAAAGGTTGCTGGCTATATGAATTTCAGTGAAGAGCCTTATGCTGAATACAACCTGACTTCTCCTGCCAAGCTTGTCGGGATTCCTGTTAATTCAACAATCCAAGAGATTAATGGGGTTAGAATCAAAACAATTAATGACATAAGCAGGGCACTTGAAATGGCAGAAAATACTGTTACAGTTACTGCTGATGGAGAAAATTATGCCTTTGTTCCTGTCAACCATCCTACAGAAGAAAGAAAGCTTCTGGGAATTGTTCCAGCCCTTGAATACACAGAAGCAACTGGAGAGAAATACATTGCATATGGATTCCTTCTCACGCTTCTTACCTGGCTTTGGCTCCTTAACATTGGAATTGGCGCTTTTAACCTGCTGCCTATAAACATTCTTGACGGCGGGCAGATGCTAAAGGCAATTCTTGACAGGATTATTAGTGAAGAAAGCTCTAAAAGGATTGTCTCAATGTTCTCATGGGGATTTGGGATTATGCTAATTATTATGATTCTTATGTCTTTTTTATTTTGAAGAAGTGGCTAAGCAGCCTGCTAAGCTTTCAATAAAGCTTGGGCATTTTTATCAGATTAGCTGGAAAAATGATAATCAAAAACAAGCAAATCAACCTAATTCTCGCTCCGCTAAGCGAGGTTACCAACATAAGCTTCAGGATTTTATGCAGAGAGCATGGTGCTGACCTGGCTTTTCTTCCTTTCATTAATGTAAATGCACTTGTGATGACGGACAAGATTACATGGGGCTGGATTAAAGATTCAGAAAGGGAGCACAAGCCAAGGGCAATTCAGCTTTTTGGCTCTGATGCTGAGCTATTCAAGAAAAGCGCCAAAATAATTTCTGAAAACAAGCTTTTTGATATTATTGATATTAACGCTGCCTGCCCAGCAAGCAAGATTCTCGATGAAGGGGCTGGCGGGGCTTTGCTTGTTGAGCCGTATAGGCTTAGAGAGATTGTCAGGGGCGTGAAAGATAATTTTAATGGCGTTGTAAGTGTTAAAATAAGGCTTGGGTTGAAGCGAAATTCTGTTTCTGAAATTGCTGATGCTATTGGAAGCATTGTTGACTTTGCAACTGTTCACGGAAGGACTGTAAAGCAGGGCTACTCCGGAAAGAGTGACTGGGATGCAATTTTCGAGGCTAAAAAGCTTTTTAATTGCCCAATTGTTGGGAATGGCGATATCTGCTCAATTAATGATTACTTGGGTGTAAAAGACAAGGCTGATGCAGTAATGATTGGCAGGGCTGCGCTAAAAAACCCGCTTTTGTTTAATGAGATAAAGAGCGGCAGAAAAAGTGATGATAAAAAAAGGGCTACTGCCTGCCTGAGCTGGGCATGTAAGAATGAAAAAAGCCTCAGGCTTCTTAAGAGGTTCTGCACTTGTTTTGTTTCCGGGCTAACTGGCTCAAGGGAAATGAAGGAAAGAATTAACAGGTGCAAAAGCGTAGCTGAGACTAAGCTTTATGTAAAGAAAGTTATAGTTTCCTTGCAAGGGAAATAAAGCCAGAGTGGCTTATGCTCCAGCTTTTTGGCCTTACTTTTCTTCCTTCCACTTCCCATTTCTGCTCCATTATGCTTGATGTTTTTATGTAAAGAAACCGCTGGTCTTCCAGTATTGAGTTTACAAAGTCTGCATTCTGGATTATAGTTGGCGTGTAAACTGCTAAGAATCCCCCATGGGCCAACACTTTCAATGCTGATTCTAGCGCCTTCCAAGGCTCTGGAACATCCAGAACAAGAAGCGAGGCGCCTTTTATTTTAATCTTTTCCGGCTCATATATGCTTTCGCTTCTGAACTCTATGTTGTCTACTCCTAGCTGTTTTGCATTCTCTATTGCAATTTCTTGGTGGTCTTCCCTTATGTCAAAGGAAATAACCTGCTTGCAGTACCTTGCTAAAAAAATGCCGAGGGCGCCGCTGCCTGATCCGGCATCTATACAAACATCTTCTTTTCCAACCAAAGTGCTGGCAAGTATTGCTGCTGCGTCTTTTAAGGGGATGATTTGTGCCCTTCTTTTTATTTTAGTGTAGAAATCATAAAATGTTGGCTGAAGCACTGAAAGCGGAATTCCTTTATTGGTTTCTACTGTTTCTCCGGGCTTTGCTTTTGAAAGCTTTTCTGCACTGGCCATGCCGTAGTTTGAGTGAAAATCTTTTGTTTTGTCTGCAAGGAAGAACCTTCCGCTTTTGTGGTAAAGCATAACAAAATTTAGAACTTGATCTTTCATAATTGTGGGCTGGATGGCGCTTCTTAATAATTTATCTGTTTTTGCTGGACTATGGTTGTTCCTGTTTTAACAATTCTTCACTTTTGAAAGGTTATTAACTTTTATAAAAAACGGCTTAACCAGACTAATGCATGGAAAAGGAAGGGAAAACTGTGATTGCTGGCGAGTCCAGGGTTCTTGAGATGCTCCAGGAGATTAACAAGAATGAGGGTTACATTTCCAGGGAAAGGCTTTCTTCGATAAGCAGGGAGCTTGGAATTCCGCTATCCCTGCTTTATGGCCTTGTTACATTCTACAATCAGTTTAACCTTGCAACAAGCGGGAGATATACTATTGAGGTTTGCGAGGGAACTGCCTGCCACATTAACAAAAGCAGTGAGATAAAAAGAGCAATAAAGGATGCTGCAGGGATTAGTGTTGATGAGACTTCATCTGACGGCTTGTTTACTTTAAGGGATGTAAGGTGCCTTGGCGCCTGTGCGCTTGCCCCTGTGCTGAGGCTAAACAAAAAAATTTACAGCAAGATGACTTATGAAAAAACCAAAGAGCTAATTTTTAAGCTTAAGAAGGAAGCGGAGGGTGAAGCTAAGCTAAAATGAAGCATATTATCAGGGTTTGTACCTGCACTGGATGCCAGGCTAACGGCTCGCTTGAGGTTTTTGAGGGCTTATGCAGGGCTGTTTCCGGCAGAAAGAAGGAATGTGAAGGAAAGGGCATTGAGATTGAGGTCAAGGAAACGGGCTGCACTGGGCTATCTGAAACTGTGCCGAATGTGCTGGTTGAGCCTTCAGGGATCCTTTATGTTAATGTTAATGAGGATAAGGCTGAAAGGATTGTTGACTCTGTAATAAACAATTATGTTATTGATGAGATGCTATTTGAGCTTGATGGGAAAAAGTATGGAAAGCTAACTGATGTGCCTTTCTTTGCACTCCAGGAGAGAGTGCTGCTTGCAAGGTGCGGCTACACTACGCCTCTTTCTCTCTCTGATTATATTGAATCTGGGGGATTTGAGGGGCTGAAGGCTGCTGTTTCTATGAAGCAGGACGAGATAATTGACATTCTTAAGAGAGCAAAGCTTCGTGGAAGGGGCGGCGCCGGGTTTCTTACCGGGATTAAGTGGAGATTCCTCAAGAATGCCAAAGGCAACGAGAAGTTCCTCATCTGCAATGCTGATGAGGGCGACCCGGGCGCTTTTATGGACAGGAGCCTGCTTGAAAGTGACCCTTTTGCTGTGCTTGAGGGGATGCTGATTGGGGCTTATGCCACTGGTGCGACAAGGAGCTTTATTTACATCCGGGAGGAATACCCGCTTGCGATAGATAAAGTTAAGACTGCTATTGATATTCTGAAAGAGAACGGATATCTTGGCAATAATGTTCTTGAAAAGTTTTCTTTTGATATTGAGATAAGGAAGGGTGCTGGGGCTTTTGTGTGCGGTGAGGAGACTGCGCTGATGAACTCTGTTGAGGGCAAGCGTGGACAGCCCAGGATTAAGCCGCCTTTCCCTGCTGAAAGAGGAATCTTTGGAAAGCCTACAAACATTAACAATGTGAAGACTTATGCTTTTGTGCCGCTGATTTTAAGAAATGGGCCTGAATGGTTTCTTGATAAGGGAAACGGCAAATCTTCAGGAGGGACTTTGCTAATCTGCCTTACTGGCAAAATCAGGCTTAATGGAGTGGTTGAGGTTAAAATGGGTACCGCGCTTAGAAAGGTTATCTATGATATTGGCGGTGGGCTGAAGTCTGGAAAAAGGCTCAAGGGTGTTCAGACTGGCGGGCCTTCCGGTGGATGTATTCCTGAGGCGCTTATTGACACCGAGATTGACTATGAATCTATGCAGGAGCTTGGCTCTATCATTGGGTCTGGCGGGATTATCTGCATTGACGAAGATGACTCTATTATTGACTTGTGCATTTTTTTCCTGGACTTTCTTGAAAAGGAATCCTGCGGGCAGTGTACGCCCTGCAGGGAAGGAATTATCCAGATGAAAGACCTGATAATTAAGATTAAAGAAAGGAAAGCAAGTGAGCAGGACATTGCTATGCTTGAAAAGCTGGCTGTTTATGTTAGGGACAATTCTCTTTGCGGGCTGGGCCAGACTTCTCCCAATGTTGTGCTTTCCTCGCTTAAGTATTTCAGGGATGAGTTTGAGAGGAGAATCAGCGGCAAGCCCGTGTTTAAAATCAACGAAAAATGTACTGGGTGCCATTTGTGCTTCCTGAAGTGCCCTGTTAAGGCAATAAATGGCAGCCCTAAGGAAATACACGAGATAATACAGGAGAAGTGCATTGGGTGCGGAATCTGCTATGATGTCTGCAAGTTTCAGGCGATAGACAAGGAGTAAAATAAAGCAAGATGAAAGTAAGGATTAATGAAAAGGAATATGAGTTTCAGGAAAGCAAAAGCATCCTGGATGCCTGTAGCGAGATTGGGCTTAACCTGCCTACATTATGCCATCACGAGCTTCTTGAGCCAAGAGGGGTTTGCAGGCTTTGTGTTGTTGAGGCTGATGGCAAGCTTGTAACTTCCTGCACTACCAAGATTCGTGATGGGATGAGTATTGAAACGCACTCAAACAAGGTTATTGAGTCCAGAAGAATGAACCTTATGCTTCTTATTGCTGACCACCAGGAAGAATGCCTTTCCTGCAATAAGTCTACTGACTGCTTGCTTTTCAAGTATGCTAATGAGTACGACATACACGGAATTCCTTTTGAGAAGATTGATAAGGAGGAGTTTGAGCCTGATGAGTCCTGCTACTCTTTCAGGCGAGACCTGAAGAAGTGCATTAAGTGCGGCAAGTGTGTTGAGGTGTGCAATGTGCTTCAGAAAGTTTATGCTATTGAATACTCTAAGAGAGGGAAAGACCTCAAAATGTCAACTGCCTTTGAGTATCCAATAAATGAAACAGAATGCACTTTCTGTGGCCAGTGCGTGCTTAACTGCCCTACATGCGCGCTTGAGGAAAAATATGAGGCTTCTGATCTAATGTGGGCTATTAATGACAAGGAAACTGTTGTTGCCTGCCAGGTTGCGCCAAGCGTCAGGGCTTCAATTATGGAAGAGTTTGGCAAGAACGAAGGCATTACTGTTGGAAAGCTTGTTTCTGCGCTTAAGATGATTGGGTTTGACTATGTTTTTGACACGCAGCTTGGCGCGGACTTAACCATCATGGAAGAGGCTAACGAGCTTCTTGAGAGGATTAAGGAAAATAAAGGCCTGCCTATGTTTACCTCTTGCTGCCCTGCGTGGGTTAAGTTCGTTGAGGATAACTTTCATGACTTTATTC
Organism: Candidatus Woesearchaeota archaeon; assembly: GCA_011045925.1. Taxonomy (GTDB): domain Archaea; phylum Nanobdellota; class Nanobdellia; order Woesearchaeales; family JASKKU01; genus DSBS01. The sequence continues at coordinate 14,062 of DSBS01000042.1, read as the reverse complement.
CCAACCTTTCCTCATGCAAAAGCCCGCAGCAAATGCTTGCAAGCGTGTTCAGGACTTACTTTGCGGGGAAGCTTGAAAGCAAGCCTGAGAACATAAAGCTTGCATCAATAATGCCCTGCACTGCAAAAAAGACCGAGGCAAGAAGGTATGAGTTTATTGGTGACATTGACTTTGTTATTACCACACGAGAGCTCTCAAGAATGATTAAGGAGTTTGGAATTAATTTTGAAGCATTGGATGAAAGCGAGTTTGACTGCCCGCTTGGCGAGTCTTCTGGCGCTGGTGCTATTTTTGGGGTTTCAGGAGGGGTTTGTGAAGCTGCTTTGAGGACTGCTTACGAGACTGCAACATCAAAAAAGCTTGAAAAGGTTGAGTTCGAGCAGATTAGGGGAGTGGATTTTTTTAAGCATGGCGAGATTAACATAAACGGAAGAGTTGTTAGATTTGCTGTAGTGCATACTCTTGGAAAAGCAAGAGAGTTGCTTGAGCAGATAAGAAAAGGAGAAGCGCATTATGACTTTGTTGAGGTAATGGCATGCCCTGGAGGGTGCATCGGTGGCGGAGGGCAGCCCATCCCTACGGATATGAAAACCATAAGGGAGAGAATGCAAAGGCTTTATACAATTGACCAGCTAAAAAAGGCAAGGAGAAGCCACGAAAACCCTGACATTATAAGGATTTATGGCGAGTTTCTTGAACAGCCGCTTAGCAAAAAAGCGCATGCGTTGCTTCACACAAAATACATGAAAAGGAGCTATTATTCTGATAAAAAGGGCTAATTTAATAAATCATCTTTTTCTTTCTGGTTACATGAAGCTTGGTGCTGAAGCTTTGAAAATAGATTGTGAAAAGGTTTCTGGCAGGATTGAAAGGTTTATTATAAAGAATGTTAAGAATCTTTCAAAAAAAGGGGTTATTGTGCCTGTTTCCGGAGGATTAGACTCAAGTGTTGTTGCTGGCCTGTGTGTGAGGGCTGTGGGAAAGGATAAGGTTTTTGGACTGATGCTGCCTGAGAAAGAGGGTAATCCTGATGCTAAGAAATATGCTCTGCTTTTGTGCAGGAAGCTTGGCATCTGCCATGAAGAAATCGATATCTCTAATGTACTTAAGGCTTTTGGGAACTATGACTTTGTGCTCTCAAAGATTCCTTCGCGGCTGTTGAAGAAGGTTGCAGCTGGCAGCTTTCTGAGCCTTTACAACCCGCTTAAGGACGGGCTTAAGGGGAAAGGAAATGCGTTTGTGAGAAAAGGAATGTCTTACCTTTACCTTAAGAATAGGGTGAGGTTTGTATTTGCATGCAAGTATGCTGAGGAGAATAATCTGGTTCTTGCCGGGAGCGCGCATAAGTCCGAGGATATGGTGGGCTTGTTTGTAAAGTTTGGTGTGGATGACCTGGCTGATATTATGCCGCTAAAGAATCTCTTCAGGAGCCAGGTGCTACAGATTGGGAAGCACATAGGGATTCCGCAGGAGATTCTGTCGAGAAAGCCGAACCCTGACATAATCCCGGGGGTTGAGGATAAGTACTGGTCGTTCCTTAGGCTTGCGCCTGAAAAGGTTGACCTGGTTCTGCTTGGGCTGGAGAAGGGAATGAAAAAAGAGCAGATTGCCAGGGATGTGGGCGTGCCTAAGAAAAAGGTTGAAGAGGTCGAGGAGCTGACAAAAATCTCTTTCCATATGAGAAACCCAAATCTTGCGCCTTAAATCTTATAGCTTTTCCCAGGATTCTATTTCCCCCGGGACTGGCCTGAACAAGGGATGTGGCTCTGGCTGGCTTATTGCTTTTAGATTAATGAGCTTTTCCGGGTCTCTTTTGCTGAGCTTTTTTAGCAGGTGGGATAACTCGTAATCTAGCTGGCCGGAGGTTACTGCTATCTGCTTTTTTAGAAGAGACTTTTTTATTTTGGCCTGGTCAAAGCAGTAGCCTCTTGCTTTTGCTTCTTCTAGAATGTATGTGAGGTATGCATTTATTGATAAAATAGGCTCTGGGAGGTTTCTGAACCGCACTAGCTGCGGATGGCTCCTGTAGCCTGTTGTCTTATTCTCAAGGACTTTTTTCGCTAGAAGGCCTTCACGCCAGACAGCAACTATACCTGCCTTGTCCAAATATTTTGGGTGTATGCTCCAGAGGCGCATAGAAATTGGATGTTCAACCCCATAATAAAGCTAACTATTTCTATTTAGGTGGAGAATATTTTTCTAAAACTTCGTTATATGCAGATTCTACTCTTTCTAAGGCAAGAGAACCGGGAGCATAGTTTTCCTCAGGACCTAACGTGCCTGCCTGGAGAAACAGTAAACTGTCCCCTCCAACAGTTCTGGGATGATAGCACAAGAAAACTTTTTCAGTTTCTGATAACTTTATCGGTAAAACTAAATTTGTTTCATCTTTAATTGAAGATAATATTTTTTTCATATAAGATTCTCTTTTCAAATAAGATTCTTTTTTTGTTCCTAAATTCTCCAAACCTAAATTCTCCACAATACTGGTTGCTACAGCATCTATTGAACCCTTCTCTTTTTTCTCAAACTCAACAGAAAATCCCAATGGTTTTCTTTCTTCCGGATCCTTTGCTGAAAAAACATATAACTCTCCCAGTGAAACTTTCATTGTTTTCAACCTCTATTGGCCTAACTCAAGGGATTAAGCTCCTTATTTAAGCTCAATAAAGGGAAATGAAGATTATTTAGTATTTAAGCTTTGCGAAAAATCAACACTGTACAGTTGCTACAATCCTAAGAAAAGTAATGCATTTCCAGTGCATCCTTAGCAAAGAATCTCCTTGTCTCCTTGTCTCCAAGGTGGCTGATGCTGCTTAAAAGCCGGAGGATTTGTTTGCCCTTGCTGATTTCGATAAGGGAAACCGAGGCATTATCAATGAACATTGTATCCCAGAGGTTTTTGTTTTCCATGTTAAGAATTTTTGAGATGAAAAACCTAATGAGGTTAGCATGGGCGAAGAGTGCAATGCTGGCATTTCCTTCTGCTTCATTAATTACTCTTATGAATGCCTGCTCTGCCCTCTCTTTGTCCTGCTGCTCTTTTTCTTTAGGAGTACCTGGCTTTTCTACGCCTCCGACAACAACTCTGTATATTTCCTGAAAGCAAGAGGATATTTCTGCTGGCACCTCTGGCTTTAGTTTTCTGTACTCTTCATAAGTCTGGAGGGCTCTTTTGGTGTCGCTTACAAAAGCTTTTGAGATGGTAAGCTCAGAAAGGAATTTTGCAAGTGCCTTTGCCTGGGAAACGCCTTTTTTTGTGAGCACTATCTCACTTCCTTTATCTTCTGATTCTGCATGCCTGACAAGAATAAGCTTTCCCATTCAGGTTTAAAAGAGTAAAGCCTATTTAAAGGTTTGGCTCCTTATAGAATAAAAACCCCACAAGATTTATATATAAATCACAACTTCAGAGTTAAAAAAATGAAGCAAAAGAACACGTGGCGGCTTGAGGATAAGGCAACCGAGGAATTTTTTGATTACCAGAGAAAGACAAGCCAATCTAGCTTTCTAAAAAAAGTGCTGGCTTTTGCCGGCGTAGCTTATGTTTCGCTTTTTGGCGTTAATCTGGCGGAGGATTTGGTGGCTGAAACAATCGAAAGAAGGCAGCAGCTTAAAAGCTTTCAGACACAAGTCCAGGATTATGTTCCTATTATCAACCATATTCACACAGACAGCCTGCCAAAAGAGGGCTCAGGAAACCTTCTTGATATTATCAATCTTTATTCCCAGCAAGGGTTTCTTGTCAGAAAAAGCGAGGAAGCTGATGTAGAGAGAATTGTTGTAGTTGGGAATACTCAGCACAATAATACTGAGGATATTGACCCTTTTTTCAGGGCCATCCGCGGCGAGGAAGAGTGGATTACCTTAAAAGGCTTTGAAAACAGCAAGGATGAGTATACCAAAAAGATTCCTTATGAAATATTGAACGACACTACGATTAGGTTTTCAGATGAAGATGTAACTGTTACGCTCTCTGAAGTGAACCCTTTCACACTCAAATTTGACTACGAGCTGCTTCCTGATGAGGATATAAAAAGAGTTGCTTATGTTACAAGAGGGGCTGAGTATACGATTAAGCAGGGTGCAGAGCCAAAAATCGAAAACTTTCATTTTGTAGTCCACAACATCAGCTATCCTATTGAGCTAAGCCAAAGGAAAACTTTTGAAGACCTCTTGAGAGAACTGGTTTTTGAGGAGGTAAAGTTGAGTCTTAAGAGCCAGAGAGGGATGCCTGATGATGAAGCAGAAGTAAAAACAAAGAACGTTTACCTGCAGTATTTTGACACGAGAGAAGAATTAGAGAGGTTTTTTGCCGCGCCAGAGGAGATTCGCCAGAGGATTGATAATGGCAAGGTTAGTGAGGAAGAGATGCTGATATACGATGCAACAAAAAATACTTTCACTACAGCCCCGCATGTTTACTTCCTGCTTTTCTCTGGAATGGGAAAAGAAACCTTTATTTCAAATAAAGAATTCATGAATGCGATAGAAACGAATGGATACATGAATGTCCTGCCTGTGCTTGGGCCCTGGATGAATAGGCAGGCAAGAAAACTAGGAGAAAAGTACGATGTTCCTGTGGTATCAAACCCTGATGAGCATGTCTCCTATAAGAAGTTGGGGTTCCTTATTGCAATACCCGACCAAAGCTTGGATTTCGATAATCTTGGCTGGTCTATCAAGGAGAGCATTTATGCAAACAATTTTCTTTCTTTTGAGGGGAATCCTGATGCCATTAAAAAATTATGGACTGCATCTTTTGGTTTTTTAGACAGCATTATGTTTAAGAAGCATGTGCGGTGAGAGCTTCTTATTGCACAAGGCTCCTAATCTTTCCTTAAGTAATCTTCAAATGCTCTGAGATAAGCTGGCTTTATATACTTAACAAAAAGAGGCTTGTCAATAACAGGGTCAAACCCATGTGAGAAAAATCTTAATTGGTTTGGATATTCTTTTTCGCCTAAATAGCTGAACTCAACAAGAACATCCAGATTAAGATGAGTCTCTTCCTTTGATTCCATCATGCCAAAGACATCGCTTATGCAAAACTTTTGGTCTATGCCTTTGTCAGCTAAATGATTAAAAAAGCTAGCTACAAAGCTTTTCACCTCACCTTGCTCAGAGTCCCTATATGATACTGAAAACCCGTAAAGCTCTCCATGCAGCATCCTTAATTGCATGTTTTTCAGGAAGGAATAGTAATTAATAAACTTAACTTAAAGCAGAGAGCAAAATTTAACAAGATTAATAAAGAATGGAAAGGTACTTTTGTGCATGGGGCTTTTTGACATCTTTAAAAGGAAAAAGAAAGCCAGGCCATCTTATGAGGAAAACCTAAGCCCTCAAGACCTGATTTCACTAAGGGAAAAACAGGTTAAAGAGCTTCAGAAATCTGCTATTAAAACAGCAAAAGAAAGAATAAGCTCTCTGATAAACGAGCTTGACAAAGAGATTCCTGCAATTGAGAAGGTTAACCTTAATGAGAAGAAGGTTGAAGACAAAATAAAAGCCATTGTCCAAGGCAACCTTGAAAGCTTTCTTAGGCAGGTCAAAAGGCTGAAACAAAACCTTGAGGAGCTAAACCAAAAGGAGTTTGGTGGATTGCAGGAGATTGCTAAAGAAGCAGATTCTGTTCTGCACGACTTTGAGAAAAAGTCTTACATGGGCTTTGAGAAGGCAACTTATTTGGTTGGAAAGGAGCTTGGAGATGTTGTCAACAGCATTTCTTCTTTCTTCAGGGACATAAAAAAGATCATTAGCGACAACAAAAAGCTTATTGATGCTTCTCATTCAATCGAGAGGATTAAATCAGTTAAGCAGGATATCCTTGACAAAGATAAAGCTAAAGAAGAGATTGAGAACGAGATTAATGAGATAAAGAATAAATTGAAAAAAGTGGAAAAAGAAGAGAAAGCGCTAAGCCGAGAGGCTGAAAATATAAAAAACAGCGAAGAATACAAAAAAAAGGCTGAAAAGAAAATTGAGCTCGAAGAAAAAAAGTATAAGCTTAAGAAGAAAATAGATGAGCTTAGAAGCCTTATTAACCTTAAGCGGCTTGCAGGGATTTTTCACTCCAGCGAAAAGCAGATGCCTATTATCAAAGAGATGAAAGAAGACTTTCAGGCTGCCTTTGAAAAATATAAAGCTGAAAAAGTTCTTGAGATGACAAGCGAGGCTGAAAATAAAGAGGAAATCAGAAGAAAAGCAGAGGAAATTAGCTTCCTGAAGCAGCAGATAAAAGAGCTTTATGAATATCTCTCAGGGAAAGATGAACTGCTGGAATTAAGGAAGACCCTGAGCCAGCTTGATACTGAGAGAGCGCTCCTAATTCAGGAAAAGGATAAGATTGAGAATAAAAAAGAGCAGGTTTCTCTGGACATTAAAAGGCTTGAATCCCAGAAAGAAAAGGAAATTAGTATTCTAAGGGGATGTGACCTGTAATTAAGCAGCATGCATAAAAACCAGAAAAAATAATTAAATAATTCTAAAAAAATAAAAAAAGAAAGCAATCAAGCCGGCATTGCTATATCTTCATCGAGCTTCAATGCCTTTCTTTCCCTTATCTGCCTCTTTATTTTTTCCTGGAGATCAAACGGCAATGGCTCAAACACCTGGTCTACAAGCGAAAAATAGCCCCTGCCTTCTGTGGAAGACCTTAGCTCGCTTGAAAGCCCGAACATTTCTGCAACAGGCAGCTTTCCTATTACTACAACATGCTCGCCTTCATGCTGCATATCTATAAGCTGGCCTCTCTTGTTTGAGATTATTTTTGAGATTTCACCCAGAAAGTCTGATGGGGTTTCGAATCTCAGAACCTGAAGAGGCTCAAGAATCATTGGCGAGGCAGTCATTATTGCTCCCCTGATTCCTTCTCTTACTGCCGGGTAAAGTTGGGCCGGGCCTCTGTGAATTGCATCTTCATGCAGGACACAGTCCGTAAGCACTACCTTTACGCCCAGGCTTGGCTCTCTTGCAAGAGGGCCGTACTTCATTACATCCTCAAACATGTCCATAACCATTTCTATAATTTCACCAATATGCACTATTCCCCTAGTGCCATCAACAAGAATATTTCCCTTGAAAACATCCATAATTTTTCTGGCCTCTTTTGCGTCCATTCCTGCTGCTTCGAATTTTCTCCAAGTCTCTTCATCCTTTTTCTTTATTCTCATCTCAGGCACTTCGCCTGACCTGATAAGCTTCCTGAACTCTTCTTGGAGAGGGGTAACCTTGAAGTAAAGCTTGTTGTGCTTATTTGGGGATTTACCTTCGCATTCCTGAGACTCTTTTGTTACTGTTTCCCTATAAACTACGATTGGAGGCGAGGTTTTTACATCCACGTTTTTCTCTTTCACTATTCTGTTTTCAATGACCTCAAGATGAAGCTCTCCCATCCCTGAAAGAAGGTGCTCGCCTGTCTCTTCGTTAATTTCGATTTTTATGCTTGGGTCTTCTTTTCCTACGATTCTCAGCACTTCTATCAGTTTTGGAAGGTCTGATGGGCTTTTTGCCTCAATTGACTTGGTAATTACCGGCTCAAACAGGTGGGTAATCTGCTCAAATGGCTCGAGGTCCTTCTTTGTTGAGATAGTATCGCCTGGAAAAACCTTTACTCCTGCTATTCCAAGAATATTTCCTGCAGGAACCTCTTCAATAATATCTCTCTTGGGGCCATTATAGATAAAGAGCTGCTGAAGCCGTGCCTGTTCTTCCCTTCCTGCAACATAAACCTGCGTGCCTTTCTTTGCTGTTCCTGAAAAAACCCTTGCTGTTGCTATCTCCCCTGCCTGCGAGTCGACAACAACCTTGGTAATTACCAAGGAAAGCATTCCGTCGGGGTCTGCATTAACAAGGGCTTTACCTTCAACCGACTCAAGATCGCCATGCCAGATTTTCTTTATTCTGTATGCCTGTGCATCGACTGCATTTGGAAGATGCCTAACTACTGCGTTCAGTATAACCTCGTGAATTGGCACCATCTTTGCTGCCTTTTTTGCTGCTTCGGAAGCATCTTCCTCATAAAGAGATATGATATCCTTAAAAGAAATGCCTTTTTCCTGCATATAAGGAACAGAAAGCGCCCAGTTGTGGAAGGCTGAGCCGAAACAGACTGAGCCGTCTTCAACCTTAACCTGCCACTTTCCTTTTAGTTCAGGTGGCAGAAGCGAATCCAGAAGCGTGTTCAAGCTTGCGATAATCTTAACAAACCTCTGCTGCATCGCCTCAGGGGTGAGCTTAAGCTCTTTTATCAGCCTGTCAACCTTGTTAATAAACAAAATCGGCTTAACTCTCTCTTTAAGTGCCTGCTTAAGAACTGTTTCAGTCTGAGGCATTATGCCTTCTACTGCGCAGCAGACTACAATTGCTCCGTCAACTGCTCTCATAGCCCTTGTAACATCTCCTCCGAAATCAACATGGCCCGGGGTGTCGATAAGGTTAATTAGGTATTCCTCCTGTTTGAAAATGTGAACCATGGAAACTGCTGCTGAGTCAATTGTGATTCCTCTCTGCTTTTCATCATCATGAAAATCCAGAACAAGCTGCTTGCCAGCCAGGTCCTCTGAGATCATTCCGGCTCCAGAAAGAAGGTTATCTGAGAAAGTTGTTTTCCCGTGGTCAATATGCGCTGCTATTGCAATATTCCTAATGTTTTTTGGGTTTGCTATTATTTTCTTTATCTTGTCAATCATCTTTGCCATTTTTATCTACCCCATTGAATGAATCTGGTAAACAACATTGTATGAATGCATCTCTATCCTGTCAAACCATATATTAATCTCCTTTTCAGCCTCTTCAGCCGTACCTGAAGCGTGAATTAAGTTCTTTACTGCAATGCCTCTTTTGTTGGAAAACGAAGCGCCCATGTGGGCAAAGTCGCCTCTTATGGTTCCTGGCGGGGCAGTCCTTGGCTCTGTTGGGCCAACTATCTTCCTTACTACCTCAACTGCCTGAACTCCTTCTATCACAAGCGCAACTACAGGACCGCAGGTAATAAACTCTTCAAGAGACTTATAGAATGTCTTTGTTACATGGTCTGAATAATGGGTTTTTGACTTTTCTGTGTCAACCCAGACCATTTTCATTCCTACCATTTTAAGTCCAACATCCTCAAACCTCTGTATAATCCTGCCTACGAGCCCTCTCTGGACTCCATCTGGCTTTATTAAGACTAATGTCTGCTGAATCATTCATTTCACCCACATTAAGCTTTCTTTTTTTGAGCCCACTTCAGCTTAGAGGGATTTCTCTTAAGCTTAAGCATGTTTTTTTCGCATTTATTTGAGCAGAAAAAAATCTTTTTTCCGTTGTTCTGAACAAAAACCTTGCCTGTCCCTGGCTCCATTTCCTTACTGCAAAAAGTGCATTTCAAAAGAATCACCTCTTTCGTTTCTGGCCAAGCGGCCTTGCCTCTATTTCTGTATCTCTTAGCATAAGCATATCACCGACATTGACTGGGCCTTTTGTGTTTCTTCTTATAATTTTATTCGCATCTCTTCCGGCAAGGATCTTTACCCTCACCTGTGTTGCCTCTCCCCTCATGCCAGTCCTGCCTACAATTTCTTCAACTCTTGCTGGTACTGCATCCTCAAAATACACGCCTGGCTTCTTGGCTGCATCCTGTTCCTGCTTGTTTTGTGCCATTTTCACTCAGATGTTTCCTTCTTTTCTGGCTTTTCTTCTGGCTTTGGCTCAGGCTTCTTGTCTTTCTCTGCCAGCATTTCTGTTATTTCCTTTATAATTGCTTTGGCCTCGCCTGGCTCGGTAATAGCTATTGATGCTGTGCTTACACCAAGCCCGGCAGCTGCGCCAAGCTCTTCTTTGGTTGGGACACCAATACAAAGCACGCCCTTTTCCTTAGAAAGAAGCGGCAGGTGCATAACTATTTCTTTTGGATTTACGTTTTCTGCATAAACCACAAGCTTTGCCTTTCCTCTTTCAATAAGCTTGGTTACCTCATTTGTTCCTTTCTTGACTTTTCCTGTGGCTTTTGCAATCTCCACAGCTTCAAAAACCTTATCGATTATCTCCTCTGACATTATGTTCCACCTCAGTTTGCCTAAAAGAGCACCAGAAAACCCCTTTCAGGCAGATGCCCTCATTAAAGGCTAATCTGGAGAGTAAGGGTTGATTTAAAAAGCTTTTCTTTTTATTTTGGGAAAAAGAATAAATAAGGTCACTAAAGAAAAAACCCATTTATTTACGAAAGATTTAAAAATGAATAATAACCAGGAGCAGGTTATAATGAAAAAGCCCTTTTTGCTCATGATTCTGCTTTCTGTGCTTTTTATTTCAGTGGGCTATTCTGCATATATACAACTTTCTGACCAGGGAACCAGCGCAAAGGATTCTGGATCGCTGATAAATGGAGACCTAACTGTGCTGATTTATGAAACATACACAGCACCAGCTCCAATCTGGCAGGAAACGTTTACTGATGCTGTTAAGAATGGCTCATGGAATGTTATGCTTGGGCAGAACCCTGCAAACAGGCTTGAGCTTGAGTTTGGAAGGATGTATTATAAAGACTACCAGATTGATGGCACAAACCTAAACTTTGAGGATAATTCTGGCGGTTCACTGTTAAGGCTGGCCTTTTATTCACCTTTGGGCTATTTTAATAATGCTTCTCTCTTTAACTTTTCGATGATTGATGGGTGCTCTGCAGGTTATGTTATCAGGGAGATTGATGAGGACGGCAGCGTTACATGCGAAAGGCTAAGCTCTGGTGGAGCCGCTTCAGGATGGAACGATACTGGCACAGTTGTAGAGCTTATTACGAGCACAGACCATGTTAATGCAACAACTTTGTATGTGGACAATACCGCAAGCAGGGTTGGGATTGGCACATACAGCCCTTCAAGGCAGCTTTCCCTGACTGACCCTGGGGTGGGGCTTGAAAGGGTTGCAGCTAATATTCTGGGGTTCTTCACAGGCAATTCAGAAAGAATGAGAATTGATGCATCTGGAAATGTTGCAATAGGAGGCAGTACAGCATCACAAAGGCTTCATGTGGAAGGGAACCTAAATGTTACCGGCACAATCTACGGGAACATTGCAGGAGACTTAACACCTACAGGAGATTTAGACATGAATAATTATGATATTTTTAATACAAAAGTTCTTCATGCTAAAAATATAGGGGTTACTTCAAGCTTAGCTGAGGCAGAAGCCAGGATGCCTGCAGAAGATTACTCGATGTATGTTGAGGGAGATATAAGAGTTGGGGGAAATATCCTTGGAACGGTTCAGGGAGCTGGTGGAGATATCGCTGAGAATGTTTTTTTCTCTGGCGCACCTAAGCCTGGTGATGTTGTTGTAATCTCAGGGGACCTTACTGTTAAGAAGTCCAGCAAGCCCTATGACACAAGTGCTGCAGGAATAATCTCAACAAAGCCTGCATACCTGCTTGCTATGGAAAGAGACGGGCTTCCTCTTGCATTATCCGGGATTGTGCCAACAAAGGTTGTAAATGAAACCGGGTTTATCAGGCCTGGCGATTTGCTTACAACATCATCAAAAGAGGGGCACGCGATGAAGTGTGAAAGCCTTTCTTTATGCAAAGGGGCTATTGTAGGTAAGGCCCTGGGGAGTCTGGATAAAGAAACAGGCGTTATTGAAGTGTTGGTTATGCTTGGATAAAAATGAATTTAAGGTATGTTTACTTCGGCTTAATTCTATTGGGCGTTTCACTTGTTTTCATGTTTCTATTCTTTGAAGCGAATAAGGCAGAGCTCGATCTGCCCTCGTGGAAGTCTTATGCCTTAGACATGCAAGCACCCTCAAGATTCCTTGATCTGATTTATGATTCAAAAAACAACCCGCACATTTTCTACTACGCTGAAAGAACAGGCGGAGGAGTTAAGCATGCTTATTCTGAGAATACGGTTAAAGATTTTTATAAGATGGGCAGAAACTGGAAAGAAGAGCAGATTAACAAGGAACTAACGCTTGGATTCTTTATTTCTGCTGATATTGATTACAAGGATACTGTACACCTCTCTTTTATGAATTATCAGATTGGAAGAGATAGGCTTTTTTATTATAATACCTCTGCAAAAGAGCAGGTTCTTATCGACAGCATTAGAGTGTCTGGAATAGGCACCGGGGTCTACTCTGTTGTTGTTTTTGTGGATGGAAAAGGCCCTTATGTGTTTTATCATGTTGACCAGGGAAGAAAGTTTATGATGGCTAGGCCCGGTGAAGAGCCTGTTCTCCTTGAAACTGAAACAGGAGTTAATACTGCCGGCGTTGCTTATGGCAGCAAGATTTTTCTCGCACACAGGGGCAGGGACGACCTTAAGCTAAGGCTTAGCTCTTATGATACCAAAACAGGAGAATGGAAAACTGAATTCAGGGATATAACTGCAAATGCAATGGGTGTTGGAATTTTCAAGGAAAGGCCTTATGTTGTGTTTTACAACTACGATGACAAAGGGATTTACTTCTCTTTTTTTGAAGATGAAGTGCCTAAAAAGATTGCTGATGGTTATGAGTCAAGGATATCAACTGATGCTAGCGAAGAAGGGATTTACGTCTCGTTCAACAGAAGAAAAGAGGGACTTTTTGTGCTTAAATCTGATGACGCGAACGCTTTTGAGGAAGTGCTCTTCGTAGAGGGAGCAAACGCTGGCATATTTAGCTCAATAAAGGTTACTGAAAATAATGACATAAAAGTAGCTTATCTTGATGGCGAAACCCTAAAATACGATGAATTTGAGAGGTCTTCTTACCTTTACCACTCAAACTTAAGGGAAACAAAGAAAATGATTTTTATGGGTTTATTTATTATTTTCATTAGCTTGTGCGTTATGTGTTTTGGGATTTCTTTTTTTAAAGAATCCTGAGCAAAAAAGAAAGATTTAAAAAGGCTTAAAAGAGGAAAAAGGGTATGAGGCTGCTTAAGCGAGTTCTGGGTACTGTTTTGGTTATTTTTTTTGCCTGTTTTGCCCTTGCTACTGACTTGTATGAGATTGGAACAATCTACCCTATTGATGCTCTTAACATAAACGGGACTCTTAACATGAAGAATTTCAGGATTGCAAACCTCAGCACTCCTTCGCTTGGAAGCGACGCTGCTACCAAGGATTATGTTGATTCTGTTTCTGGAAGTGGGTTCGGCGGTTCTGGCTCAGCTGGCAAGGTTGCATACTGGCTTGACTCATCAAACCTGACTTATAGTGCTGGCTTTCACTGGGACAGCTCAGAATCCAGGCTCGGCGTTGGGCAGGCTTCGCCAGACTACAACCTTGATGTTACCGGAACAGGCAGGTTTACAGGCGCTGTCCTGATTTCTTCAACCGCCGACCCTGGGCTTACGATCGGGAGCGGAACCACCTCTTATGTTCAGTTTGGGAATGCCAATGCAAAAATATACAGAACAAGTGACAGGATTGCTATAAGATCCGATAGCACAGATAATGTTGCTCAGTTTACCAGCTATGGCTTATACCTGCCCAGAACAGCACAGGTTGCTGGTCTGATTGCTGAGAGCGCTATTGAAGCCCGGGGCGGGATTAGGCTCGGAACTGGGGCGGCAGGAGGCAATATTACTGCTGCTGGCGAATGGCAGGGAGATACAATCGCGGTAACCTATGGTGGAACAGGCGCTACAACAGCTGAGGGTGCAAGAACCAGCCTAAGTGCAGCAGCTGCAGGTACATGCCCCGCAGGCCAGGCTATTATGAATGCTACTGTAACAGGAGTGCAGTGTGTGGCTGTGGGAACAGGAGACGGAAGTGTTACTAGCGTAGGGCTAAGCATGCCGGCACAGTTCTCAATCTCAGGAAGCCCGGTTACGGATGCTGGAACACTGACAGCATCGTGGAATGACCAGTCTGCAAATGCAATACTCGCAGGGCCAGCAGCAGGAGGAGACGCTGCACCTACATTCAGGGCATTAGTAGATGCTGACATACCAGCAACACTGACAGGAAAAACATACAACGGACTGACAGTGTCAACCGGGACAAACACATTCACACTCACAAGAGGCTCAGCAACACTTACAAGGAGCGGGGCGCATGCTTTAACATTAACAACAACAGGAGCTACAGATGTT
>DSBS01000009.1 GCA_011045925.1 Candidatus Woesearchaeota archaeon | reverse complement strand
TTATAAAATGCGCTTATAAAGACAAGGACAGATGGTTCCATCAAAAGAACAATTTTTAGAGTACCTTAGGCTTAACCCTGACCAGACCTATTCTTCTATTGCAAAAGGGTTTAACATATCCAACCAGACAGTAAAAGACCTGGTTGAAACTTACAGGGAAGAGCTCGAGGTAAAAAAGATTGGGCCATCCTACCTGGTAAATATAAAAGAAGAATGAGATATCCAACGCAAGAACGGAAACTGAAACAAATGCTTATGGCTACTGTAATAGTCTGCTTTTTTGCGGTTTCCCTCAGCGGAAATGCCTTTGCAAGCATTATCGTGGAAGTGCACCATCCTGAAAGCGAGCAGACAATAACCGAGCTCAGCGATTTCAGGTTTGACTTCAACTTCACTTCCCTGGTTCATGAGAGCGCATTATGCACCCTGCACATTTCACCATATGGCGGGCTAGAAGAATCCAACCTTGCCAAAACCGAAATAATAGACAATAATACAAACACCACCTGGAGCCTTGCAGCCCTGACAAGAAACATCTCAGCAGGAGATGAGTATATCTTCAGGATAACCTGCGAGAACTCAACCTCAAGCCATTACAGGCAAAGGACATTCTACACTACACTTGCTCCGTATGCATTTCTCGCGCCTTTGGAAGCCCTTACCTCAGAAAGCAGTATAACTGTATGCGGCTTTGTGGGCCAGCCTAACACAACAGTTTCCATTAAAAGAACTGACGAAAATTCGGAAAGCCTGAACGAAACTGTAACCTCATCTGATGATACTCCCTCGCCTGCCCTTGCAACAGACATCCGGGTGATTCAGGGTGCTGAAGCAGGCCAAGGCTATATTGTAATCAGTACTGAAGAATACGAGGCTAACATCGGTGAAATCGTTTCCGGGAATTATATCGAGTTTGACTTCCATTACAGGAACTGCTTCAAAAGGTATGAGATTTCCGGGACAAGCCCTTACGAGCCTGGAAAAACAAGAATAAACCTTTCCCAAACACTTGAGGATGAGATCGAAAACAATCTCCTGTTTTCTGTTTATGGTACAGAAAGGCCGGCTGGATGGTTTGAAGAGGTGATTGGTCTTCTGGGTGGGGTTAACAAGGTCTGGGTGAGGGCAAACAGGTCAAAAATATTCCATGAAAGCAACATGGAGCAGATAATATACGATAACATCAGCCCAATAATCACTGCGCCAAACTATGTTGAATTTAACAGCACATTAACTGTTGAGATAGAAATAGAAGACTATTCAGAGATAAACTTCAGCAGCTCATGGATAAACCTCACTAAAAACGGAACCCAGGTTGATTACATCAACACGACAAACCTCTCCAGCATGGTAACCAGCCATACCTTCAACCATACCACGAAAAGGCACCATTATACCCTGAATTACTCAAACTCTTCCCTGGAAGATGGGGAGTATAACCTGACATTTAACTTTACTGATGTTCTTGGGCAGTCCTCTTCAAAAACAGTTGTTATCGGGCTTTATACCATTGTCGGAGAGATTGAATACATCTATCCTGTCCCGGGTGCACCAGTTATGGTTTATGAGCCGGAATTTTTCTTCAACTGGTCCGAGGTTGAGAGTGAAAAGGAGATTACTTACCATTACGAGTTTCTTGAAAGCCTGAGCAAAGGCGGGATGGGCGGCGGCTACAAAGTGCTTCTTAACGGAAGCACAAACTCAACAAACATCACTATTAACATTACAAGCCCGAGGATTAAGCGCGCCTACCAGCTCAAGGTAACACCAAGAGATTCCCTTGGAAACATAGGCCCGAGCACTTACTCCGGGCTTTACATTTTCTGGGACTTAAGCCCGCCGGTCATCCAGTATGTTGAGCTGGTTCCTGCATTGCCCTACACAAACCTTGTTAACAACCTGCGGGCAACATGGAATTACACTCACACCTATTCTGAGGAGATACAGCATGAGTACTGCATTGGCGAGATGGCTGACGGAAACTTTGGCGCCTGCAAGTGGAACGGCACAACTTCAGAGCAGGATGTAATAATTACAGATATTAGCCTTGAGAATGGAAAAAAGTATTTTCTAAGAGTGAGGGGCATAGGTGAAAACCTTATACCTTCTGAATACAGCTACATTAATTTTACTGTTGACACGGATCCGCCTTATGGAGGCTGGATAAATTACCCGACTGGAAAAGTTTCATTCTCAAACGAGCTGAGCTTGACAGGCTTCTTCGGGAACGACAGCATCTCGGGCTTCGCAAAGGGCTCAATATATGTAATGTTTGCGCCAATTGACCCAGCAACACTTAACTGCGGAAGCTTTGGCGTGGGAGAGCATATCTTCACAGGCTACACTCCCGAGTTCTCTATTACATACACTGCAGAGGACGGGCAATGCTACAAGTTCTTCATAAGAACCTGGGACTGGGCAGGAAATTCCAAGGACTTCTTTTACGCTGGCGAGCTGATTGACAATGTTTCATATGTTGATACGACGAAGCCAAGCCCTGTGACAATCTACACTCCGGTCGTGTTTACCACATCAAACACGCTTTACTTTAACTGGACCAGGTCATATGACAGTGAAAGCGGCATAAGAAGATACCATTATGAGCTTGTGGACTCACTAAACAATGTAATCTTTTCCGGGACAAACTCATCAAATGAAAGGCACCTTACCCTAAGAGACTTAAACCTGACCAATAACAGGACTTACTTCCTTAAGGTGTGGGCTGAAAACGGAGCCGGGTTGTTTTCCAATGTTTCCACTTCTCACGGTGTTTTCTTTATGGACACCAAGCCGCCTGCAAAGGTCCAGATAGTAAATGTAAGCGGCGGAAATATACTCAGGGGAGGCTGGTACTATGACCTTGCTGAAGACACACACACACATGTTTTCTTCACGGCTGAAAACGGAGCGATCTGCAAAGTCTCAAAATACAACATAGGATACACTGAAGTTTATAACATAACCAACTGCCATTCTATGAGTCAGGTAGTGAACGGCTCTGATTTATACAACTGCAGCCTTCCAACAGGCACTAATGGCAAGCACACTTATTATATATCCTGCAAAGACTCATTTGGCAACAGGCAGGGAACAAGCCTTAGTAAGGAGGTAAATATTGTAAAAACAACAAGCGCTCCTTCAATAAGCATAATCAGCCCTATAGTAGTCAATGATGTGCTTCTTTTCAACAGGTACTACTACGAGTTTGAGATAAACATAAGCACTTTCTCTCCGATAGGTGAGTGGAAGTACGCCTTTGGAAATGCTTCAAGCAACAATACAAAAAGCAACCTTGTCCCAACCAAGTCAGGAAGCGGCTTCATTCAGGCTGGCCAGGTGCTTGAAATTACCAACCCTGATGATGAAGCCATGTGGTTCTCATTACTTGTAAAGGATGTCTTTAACAGAAGCACTACACAAACTTATCTTGTCAGGGTAAGCCAGCCGTTCCCAAAAGCATTTACAAGCGGGCTTGAGGATTATTATGACAAGCAGGAGGATATTGAGCTTGGGGTAATAGCAACCTCTTTCAAAAACATCTCGATTATTATCAGGAATTCAAGCAAGTCTGTAATGCTAAATTTTGTGGAAAACCTTGATGAACAGAAAAATTACAAGCTTTTTAACATCAGCTTAAACCTCACTGAAGAGCAATGGAAACCAGACAAGTACACGCTGAATGTAACACTGACAGACAAAAACGGCAACAGCTCAACTCTGATTAAGAGATTCTATGTTGACAACCTGGCCCCGAATGTAACATACTTCGGAATTGACGAAGGAACCTCAAGCATGGAGAATACGCTTTATGATACAGACAAGCCAACTTTCAGGGCTGTTGTAAAGGATATGCCTGACAATAAAGAAATAAACTCTGGAGTCAAGTCTGTTACTGTGAACTACTCAGTTACCTACTCAGGCGAAACTGAAAGCTTTACCGCAGGCCTTAGGAAAAGATACCTGGAAACCTGGACTAAAGAGCTTCCCCCGGGAAGCTTCAGGCCCGGAAGCTTTGTAGAGTATAAAATAATCGCGGAAGACAACGCAGGAAATTCATTTGAGACTTCCCTAAAGAACTTTTCAATTGCTAACAGGGCTCCTCAGTTTGAGACTGATGAGCTTAGCAGCCACGGATATGCTAATGTTGGGCATTATGAAAGAATCCAAATCTCAGACCCTGACATCTTCACCAACATAACCTGCAGCATAAACCAAACCAGCCCTTCCTGGATATACAGCAATGTGAGCATAGCAAAAATCAGCAATGAGGCATGCATGCTTTTCGTAAAAACAAGCTTTGACGGAACTGTTAATATTACTGTGAGGGTAAGCGACGGGATTGACTCAACAGACAGGGTTTATCCTATAATTATAAGGGAAAGCTCAAAGATATCTCTCGACTATGTTGGGGATTATGTGTTTACAGAGGTTCTTCTAGCCGGAGAGTACAAAGCTGCTGCATTTGACACAGAGCAGAGAAGAATCTATGTTCCGAAAGATGAAGAAACATCACTTAGGTTTTCTCATAGAGACATAATCATCCAGACTGAGACTGCAAGCAAGGAGGAATTGGACGGCATTCAGGTTAAGTTCTCAAGCTTTGATGAGGAAACACTTTCTTTTGAATCCCCTGAGCTTGACCTGGGTGCAGAGAAAAGGCATGTTCCAAAGAAAGCCTACGCGCTGGAAATAAATAAAGAATTAAGGTATTCAGTTGTGGTCAATTACTCTAATTTTACTATTTCGGACCCTGAGAAAATAAAGGCATTCAGAATACCATACAACTTTGACTCCGGGGAGATTACAAGCTTCTCTGATGGAGAAGAAATAAGCATAAGCCTCAACAAGGAACAGCAGACAATCTCATTTGAGCTAACGGAATTTTCGCTTATTGTTATTGCTGAAGACACTCAGACTCGGCCTCCAAGGCCTCCTAGCAGTGGCTCAAGGCCCAGCGGTGGAAGCAGAGGCTTTATCAGTGCTCCTGCGACATGTGAAGACGGAATCAGAAACCAGGATGAAACAGACATTGACTGCGGAGGAAGCATATGCCAGCCATGCGCGCTGGACAAGAACTGCAACAACGACAGCGACTGTATTTCAAACTACTGCTTAAATGGAACCTGCTCAGTAAAGCCAACCTGCTTTGATGGAATAAAAAACCAGGACGAGACAGATATTGACTGCGGAGGAAGCATATGCCAGCCATGCAATGATGGAAGGGATTGCAAGCTTAACAGTGACTGCAGAAGCAATTACTGCCATAATGGAATCTGCAGGACTCCAACCTGCACTGATGGAATAAAAAACCAGGATGAGACAGATATTGACTGCGGAGGCGTTAGGTGCGGGCCATGCGAAGCAGGAAAAGCCTGCGGCTCAAACAGCGACTGCGTATCAAGGAACTGCGTAAACGGGATTTGCAAAGAAGCAACATGCGATGACGGAATAAAAAACCAGGATGAGACAGATATTGACTGCGGAGGCTCAAGCTGCCCTAAATGCCCAGACACAAGGACTTGCCTAAGAAACAGCGACTGCATCAGCAACTACTGCCACAATGGAGCATGCAGGACTCCAACCTGCAATGATGGAATACAAAACCAGGGCGAAGAGGGAATTGACTGCGGAGGACCCTGCCCTCAGCCTTGTGAAGAAGAAAAGCCAGGGCTTGTCACCCAGGATGTGCTGGCGCTTGGAGGGGTTTTCCTTTCCCTGTTCCTTGCAATTATAATTATCCTTGTTATCGCATTCAAAAACAAGAGAAAAAGAAGGGTTGTGGAAAAGGTAATCTTCAGGAACATGAACCAGGCAGAGAGGCCATACAGCCTAAACAGGCCAAGCAGGCAAGAAGGCCCTGAGATGACTCAGCCTGCTGGACAAGATAAAAAGATTGCTCCGGATGAGACAATTGTGAAAGAGTACCTAAGAAAGCTTGTACAGAAGATGGTTTCTGACGGTAAAGGCTATTATGACATTAAGTCAGAAGTAATCAGGAAAGGCTACAAGGACAGCGTTTTCCTTGCTTTTGTAAAAGAAGAGTATATGAAATCAATGATTGAGCAGATTAAGCAGGACATTGGTGCTCTCAGGGAGAGAGGGTTTTCTGATGACCAGATTAAAGAATATTTAATAAGAAGCGGGTTTTCGGAGAATGACATTGAAAAAGTTTTCAGGTAAAAAGTCACAGTTTTTTGTGATTGACATTGTAATAGGGCTGCTTGTCTTCTCTATACTCTCATTTATCTTTTTTAGTACTAGAGTTGATGAAACAAAGGTTTACACTATTGAAGAAAGCCAGGACCTGATTAACTTTTTCTCAACTACAAAGGCAAGCGATATCCTTAGTTTTAGAGTCAGCGGCGACTCATACTCCTACTTAAGAGAAACCTTAGGCAACCTTACGAGAGACAAGGTTTTAACAGAAGACAGCCTGGTTTCAGACTGGATTGTGGCGCATTATTATGTATCTTATAATAATGCAGGCGGGAATCCTGCAGCAAAAAGGGCTGCTGCAAGTGATAAACTAGACAAATTAATGGCAGACATTACAAGATTTACCACAGACTTCCACGGAAGGTTTGGATTCAGGATAAGCCTTGTAGATTCTTCAAGCCCAAACGAGTTTTACAATTATTCAACAATAAGTAACTTCTTTGAGGCAAGCGAGTTCGTAACTCACTCTTTTGTCTCTGTAACAAGCACTTATCATGAGATCTACGGGCCTGTTGAAGTTAAGCTAACTGCAAGAAAGAATTAGCTTTGTTTATTTTTCTAAAAATTGAAGATGAAATATTACAACGCTATTTCACAAGGCTATGAGGAATTGTACGGAAATGAGCAGGAAGAAAAGGCAAGGTTCCTTGCTGAAAGCCACAGATTTAGTGACTCAGACAGGATTCTTGATGTTGGCTCAGGAACCGGCAGTTACCTTAAGCTAATCAAAGGAGAAAAAACCTGCATCGACCCCAGCAGAGAGCTTCTGAAAAAGAACCCATACAAAAAGGTTTTGGGCAAAGCTGAGAGAATGCCGTTTGCAGACAATGCTTTTGACTATTGTATAAGCCTTACGGCAGTTCAGAACTTTAGCAATATCAAGCAAAGTATTAAAGAGATGAGCAGGGTCTGCAGAAAGAAGATTTTCATCTCAACCATGGAAAAATCAAGAAGCATCGAAGAGATAGAGCGTTCCATAAAAGAGCTTGGATTAAGCTACAATAAGAAAAGATTTAAAAAAGAGGTGTTCTATTTTATTGAATTAGAATGATACTCTCCACCAGCCGCAAGGGATGCTGTTTTATTCTTATTATATCTGTGATGCTGGTTTTTTATTCTGGCTGCACAGCCGGCCCAGAGAATCCTGAAGCGCTTTTCAAAAAGGGCTATAATGGCGTAAATGTCAGGCTCGAGTACCTTACCGCAGAGGTTTTTGCCGGTGAGAAAGCTCCTGCACTGCTTACCATTGCAAACAACGGGGCGTACGATGCTTTTATTGCAGGCATAATCAGACCTGACGAAACCTATATGAGGTTCTCCAAGCTGGAAGACCCAATACATTTTATTGAGCAAAGGGTGCTTTCAAACAAGGCTTCATTGAGGCTTCCGCTTCAGGGCAGAAGTGTTCAGAGCCCACACCCGAAAGTCGAAGCCACTACTGTGAACTTTGATTCTGTCCTGCCCCTTCACATGACTTCAAAGCAGGTAAAAACTGATATTGATTTCTGCTACTCTTATGGGCTTGACATAGATGCTGGCTTATGCATAAACCCGCGTGTTGACTATGAAAGGTATATTGAGGTCTGCTCTGTTCGTGATATAATATTCAGGGATGGGCAGGGCGCTCCTGTTTCGCTTGATAAGATTACAATGAAGCAGTATGTTGAAAATGTTTTCGGAAGAGAGTTTATTGTTATTGATATGGTGTTTCACTTTGCCAACAAAGGAAACGGAATCGTTCAGAAATATACGGTAATGCCTAACAGCGAAGGTGAGCTTTACGATATGTGCTTTGGCATAACAAAAGGGCTTTTTGACATTTATGAAGAGATGAGCCCTTACCAATCAGACTACGCAAGGATATCAATAGATTCTTTTAAGATAGGAAACCAGGAGATGACATCTGGCACTTTTGGGCTTGGCCTTGACCAGGATATTATAAGGCTTGATGAAAACCTGCGGGGAAGGGTTAGGCTAAGGCTGGAAAAAACTGAGCCATACATTGCCGCAATGAGCATAAAGATGTCTTATATCTACAGGCAGGTTTCTTCTGCAAGCATAAGGATTGTGCAAAAGTAAAAAAAATAAAAAGCTTATTTATTCTCTGGCTTGATAGGGTTTTTTAGCGCCGCCTGCGCTGCTGAAAGAATTGCTATTGGAATCCTGTAAGGAGAGCAGCTCACATAATCCAAGCCTGCTTTGTGGCAGAACTCTACTGACTTTGGGTCTCCGCCATGCTCTCCACAGATGCCTATTTTTAGCTTTGGGCTTGTCTTTCTTCCAAGTGCTACTGACATTTCAACAAGCTTTCCTACTCCTTCCTGGTCAATGCTTTTGAAAGGGTCTTCTTCAAGAATCTGCTGGTCAAGATACTGTGGGAGAAACTTGCCAAAGTCGTCCCTAGAAAAGCCAAAAGTCATTTGGGTTAAGTCGTTTGTCCCAAAGCTGAAAAATTCAGAGTGCTCTGCAATCTTATCAGAAACAAGCACAGCCCTGGGAACTTCTATCATGGTGCCGATTTTGTAGCTTAAGCTTATCTTCTGCTCTTTTAGCACAGACTCAACGGTTTTACGGATAACTTCTTTAAGCCACTTCAGCTCGTTTACATGCCCAATAAGAGGTATCATTATCTCTGGCTCGACTTCTGCGCCTGATTTCTTTTTTGCTATGCAGGCTGCCTCGATTATTGCTTGTGTTTGCATCTCTGCAATTTCAGGAAAATTTATCAGAAGCCTGCAACCCCTGAAGCCAAGCATAGGGTTTACTTCTTCCAAGGAATTTATCTTTTCTTTAAGCTCTTGTGGTTGTATTGCCAGCTCTTTTGCTATTTCTGCTATGTCGATTTCTTCTTTTGGGAGAAACTCGTGGAGAGGCGGGTCAAGAAGCCTGATTGTAACAGGAAGGCCCTGCATCGACTCAAATAAACCAACAAAGTCTTTTCTTTGCATTGGAAGAAGCTTATCAAGGGCTTTTTTCCTGCCTTCCCGGGTGTCTGAGACTATCATCTCACGCATCGCTTTAATCCTGTCTCCTTCAAAGAACATGTGCTCTGTCCTGCATAAGCCAATTCCTTCTGCGCCAAAGCCTCTTGCAGTTTCTGCATCCTTTGGGCTGTCTGCGTTTGCCCTTACTCCAAGCTTCTTGTATTCTTTTGCCCAGCCCATTATCTTTGAGAAATCATCTGACAGCTCAGGCTCAGACACATTAAGCTTTTCAAAATACACCTTTCCAGAGGAGCCGTCCAGGGAGAGCCAGTCACCTTCTTTTAGGGCTTTTGCAGGCTTTGCTGATTTCAGCACCTTAGCTTTCTCATCAATTGTTAAGTCTGAGCACCCTACAATGGCGCATTTTCCCATTCCTCTTGCAACAACAGCAGCATGGGATGTCATGCCTCCCCTAAGTGTTAATATTCCTTGTGCTGCGTTCATTCCTTTTATGTCTTCGGGGCTGGTTTCAGTTCTGACAAGAATAACATTTTCGCCTTTTTCTGCCCACTCAAACGCATCTTCTGCTGTAAAGACAATTCTTCCTACTGCTGCTCCCGGCGAAGCAGGAAGGCCTGATGCTGAAGGCTCTCTGTTTTTTATTTCAGCAGGGTCTATTCTTTTGTGAAGCAGCTGGTTCAATGAATTGGGCTCAACTCGCAATAAGGCTTGTTTCTCATCGATTAAGCCTTCTTCTGCCATTTCTACTGCAATTCTTACTGCTGCTATTCCTGCTCTTTTTCCGCTTCTTGTCTGGAGGATGTAAAGCTTGCCTTCCTGTATTGTAAACTCTATATCCTGCATGTCTTTGTAATGGCTTTCAAGATTGTCTTTTATTGCAACAAGCTTTTTGTAGATTTCAGGCATATCTTTTTCAAGCTCTTTTATCGGTTTCGGGGTTCTTATTCCAGCTACAACATCCTCTCCCTGTGAATTCTTAAGGTATTCGCCAAAGAAGATATTTTCGCCTGTTGAAGGGTTTCGTGTAAAGCAAACTCCTGTGCCTGAAGTATCCCCGAGGTTTCCGAATACCATGCTTTGTATGGTTACGGCTGTGCCAAACAAGCCAGAGATATTATGAATTTTTCTGTACTCTTTTGCTCTGTTGTTGTTCCAGGACTTAAATACCGCTTCAATAGATCTCCAGAGCTGCTCGTGGGGGTCCTGGGGAAATTCGCTTCCAGACGAGTTTTTAACTTCATCCTTATAGCTTTCTACCAGTGCCTTCAGGTCTTCCGCTGTCATCTCAGTATCCTGCTCATAGCCCTTTTCTGATTTTAGCTCATGCAGGATTTTTTCAAATGCTGAGTGATCCAGCCCAAGAACCACATTAGAAAACATCTGGATAAAACGCCTGTATGAGTCATACGCAAACCTCTCGTTGCCAGAAGATTTTGCCAGCCCCAGAACAGATTGGTCATTTAATCCGAGGTTAAGAATCGTGTCCATCATCCCAGGCATGGAAACTGCTGCACCTGAACGGATGGAAACAAGAAGAGGGTTGTAATTGTCACCAAGCTTCCTGCCAAGTTTCTTTTCTATTTCTTCAAGATGAGTCAGGACTTCTTGCTTTAGTTTAGCAGAGAACACATTTCTGTTTTCGTAGTATTGCCTGCATGCTTCTGTCGTTATTATAAAGCCAGGAGGAACAGGAATTCCAAGAGAATTCATCTCAGCAAGGTTTGCACCCTTGCCTCCCAAAAGAGGCTTCATGTCTTTATTTCCTTCGCTAAAAGAATAAACTAACTTTGCCATAATTTCACCGGAAGAAACGCCAAAGAGCAGGAATTTAAAAAGGTTTTGAAAAACCTGAAAGGAAAGAATTTACTACTTAATTTTATGGGATCAATTTTTTTCGCCTATAAAAAAAGCATGAAATTGTGCATGAAAGCTTTTCAGTTCTTCATCTAATTTAGGAGCAAAACCTGCAAGATGCTTTAATTTTCTGGTATTGGGAGGGATTGATAGCTCTGCGCTTCTTTTTATTATTTGAGCTAAGGTTTTCAGATTCTCTGATTCTTTCTTAAGTCCTTCTGAAACAGGCAGTATGCTGCGTGCTATAGCAATTATTTCTTCTAACTTTTTTCCGTATGCAACCACATCTTCTTCTTTTGGCGAGCTCTTCGGTTTATCTTCTAAGCTTTGTAACTCTAAAAGAAGCGGGATAAAATGCCCTAAATTTTTATTTAACGAATTAAGAGAAGCATTAACTGAGCTCAAAAGATTATTATAATTAGTTAATGCCTCGCTGCTTCTACCCGAAGATGAAAGATTGCTTTCGCCTAGCTTTCCGGTGAATTCTTCCAG
The DNA here is from genome assembly GCA_011045925.1 of Candidatus Woesearchaeota archaeon. Classification (GTDB taxonomy): domain Archaea; phylum Nanobdellota; class Nanobdellia; order Woesearchaeales; family JASKKU01; genus DSBS01. The sequence continues at coordinate 9,797 of DSBS01000009.1, read as the reverse complement.
CTTTTTCAGAAGCTTTTTTGTACTGGAGAGCCTGGCTTTGATAAAGCTCAGCCTGTTCTGCCTTAATTCATGGAAGTAGCGAACATTTGCTTTGCTAATGCATCCTTCCAGGCCTTTAAGGTAAACCCAAGGCTCAGTCTTTTCATTATGTCCTCTTAAAGAGCCCATATCGAGCTCAGCTGGTCTTGCCATTCTAAATTGCCTGATTTTAATTATGCTTAATTTTCTGGTTGCTTCGTATAAATGCTTTAAATAGTTTCCTTTTTTAATAATGTGCTTTGTATATACAATTCAACATTGCTTCCGTGTTCCTTGCCAGAAAAACCGAAAATTTTAAATAAAAACAAAAAATCCTCTTGTTGACCTTAAATTGACAAGGGCGAGTTAAAATAAACAGAGGTGTGAAAATGAAGATGCGAATTCTAGGACCAAGGGCGCTGATAAAGCCCACAAAAAAAGAGGAGAAAACCAAGGGAGGAATCTACCTTCCTGATACAGCTGACGAGGAAAAGAAAGAAGGGACTGTTGTGGCTGTTGGGAAGTATGACGACAAAGACAGAAAAGACATGCCTTTCCCTGTAAAGCCCGGAGACAAGGTTATCTTTGGAGGCTTTAGCGAGAAAGAGCTAATGATTGATGGAGAAAAGCATCTCATCGTAGATGTAAAGGATGTTATGGCGGTTTTAGAGTAAAGAGGTGAATGAAAAATGGCAGGAAAAGAAATTATGTTTAATGAGGATGCAAGAAAGGCCCTGATAAGGGGCATTGATGTGGTTGCTAATGCTGTTAAGGTTACATTAGGGCCAAGAGGAAGGTATGTTGTGCTTGATAAGGGCTTTGGCTCGCCTACTGTCACGAATGATGGGGTAACTATTGCAAAAGAGATTGAGCTTAAGGAAAAGGCTGATAACCTTGGAGCACAGCTGATTAAAGAGGTTTCTACAAAAACGCAGGATGTTGCCGGGGACGGAACTACCACTTCTGCTTTGCTTGCACAAAGCATTGTTAAGGAAGGAATAAAGAACATAACTTCCGGGGCTAACCCAGTTATTGTCAAGAAGGGGATAGACAAGGGAACAAAGTCTGTTGTAAAATTCCTGGAAAAAATAAGCAAAGTAGTTAATGACAAGGAGACAATCCTTCAGGTTGCCACAATCTCTGCTAATAACGATGAGGAGATTGGAAAGCTTATTGCTGATGCCATGGAGAAAGTGGGCCACAAAGGAGTTATCACAGTGGAAGAAGCCAAGTCTCTTGAAACTTCGCTTGAGGTTGTCGAGGGAATGCAGTTTGACAGGGGGTATGTATCGCCTTATATGGTTACAGATGCAGAGAAGATGACGGCGGAGCTTGAAGACCCGCTTATTCTTGTGTATGACAGGAAAGTGAACAACATCAAGGAGCTCGTGAAGGTTCTTGAGATGGTTGCCCAGCAGAACAAGCCGTTGCTGATTATCTGCGATGAGCTGGAAGGGGAAGCGCTTGCAACAATAATCCTGAATTTGCTTAGGGGAACCATAAAGGTTGTTGCTGTAAAGGCTCCAAGCTTTGGCGATGAGAGAAAGCAGATGCTTGATGACATTGCAACACTTACTGGCGGAAGCGTTATCAGCGAGGAGAAGGGCATGAAGCTTGAGAATGTCACCATTGATATGCTTGGAAAGGCAGAAAAGGTAAAGGTTGACAAGGATAATACCATTATCGTAGGCGGCAAGGGCAACAAGAAAAAGATTGATGAAAGGATAAAGATGCTCGAGGCGCAGATTGAAAAAACCACTTCTGAGTTCGACAAGGAAGACCTGCAGAAAAGGCTTGCAAAGCTTGTTGGCGGGGTTGCTGTGCTTAAGGTTGGAGCTGCCACAGAAACTGAGATGAAAGACAAGAAATTCAAGGTTGATGATGCGCTTCACGCGACACGGGCTGCTGTTGAGGAAGGAGTTATTCCAGGAGGGGGCGTTGCACTGCTAAGAGCCTCTGAGGAGCTGGACCAGTTTGAAAAGTCTGTTTCAGACATCGATGAAAAGGTTGGAGTGCAGATTATCAAAAGGGCCTTGAGCGAGCCTGTTAAGCAGATTGCCAGAAACTCAGGAAAAGAAGGGGCTATTGTAGTAAACGACATTTTGATGAAGAAAGACATCAATTACGGCTACAATGCAAAAACCGGAAAGTTTGAGGACTTGTTCAAGGCAGGCGTGATTGACCCAACCAAGGTAACAAGGGTTGCACTCCAGAACGCTGTAAGCATCGGGGGAATGATACTGACAACTGAAGCCCTGGTGGTTGACCTGCCCGATGATGAAAAGGACAAGCCGGATATGCCAGCTATGGGTGGCCCAGGAATGGGAATGGGCATGTAAATTTTTTTTAATTTTTTTTAGTAAATTTTTTTAACTGGCTAATTCTATACATAAAAATGACCATACTTGTTTCAGTCCTTTCAACAGGCAAAGGCACATGGGGCAGGGTTTTTGCTCTCTCCAGGGCTTTTGAATGGAAAAAGATAATTCTAATAGGAGACTCATTTGTCAAGCAAAGGTTTACGCCTGGCCCAAATGATGTGTTTGTAGAGGTTGACTTCAGCAAAGAAATTATTGGCCTGAAGAAAGACATCTATGAAAAGGTTAATGAGATGATTGATTATCCTGAGGTTGCGCTGAACATATGCTCTGGAGAGGGGAAGATTCATGCTGCGCTGATTTCTGCACTTCTTTCATGCGGATGCGCTATCCGGTTTGTTGAGCTTGACAATGAAGGGAAGGTTATTGAGGTATGATTTAGCTTAAGCATTTTTCTAAACACAAAGCTTATATACAGAGTTTTTTACTTATTTTTATGCAAGTCATCAGCGTTTATTTTGGGCAGCCCTGCGATATTGACTGCATTTACTGCAAAAGAAATTACTACCATGACAAGAAAAAGCATGCTAGAACCTTTGAGCAGATAATGTCTGAGATAAAGGAAGCTATTAATAAACAAGGCGAGGGCAACTACTTTTTTTTATCAGGCGGGGGAGAGCCAACAGAGCTTCCTGAGTTTTTTGAGGTCTGTGAATTTTTAAAAAAGCATAATTCTAGTTTTATTCTTGAAACAAACGGCTTAAAGCTAGCTAACAGAGACTATTTGAGGAAGCTAATTGACCTTGGGCTTAACAACTTAAATATAACCATCTGCTCGATGGAGAGAGAAACATACAATAAAATAATTGGCGGGCTTGATTATTACGACCATATGATTGCTGCACTGAAGAATGTTGAAAAGGAGGGAATAAATATTACTATACACTGTGTTATACAGAAAGACAATCTTCACAATTTCCATGAGATTCCCGAAGTTATTAATAAAGAATTTCCTGAGCTCAAGGCTTTCTTGTACTTCTTTCACCTGGTAAGAATAAATTCGCCGTTGGAATTATTCAATAATGTTGCATTTAAGCTTTCTGAGCATTGTGAAGATATTGAAAGAAAGCTAATTAAGCTAAAGGAAGATGGGCATAAAATAACTTTGAGTACTGGAAGCGGCACTTTTCCTTTTTGTTTTTTTAAGGATCTTGTGAAGGCTTTTGAGTATGATAAGATTCAATTCAATAAAGATGAGATGCGCCTTAAGACAAGCTACTGTAAAGGCTGTAAGAAGTATGAAAACTGCCCAGGCATTTCACATACATATATTGACCTATATGGTGAAGAAGAATTTAAAGGAAGAAAATTCACTTAAGGCTTAATTCAATATTTCTCAGGCCGGGCAGTACTTTCCTTGATACAAAAAACAATCCAACAAGTGATGCTGCAATTACTGCTGAAAAGATTAAAAGGAATGCAGAATCAGAAAAAAGTGCTGAAGTCTTGTCTTCATCTTTGCTTTTTAAGACTATGTCGAGCTTCGGAGGGCTGCTTTGCCCGGCCTGGCCTGCGGCAATGCTTCCTGTTATAAGCCCGGCTCCGGAATCTTCTTCTTGCACTTGAAGCTGGGATTCTCCTAAAAGCAAATCGCTGTCTCTTAATTCAAAACAATACTCGAGAGTCTTTTGCTCAACAACCGAGCCTTTATGGCTTAGCAATGCAAGAAGAGTTCCCTGGGGTGCAATCCCTGAAAGATTAAATGAAAGCCTTGCTGAGTCTGTTACCTTAATTTCCAGTAGCTTTCCAAAAACCTGCAGGGTTGGGGCTTCTTCCGGGTTTTCACCATCATCAAGGCTTCCGGCAAGATTGACAAAAAACCTGTTTGAGCCCAAGAAGTACTTCTGAAGTGTGTAAAATGAAGAGATGCCTTTTAAAGAAGCCGCACTGGGCTTTATCTCTTTCTCCTGGTCTGAAGAAGCGCCAACATCCGAGCCAGAAGCAAAAGCAGAGCATGAAAACTTTTCTGGCGAAAACCTGTATTCACAGACAAGCTCTCCTTCTGCAAATGACATAGGTAGGCCAAAACTGAGCTGATTTGTGTACTTGAAGCCTGAGTACTCAAGAGATAACTCTTCTTTGAATACTGTCTTTTTGTTTAGCTTGCACTCAATAGAGCCGCTTTTCGGCTTAATAAAAAACTCAGAGCTGAGAGTTGCTTTGCCTGAGGAATCAATTGATAACGAGCAAGAAGAATTTACTATTTCTTTCTCCAGCCCTGAAAGCCTTACAAACTGATATTGCTCAGTGCAAGGCTCAGCCTGGGCTCTGTAAACAATCACAAACCTGGGATAAGCTGTTGTGGTAAAAGACTTGACTGATGCAGTTGAGCTAACCAACGGCGCCTTAATTACATTTCCAAAAACATCCTCAATCCAATACTCGTAAGGCATAGAAGAAATAAGCTTATACTTTATGTTCTTTTCATTAAGGGATGAAACATAAAACTCAATAAGGCAATCTGCCAAAGAAGATTCCTGTTCTTCTTCGCCTAAAACGGCTTCATCATCATCAAATTCATCAGTTTCATCAGCTTCATCAGCTTCATCAGCAGAATCACCAGGAGATTCTGAATCTTCATCAGGATTTGTTTCTCCTGCTTCCTCTTCAGGGCTTTCTTCAGTTTCTTTTGTGTTATCTTTACTTTCTTCATCATTGCCGGCTTCTTGTTCAGAATCTGGAATTTCGGGCTTATTCTCTTCTTCACCATCAACTTCATCAGCATCATTGCCAGCATCACCTGTATGCTCTGGCTCTTCTGTGTAACCAGGCTTATCAGGTTCAAGGGATGTAGCATTATCATAAAGCTGAGAGAGATTATCCCAATAAGGATACACGAATGGGTTTGGAGATGTTTCAAATTCTGTATCATTAAATATGCTTATGCTGTATCCATTGCCTTTGGCTATTTCGCCAGAGTATGTGAATTCATGCACTACTGTTCCCAGTGATGGCTCAAGCAATGAAACCCGCATGCCTGAATTAACAAGAAATCCTTTAAACTCATATGGCGTGTACAATCCATACCTGTCCTGAAAATCGTTGTTGTCTCCTGTATTGTTAATCGCGCTTGCTACTACAAGACATTCTCTTTGGCCAATAAAGGTTTCCTGGGGAAAAGCAAAGGAAATCCCTTGAAAGTAATATCCTGAAATATTCACAAGGCTAACACCAAGATTGCAGATTTCAATAAACTCAAAATACCTGTCCTCACCTGGAGGGTCATACATTATTTCTGTTATTCTTACATCTCCGTAGGCTAATGATGCTGTGAGCAATAAAAAAAATCCCAAAGGCATTAGCATAATGGCTATCAAAACCGATTTCATGGATAAAACAGCCTGTTCCTGGCAATTAAAAGATTTGGGATAAAAAACAGAAATGATTTCAGGAAGGGTGGACCTTTGCAGAAAAATAAACAGAAGCTTGAAAAACCATTCTTGAATGGTTAAAAAGGTTTTAATATATTTCCAAATTAATTAGCGAACAGAGGGGAAAAAATGCCTTTTGGGTTTTTAAAAAAGAAAAAAAAAGAGCTAAGCCTTGATTTAGAGCCTCCAACGCCGCCAAAAAGCCCTTCGGCAATGAGCATGGATGCCATTAAGCAGGATTTGTCAGCCCCCCCTGCCAAGCAGGATATTTCTGATAGTAAAAAACTTCAGGAGATTGATGACAAGAATCTCGATATAAATAACCTCCTAAAAAAGAAGATGAGCACAGGTTCTGAGGCTATGCAAAAACAGCCTGGCCAGATTGGGGACGAGGCTGGGGAATACTTTAACCTTGATGACGAGCTTCATGAGCTTGAGTCAATGATGGGTGATATTGAGAAAACAGGAGAAATCCCTGCAGAAGCAAAGTCAGAACCGGAAATTGCCCGAATCTCGCTCCCAGGTGAGCTCAGGAAAGAGGAATTTGACAGCTCAAACTCTCTAATTGTAAGGTGGAGAAATACTGAGTTCTTTATAAAGAGCACAGACCTTAAAGAGGTTTTGGGCGAAATAAAAAGGCTTGCTTACCTGAATAATAATACTCTTGAATTAAATAAGGAAATTGACATGCGACTCACTAAACAAAAGAACGACCTTGTAAGGATAAATGAGCTGGTAAATATATCACTGAACAAAGTGCTTTCGTCAGACGAAATCATCAGAGGTGAGGAATAATGGAAGAAAAAATACCTATTTTTCTTAAGATCGAAGACTTCGAAAAGATAAAGAAAAGCATTGAGATGCTCAACGAAAAAACAGAAGAGACCGAAACAGCAATAAAGGAGCTAAGGCAGATGAACCTTGAAGAGCAGAAAAACCTGGAAAGCTTTGAAAATGAGATTAAAAAGATAAGAAAAGTTGTTGATTCCTTAACATTAAAGGTAACTAAGCCAAGAGATGAGTAAAAATGCCTTCACAAGCCAGAAAAGCATCAAGGAACGAAAGGTATGTAGGGATTCCTGACTCAACAGACCTGAGAAGGGAATTTCTAAGCTGTGCCAGGGAGCTTCTTGTGCTTCTCAAGGAAAATGAGGAGAGCAAAGACAAGCTGAAGAAGATAATCCTCAAGTCCGGGCAAATCCATGAAAACCTAAATACTATTAAAAATATAATTTCTGAGCTGCCGCACAGCATGCCAAAGCCGTACACTGAGCCTGATTCCATTGAAGATGAAAGCTTCAAGCCAACAGCTTCAGTGTTAAGGAAAACCAAGATTATGGAGAAAGGCATTCCTGCAGAAACAAAAATCAGAAAGATTGAAGACCAGATTGATAAGATTGATGAGCTTCTGAAAGAGCTTCAGTAAAAAAGTTATTTTCTTTCTAATTTTTTGCCTGGTTTTTTTATTTGCAGACCCTTAGGTTTAAGGTGATTCTGCTTCTAAGGCTAATCTGCTTAGTTGGCAGGCTGTAAGCCATTCCTGATGTGCAGTTCCAGCTTGAGAAAACCAGGGCTTTTTGGCCATTAACTAGAGGCATAGACAAATTAAACAGGTAGCTGACTCCATTCTTTTCAAAGAAAGTTTCCAGAGAGCTTTCTATTGTGTTATTGATATAACCGGATGCTAAATTGCCCGTAAGTGCATCACACTCCAGGCTGGAGTTAAGAAAGCTCTCCTCAACTAATCGGGGGAAGGAAAACTTATCTGAACATTGTGTGTAATGAAGCCTGTTAAAGAGGGAAGAGTAATAGGCATTTGCAAGAATGCTAAGGTGAGCCTGCTCATCCCTTATTTTCCGGTCCGGGTTCATAAAGAAGAGAAAGAAAATAATAAACATAGATACAAAAACCATTATGAACAGGACTGCAAGGATTTCTGCCTGTGATTTTTTCATTTTTTTCACTTTAACACTTATTTATCTCTGGTACATTGTTATATTAAAATACCCTAGAGAGCCTTTCTCTGAATCAGCATCATAAATCAGGCAGGGTATGTTAAACCGAAGTATTCTTGAAAACTCTCCTGTCTCGGGCTCTCTGGCGTATACTTCTGCAAGTTGATTCCCTGTAGATTGTGAGTGCAGGTGAACCTTGGCAAAACCAAGCCTTGAAAAAAGATAGTCAGCATATTCCGGAGAAGAGCGCCTGAGCTGATTGAAGGCTTTTACTTTCTCAAAATCGATACAGTAGTCAATTCCTGAACAGCTGAATTCCCCCATCTGGGAGATGCCGGCCACAGCGAGTATTGTCTGTATATGCCTTATCTCCTCAACATCTTGTTTCATCCTGTGGGTTATGTTTGAGTAAAAAAACATTGAAAATATAATTAGTGCTATTACAAAAAACACCAGCAGGATTGCATTCTGCAGGTTTTTGATTTGTGCTTTTCTACTTGCGGCAGCCATGGATATCAAGACCTGTTAGGTTTGCTTCAAAGCTATTCTGTAAATCTACGAGTAAATCCAGATTACTAGCTGGATCCTGATTGAAAAGTGAAAAAGCCTGGTTAATCTGGTGTGAGAGGCCTATCAAGTTATTAAGAACGGAAACGCATCTTGAATTTCCTGAATTAATATTCCCAAGGTTAGTGAAATAATCTTGTTTTAGGCCCATATTGAAAGTGGTGAGCCTGCCTATCTTGCTTAGTGTTTTGTTGTAAAGCTCTTTATCAGCCAGCATTACTGCCGCAAGCAGGCTTTCCCTGCTAAAATAATAAAATTCCTCGCCAGAAGAATTCAGGACTAGCTTTCCGTGTCCTGCTGAGCCCTCAAGCTTAAATATGTGGGCATTTGCCCCAGACAAGTCGCCTGGCGGGTCTTTGTTAATAAAGAGAACATAACAAGGATATAAGGTTTTGCAGGAAGACGAGATTAAGCCAATTTCGTCAGTAAAAAACTTATCCAGAATAATCTCATTCTCGCCTAGTACAGGATTGTATGCCTGCCTAAGCGGAAGGAACTTAAAAAGCTCATCTCCAATGTCATAGTTATTTGTGTCTGACCGGTCTTTAAAGATAAAGAATTTTCTTCTTTCAGGAATAACATAAACAAAGTCTACCTGGCTTAATGGAAAAGAGGAGCGTCTGCTAAAAAAGACCAGGCTGTCAGACTTAAACTCGCGGGGCATCACCAAAATAGAGTCTCTTACATTTATTGTCTGGGGCAGGCCTCTTATAAAAATGCTGTCGGCATCATAAAAGAAGTTATAGCTTTTTGTTAAAGGCACCTTTTTTGTGTAATCTGCCTGAAGGTGAAGATTCCTGACAAGGATATCAAAATGGCTGTAAAGCCTAAGTGAAGCTGCTTCATTTGACATAGAAAAGAAAGAGCTTCCCAGCCGGAATACAACAGTAAAAACCACAAGGCCTATGATTACTGATATAACCAGGTTAAAGGAGATATTTAGCTGAGATTTCATTTTACATTTACTGAATCTCCTAAAGACTCGAAAGACAGCTTAACCCATCCGTTGGACTTAAAGCATACTTCTTTCTGGGCAAGATTAAGGTTCATTCTTAGCAAGGGCGTAAGTTTTCCTTTCTGCATCAGAAAAACATTGTTTCTTTCATGTTCAAGAGCTTCTTTATATTCCTCCATAAAAACAAGGTTTCCAGATTTTTCTGAGTCGAAAAAACAAAGCTCGCCGATTGGAACTGCTATTGACTGGTTAAACAGGGAGCCTCTTCCAAGGTTAAGGGACCTTTCATAGGCAGATTCTAAGTCAGACCTAAGCTGAATAATTGTATTGTCCCTGAAAAAACCTGAAAGCATCTCAATGCCTTTATAGCCAAGAAGAAGCACTGCTATTATTATGATAATGCCCAGAAAAAACTGGAAATTCAGCTCAATTGCTGACTTTCTCTGCATCTTCCAAAGCCTGATTCTCTTCTTCATTTTTTCTTTGGCTCATCAAAGATATCGAAGATTTTAGATTCATTTTTAATCTTTTTGTCCAGGGTTTTCTTTTTTCT
>DSBS01000040.1 GCA_011045925.1 Candidatus Woesearchaeota archaeon | reverse complement strand
CATCTATGCAGATTTTATAGATGGCTTGACAGTCAGGAACTGCGTTATTGAGCACTTCAGTACGGGAATTGAGCTTAAAGACTCAAAACTCAACCTTTTTGATAATAATATTATAAGATATAATGGTGTTGTGCTTGCTGATATGACTGGAATTCACTTTAACAATGTTGAGTCTTCAGTTGTTTCAGGAAACTACATAAGCTATAATGACTTAGGAGTATATCTGGGAAATTCTCACTATAACGAATTTATTGACAACGTTATAACATTTAATGAAAGAGAAGGAGTAATCCTGTCATCATCTCATAACAATGTTATTAGAGGAGGAGAAATAGGGGAGAACAATAATGGTGAATTTGTTTACTCCGATTCTGTTGGTGTGATGGCAATAAGCGAAGAGGTTCTTCTTAATAGAGCTGATAAGGCAGTTGTGGAAGCCGAATCCGGAATTATTGAGCCTTTCTCAAGCAGCTATGGCAACGGCGGGGTTTTCCTTACAGGCTCAGACAACAACCTGATTACAGGAATCTACATGCATGATAATAAATATGCGGCTCTGAACCTCTATATGTCAAGCAGCAACATAATAGATGGGAACAACATTGATGAAAACTGCGGAGGAGAAGCAGGCATTTATCTGTATTCTTCAGATGGAACTGTTATCAGAAACAACTATATTACAAGAGGAACAGGGTATGGAATTATGTCTTACTATAGCTGCTGCTTGGAAATATTGGACAACTACATTGCAGATAACAGCTACTATGGTAATTATTTATATTACTCCTCTGCTGAGCTAATTAACAGCGACTTCATAAGCAATGCAGGGTATGGAATATATAGCCAGGGCTCCTATTCTGCTGGAATCGGGGCAGCTGAAATTGCAGGCGTTAGCTCATCAGAGAGAGCGCTTGAGTGGAGGATAAAAGAAGATGTGCTTTGCGAAGACAACGACGTTTACATACAAAATGGTGCAATAATTCCTCTTGGCGGGACTCTTACAGCGAGCAGCTGCCAGGTCTGGGTCAACGGGCATGAATTCGGGCTTGAGGGGAGCAAGGGCCAGCAGGGCTTTATACAGTTTTATATAGAGGAGCTATACCCTTGCGATACAGAAACGGGCAGGATTTACGGAGGGCCTGATTATGCAATTGAGTTTGAGTTCTTTGATTACCTGATTCCTAAGGAAGTGAAAACAGAGACATACTCTTACAACACCCTGACAGTGCATTTCTTCAACAAAAACCCGGTTTCCTCAAGCAATTACAGGAAAGAGGCTTTTGGCAAGTGGGTAAAGACAGAAAGGGATGGCTATCTCTTTGCATCGGGTGAGCCTAGCAGCGCAGGAGCCTATATTATGAAGATTTTCTATGCTGATAATGAGCTGGCTGACTCAAAGCTAAAAGAGAACAGCTTATTCATACAGTTCTTTGATGAAAAGACAGGCAAGTGGGTTTCTTACGGCTCTTCAAAAGGCGGAGTAAATACCGAAGAGAACTATGTCTGGGCAGAGGTTGAGGAAGGTAAGTATGGAGTTTTTGGAATCTTTGGCGATAAGGTTTCATCTTCTCCGGCAGGAGGAGCCCGTGGAGGCTTCTTTGAGTGCTATACAACCTGGGAATGCACAGAGTGGTCAGAATGCATAGATGGGTTTGAGACAAGGGAGTGCGTAAAAGAGAATACAAGGTGCATCAACACAACAGAAAAGCCAGAAGAGGCTAGGCCCTGTGATGGCCAGACTGAGGTTGAGGAACAGCAAAGGCCATTGCTACCAACACCAGAAGAGCCAGGTCAGGCACCAACAGAGCCTGCAAGAGTTGATGAGGGCGTAGTTGAGCCTGAGGAAGAGACTGCACCAGAAGAAGAGGAAGAAGACCTTGGAGTAATCACAGGAAGAATTGCAGATGAGCAAAGTGAAAGGAAGCCTTTAAGCCTCACAGGAGGAGGGTGGCCGTTCCTATTGCTGCTGCTCATTCTGATTCTGATAGCCCTTGGAATCGTTTATCTCAGGCATAAGAATAGGTATGCCTAGTTTTTTCTTTTTTCTATTTTTTTTTGATTTCTAACAGAAAAACTTATATTTGACCACTTGGTAATACTGACTCATGCAGGCAACAAAACTGGAAGCTTTTGATGTAGAATTTAGCAGGAAGCACAGGGCAGTTGGAGTTTACTTCTCAGGGTTAGGCAAGCTTTATTTTGACAATCAGGAGATGTCTTTGCCCAGCATACTTCTGAGAAGAGATGAGAAGGAGGCGCTTGAAGACCTTCTTGCTTTACAGCAAATTCCTTTCTCCATTCCTGAAATTCCTGGAGTCATTCATATAAATTTCAGGCCTTCAGATATTTTATCCCTGGAGAGCCTGGTTGCCAAAAAATTCAAGGATTTATTCCCCGATGAAAGCTTCAGAAAAAACAATGTGCCTTTTAATTCTTTTTACACAAGAATAGCAAGAATGAGCTTTCCGCCTTTTAGGGTTTACGAAGCGTCAGAAGCAGGCATCTCAAAGCTGGAGAGGCTTTCACAGCTTAGGCAGAAAGCACTCTCGCTTGATTTCAGGACGCAAGAGTTTGAGCAATCCCTGAAAGAAATCCAGAGCCTTAACGCTACACTTTATTATGAGAAAAAGAAAAGAACCGGAGAAGTTTGCTCCGCAGAGCTGATAATTCATGATGAGCCAGAGCTTCTTTTCAGGCCAACAGGAAAGCCTGTAAACCCTTTTATTAATTCTGGAATAATAGACATAGAAGTGCCTGAGTATTTTCTCGATGAGCATGAAATCTCAAGCGTTGCTTTGCTTGTTGATTCAGGCAAGAAAACAGAAAGAATGCTTTTTCTGAATTACCCGGGTAAGTTGAGTTCGAGCCAGCGAGACCAGTTCAGGGAGCTATTTTTTTCATCAGAAGAAGAGATGGTGGAAGCCATAAAAGATAATTGCAGGAAGCATGAAGTCTGTTCTCTTTTTGGATACAATGTCCAGTATGACCTGTTTAACCTTCGGAAAAGCAGGGCAGGTTTTGATGTAAAAGAAAAAGACCCGAAATACAGGCACAATAAGCCCCCTTTCACAAGGATGAGCCAGCAGGGGTTCTTGGTTTTTGATTTTTACCAATGGTTTAAAGACCTCCAGATAAGCCTGCCAGACAAGAAGCTGGATACATTTGTTTCCTTCTTTGGAGAGAAGTCAAAGAAACAGATAAACTATTCAGAGCAAACCCTTCTTCACATGCTTTCAAAGGAAAAAGAGATTGAGCACGTAAACCCGGATGAAGTGAACGAAGAGCTTTTTGGCCTGAGCCCGGAGGAGGCTTTCAGGAAGCTTACAGACTATGCAAAGCGGGATGTAGATGTGCTGTTGTCAGCTATGGACTCGTTCAGGCCAGTATTATCAGCAATCCTTTCAGTATCAGAAAGCCTGCAGATCCCCTTAGACAAGCTGGTTAACCCGTCTTCAATCCTGGAAGCTTACGAAACTGAGTTTTTTAGCAGGCACGGCTTTTTCAGGGACTTTCAGCCAACCATGATAAGGCAGGAATACTGGAACAGTAAAACTAATAAAACAGCAAAAAAGAGCGCAAAAACACTGCTTCAGATATCAAAAGAGCTGAGACAGTATGTACAGGCTCCAATAGGGCAGAAATCCAAGAAAGCCATCCATCCAAACCAGGCAAGCATTTTTGCAGGCTCGGGTGAGGAGACGCTCTCAAAGCTGGAGAAAATCCTTTCATCAAAGCCTTTTATTAAGCCTGAAAGCTTCAGGCAGGGCTTTATGGATGAATTCTTTCCAGACAAATCAGAAGAGGGCTACTATCAGGACATGCGCATCGGGCTTGTTCCTTTAGGCCTGCTTTTTCTTCCAGAGATTGAAAGGGTTTACCCAAGTGAGTTTAAGGCTATCGTTGAAGGCTATGACCGTTCAGAAGGAATCCAGAGATATTTCTACGCAAGCCTGCTTGACAAATCAGCACTCTCGGTGATTTATGACTTTATGCGCTGGAAATCAGAAGATAACTGCGCCCTGTCTTATTTCAAGGTTAAAGCACTGATTGACAAGACAACTAAAGAACTGGCTTCAGCCAGAAGATTAGATTCAGGTGCAATATCAAAAATGAGTGAAATGATGGAAATTGTTAAGCCTTACAAAAAAAGATACGGCATTGCAAAGTCGCTCTCAAAAAAATTTGAGGAAGAATACGGAATTTCTCCAAAACGGCTTCAGGAGCGAGTCTCTCAGTATATCAGAGCCATCTTTGAAGACAGCAATGCAATGAGCAGGAGAAATTACATAATCTCAGAAGAACAGCTCAATAATGAGGTACACGGGCACCAGGCAGTTTGCTATTACGACAAGCTCGACAAGTTCCTTATTATCGATGGAAAGCTTGTCTTTGATAGGTTTGGCAAGCTAAGCAACCCATTCTACGAGCAAGGAAGGAGAAAATACCCCCGATTTTTTTCAGGCATAGCAAAGCAGGCCTTTCTTTATGCGCTTAATGGAAAATACCAGGATGCAAGAAAAGCAATTGAATCCGGCTTTAGCCAGCTTTTTGATAAGTCGGTTGATCCAAAGGACCTTGTTGTTTATGACAAAAAAAAGGATGCCTTCATATTAAACAAAGATACAACTTTTCCAAACAACCACCCCCTCCCAAGGCCTGACCTTCTTGATCTATCGAGTGAGAATGTAGACTGGGATTTCTATGTTCGCAAGTATAGAAGCAGTTCTTTTGTCATGAAGATGAAAAAGATTCTTCAAGATGGCAATTTCACTTCTCCAGCGTAAGTAACACTTAGAGCATACTTTATCCTACTAAAGTAAGATTTAAATATAAGCACTAAAAAGATTGCCGAAGGTGAAATGAATGGGAGATTCAAGCAACATAAAATTATATAAGATGAGTGTTTTTGCTGATACAGACCACGATCCTGAGCATTTATGCGACTTGGTGGTTGGGTTTTACTGGTCAGGTCATGCAAATGGGGGTGTTAAGCCTTACGTTTTTGAGGAAGGAAATCGCTCTAGTGGGTACCACCTTACTCCTTTAGAAAGCGTTTCTCTTCCAAGCCTTATTCCTTCTGATTTTGTCGGTTTATGTGAGTCTCTTGAAAAAAAGATGATGTCTGGTGAATTAAATACAGAACAAGCTCCTTCACACCCAAGAGGATTTTATTTCCAGCACATATGGAATACTAGTGGCAAAGAAACTGATGTTTCTTTCAATCACGAGGTTAACCTGGTTATTTCCTCTTTTGCCAGTTACGCACAGCAGAAATCCAAGCCTGGAGCCAACGGCAATGAATATAGCCCTTAATGAGCAATTCAATCTGGTTTTTTTTCTTATAATATTTTAATTGCTGTTTTCTGATGTTAAAAAAAAATCCCAAAGAATTCGGCCGGCCTTAAGTTAAAATAAATTTTCGCAGAAGCAGGTAGTTTATCACTGCTTACTTCTTCTTCTTCGCAGCTTTCTTTTTTGCAGCCATTTTCGTTATCACCGCTGTTTTTTGTGTATCACAGGTATATATACTTTTCTTTTTTGCACACTTGTACTGAATTTTCACTTACCTTGCCTGAGTTAGAAATATTTTTAAATATCCTGTGCAAATTCAGGTTATGCTCTGATTTAACCTGAAGAAGAACATTAGGGACATAAGGCGCTTTGAGGAAATTATGTCTGCCCTTATTGATGAGGGGTTTCACGTTTTTCTGGACAATGTTTACTTCTCAAGGCGAAAAAAGAAAAAGCAGCTTAAGGCAAAGCTAAGCGAGCCTAAAAGGGTAAAGCTACTGCTTGAGAGGCTGGGGTCTACTTTTATCAAGCTTGGCCAGCTGCTTTCTATGAGGCCGGACCTGATACCCCAGGAATACTGCACTGAGCTCTCGAATCTTCAGGATAATGTTACTCCTTTTTCATATGATGTTTTTATTAAGGAACTAGAGAAAAGCCTTGGAAAGCCTGTTAAAAGCATTTTCACTCATGTTAGTAAAAAGCCTCTTTCTGCAGCCTCAATTGCCCAGGTTCACCAGGCAACCCTAAAAAACGGGAAAAGGGTTGTAGTTAAGCTTAAGCGGCCTGGGATTGACATATAATAGAGACTGACCTTGAGATATTGGAGCATATTGCCAAGGTTGTTGAGAAAAAGAATGAGTTTAAGCTTGTTAAGCCCACAAGGATTGTTTCTGAATTCAGGGATTACACCCTGAAGGATCTGGACCTATCAAATGAAATGGGGCACCTGACCCAATTTGCAAAATACTTTTCAGGCTGGAAAAATGTTGGGGTTCCAAAGGTTTATCCGGAATACTGCTCACGAAATGTGCTCGTACTTGAGTATATAGATGGGGTGAGGCTGAAAAACATTGGCACTCTGAAAAATGTTAACAGAAAGAAAATAGCCAGTATTGGCTACAAATCGCTTTTCTACCAGATATTTGACCTTGGCTTGTTTCATGCTGACCTCCACCCGGGAAATATCATCCTGAAGGACAATAAGATTTATCTTGTAGATTTCGGCATAGTTGGAAAAGCCACGCCTGAGCAGCAGGACCTGGTAATCAGGGAAATGTTCTATTATGTTAATGGTGACATGAAGCTTGCAATTGATACTATGGTTAAGATGTTTGAGGTAAGCGATGACTCAGATGTTGAGACTTTTAAGGCTGACCTGGAGTTTCTTGAAAAGAAGTGGAGGGGCTTTAATATAGAGACTGACAAGCCAACTGAGCTTTTTAGGGATATGATATCTGTGGCAATAAAAAATAAGGTAAGTGTGCCCTCTGATGTGGTTCTTCTGCTTAAGGCATTCATTACTTCTGAGGGTACAGCATTGTTGCTTGACCCGCATTTCAACATGGTGGAAGAAACAAAGCCTCACCTAAATGCGCTTCTTATCAAGAAATTCACCAGCACCGAGATTTTCAGCAAGCTTAAGCTTAAAGCGCTTGATTTTGAGAAATTCCTTTCAGAGTCTCCTGAAAAGATGCAAAGGCTTTTGCAAAACCTGGAGGACGGGGAAATAAAGGTTAGAATTAATGACTCAAGCAGCAAAATGAAGCAGGCTTTCAATCAGCAGGTTATACTTGTTTCTTTGGTTGCGATATTCTTCATAGGCTCAGCTGTTTTTTTTTCGCAGGCACAGCCACTCTTTTTTGGCAAGCAGCTTAGCGAGCTTTCCTTGCTGATGGCCTTTGTCCTTAATCAGGCAATCTGTCCAGCTTGGGCTTGGCATTATTGACTTAAGCAAGGAGCAGGTGGAGAAATTTGTAAAGGAAGCGACTAAGGACAAAGAGCTGAATACAAAAAAAGGAAGGGAAATGGTAAACAAGATTCTTCGAGACTCTAAGGAGACAAGGAAAAAGATTGAAAAGCTTATAAACGAGAAGGTAGAGAAGGTGTCGAAGGAAAAGTTTGCAACCAGGAAAGACATTGAAAGAATCGAGGCAAAGCTGGATGCACTCCTAAGGGGCAAGGCAAAGCCAAATCCGAGAAATAAAAAATAAGGAGCCCTTTTCTTTTTTTTGCTTTCTACATATCTCTATGGCTTTCTTCTCTTCAATAAAAGAAAATTTTATAAACAAAACAGGAATCCTAACATTGTGGACGGCCATGGTGGCAGGGTTCTACCCGATCCCATTCCGAACTCGGAAGTCAAGCCTGCCGACGTTCCGGGGTGTACTGCTTTTTTAAGCGGGAAACCCAGTTCGCTGTCCACACTTATATTCATTCTTTTCTGGTTTCAAGCCACTTCTTTCAGGTTAAGCGCAAAGTATTAAAAGCCGCGGCAACTCAGGATTCTTATGAGCTGGACTCGCGAGTTTGAGCCGAAGAGCCTCTCAGAGGTTGTAGGCCAGGAAAAAGGAATCAGCAGGCTGAGAGGCTTTCTTAATGATTATTCCAGCAGGAAATCAAAGAAGAAAGCACTGCTTATAACAGGCCCTACCGGAGTTGGCAAAACATGCTCTGTGCACGCAGCGGCGAGGGAGCTGGGGCTGGAGATTGTTGAGATGAATGCCTCAGACTTCAGGAACAGGGATAACATTAAGTCAATTATGGGCAACGCAGCAGGCCAGGCAAGCCTTTTTTTCAAAAGCAAGATTATTCTTATTGACGAAATAGATGGAATCTCCGGCACAAAAGATTACGGCGGCGCAAAGGAAATCTCAAGAGTGCTTGAAGTCTCAAGCTTTCCGGTAATTTTTACTGCAAACGACTCTTCATCAAAATCCTTGTCAGAAATCAGGAAAAAATCTGTTTCAATAGAATTTACAGCAGTGAATTATACAGACATACTAAAAAGGCTTCAGCATATCTGCAGTATAAAAAAAATTTCATACGATGAGCCCAGCCTTAAGAAGATAGCTATAGCAGCTAATGGCGACATGAGGTCAGCAATAAATGACCTTATGATTGCTTCAGCTGCAGACAGCAAGGTAGACAATAGCTCGATTGATTTTCTCTACAACAGGGACAGGCAGGACACAATAGCCCAGGCACTGGTAAAGATCATCAAGGCAAAAAGCTTTACGGACTCATCAAGAGCCCTGGAAAATGTGAATGTTGATTTTGATGAGGCAATGCTCTGGATAGAAGAGGCAGCAATCCGGGAATACAAAAAACCGGCAGATATCCAGAGAGCACTTGACTCGCTCTCAAAGGCGGATATCTTCAGGAAAAGAATAAGAAGGTGGCAGTACTGGAGGCTTCTTGTTTACCAGATTCAGATGATGACTGCAGGGGTTTCTCTTGCAAAGGAAGAAAAGTACAGGAAGCAGTCATCATTCTCAAGGCCGAAGAGGCTCCTGATGATGTGGATTTATGCAAATAAGGCAAGAGCAGTTAACGAAGCCTCAAGAAAGCTTGCAAGGAAAATGATGACATCCTCGTTAAGGATTCGCCAAAGCTTTGTTCCTTATATCGGGACAGCAGTAAAGAGAAGCCCAAGGCTTTCAAGGCAGCTCATGGACGAGTATGAGCTAAGCAGTGAAGAGGTTGCTGCATTAGCAAAAAACGCGAGGTGAAAGCTTGTCAGGAATAGTTGAGTTTTTCCAGCTTGTTGTACTCTTTGCAGTAATCTTTGATCCTCCTGCCAGTTTTATGGTTTTTGTTTCAGCGCTTCCACATGCAACAAATAGAGAGAAAAAGCTGATTGCTGCCTATGCAGTCAGCCTGGCATTTTCCCTGTCTTTTCTTGTTCTTCTTTTTGGAGAGAGGCTGCTCTACTTGTTCTCAACAAGCATTGATGAGTTCAGGATTGCTGGCGGGATAATCCTTGGGATTCTCGGAATCAGAATGGTCCTTGGAAGCCCGCTTATGAACCTTGACAAAGAAAAGAAAACCTCAGGAAATGCAGTAGCTGCAATAATTGCCACGCCTCTGCTTACAGGCCCTGCAGCTATTACAACAATCATCATAGCATCTGGAGATTTTGGCATCCTGCTAACTGGCTTAGCAGTATTCACAGTGCTTGCTCTTACAGGAGCGATGTTCTATTTCAGCTCGTTCTTTGAGAAGGTGCTAAGCAGGACAGCAGTGCAGATTATCTCAACAATCCTTGGGTTAATCACAATTTCATGGGGAGTGAGCATGATTACAACAGGAATAAAGGCGATTTTCTTCCTTTAGATTTAGAAATTTTTTATACAATATTCCCATACCCGATCAGCCTGAACCTTGTCCCAAGCCTTCTTGATATGGTTACTCTTGAGCCTTTTTCTGCGCACACTGGCATTTTAAGGTTGCACTTAACTTTATTTTTGTAGGACTCCATCACAACTCCGACTGTAGCAGCAGAATTGACATTAAGCATAAGAATCTCATTTGGCTTTATATGCTCTACTTTTAAGTCTTCGTTGGTTCCTACAACCCTGTCAAGTAGATTAACCTCAAGAGAAAGCGAGTTGTGAACAGGAGGAAGCTTTCCCTTTAGCCCAGCAACAGAGCCAAGCAAGGAGTCAGACTTGCAGATAGAAGGGTCGAAAAGCGTAAGCAGTGCATAAGATCCTCCAGGGTTTGCGCTTTCAACCTCAAACTTATCTGTTTTAACTCCAACAATTGTAGTGAATATTGGCTTCCACTCGGTTTTCCCCTTCTTTTCTATCTTATAACCAGGGCTAATCTCAATCTCATCTCCAACACTTAGTACACCTTGTTTCATTGAGCCGCCCAGAATCCCGCCGGAGATTTTTGAGGGAGATGTGCCGGGTGAGTTTATGTCAAAAGACCTTGCTATGAAAAACAAAGGGTCTTTCTTTGTATCCCGCTTTGGGGTTCTGAACAGTTCTTCCATCTTTTCAAGAAGTAAGTCAATATTGATTGCATGCTGTGCAGAAATAGGGATGAGCGGCGCTTTTTCGTATTCAGTTCCCTTTAGGAATTCATTTATTTCCCTGTAATTCTCTTCAGCCCTCTCTTTGGATACTGTGTCAACCTTATTCTGGACTACAATAACCTTTTTGATTCCTATTATCTGAAGCGCCATAAGGTGCTCTTTTGTCTGTGGCTGCGGGCATTTTTCATTCGCTGCAACAAGAAGCAATGCACCATCTATAATTGCAGCACCTGAAAGCATTGTAGCCATTAGCGACTCATGCCCAGGGGCATCAATTAATGATATAGTTCTAAGAAGCTTTGCTTTAGAGCCACAGGCTGAGCATTTATCTTTAACAGAGAATCTTTCAGAAGATTTGCATTTTGGGCATTCGTATATGTTAATGTTTGCGTAGCCAAGGCGGATAGTAATCCCCCTTTTCATCTCTTCAGAATGTGTGTCTGTCCACCTGCCGGAGAGAGACTTAACCAATGTGGTCTTGCCATGGTCAACATGCCCAAAGAGCCCAATGTTCATCTCAGGCTCATTCACCAGCTTCTTTTTGGTCATTTTCCTCCCCTAATGGCTTTTTGCCATGCTTTGCTACAGAAGTATTAATCTGGGCAGTGTCTTCAAAAACAGTATTGCCTGCAAAAGTCTTTCTTCTTCTGATATCATTTCTTACTTTTCTCAGCCCAAAGCCCTTTGGAATAATGATTTTCTTTCTGGATGTGCCTTCCAGGCTTTTCTTCATAGGAAAACCGCTTGCATCAGAGCCGCCGGTTATTTCCAGCTCATAGCCATCAAGCCCAATCAGGCTTCCATCAAACTTGCTTCCTATCTTGAGCCCGAGCAGCTTCTCAGCAGCATCTTCCTTGGCTTCAAAAGAGTAGCTTTTCCCTTTTTTTGAATCAGATACAACGACTTTAAACTCTGCCATTTTTTATCACGAAACCAAAGATTTTCAGGGTATTTATAAAGTTTTTTGTATTTTTTCAGGCAGAAAAGAGGAGAATTTTGTTTTCAAAAGATATATAAATGAATTAAGCTAAATCTAATCTGGTGTTATTATGAGAAATGTCCTTGTTACTGGTGGCCTGGGCTATATTGGCTCAATGACCGCAAAACTGCTTAAAAAGAAGGGCTATAATGTTTTTGTTGTTGATAACCTTAGCAACGGAAGCAACGAGCTTAAGCTGGAAGGAGCCAGTTACTTTGCCAATAATATAGGAGACTATGAGGCGATGAGCCTGATACTTAAGGAGAACAGGATCGATGCTGTTATTCACTTTGCTGCTAATATTGAGGTAGGCCTTTCAATGGAAAACCCTGCTGACTTTTTTGAAAACAACATCTGCGAAGGCATCTCTCTTCTTAAGGCAATGAAAGACAGCAATGTAAAGCGAATAATCTTTTCTTCCTCTGCAGCGGTTTATGGGATTCCAGAAGAGGATTCTGTAAAAGAAGACATGTCGTTAAGCCCAATTAATGCTTATGGGGAGACCAAGGCAATGTTTGAGAGGATTCTTAATTGGTTTGACATTGCGTATAAGATGAAGTTTGTGGCTTTGCGCTACTTTAATGCTGCAGGTGCAGACCCAGAGCTTGAGCTTGGTGACATGCATAAGAAAAGGACTCACCTTATACCTAGCGTAATTGATACAGCCCTCGGAAGAAGAGACTGCTTTTATGTCTTTGGCAACGACTATCCCACTCTGGACGGAACAGGTGTAAGAGATTATGTGCATGTGTATGACCTTGCGAAAGCTCATATGCTTGCGCTTGATTTCCTTGAAGAAGAAAAGAAAAGTGATGTGTTTAATGTAGGTTATGGAAAAGGGAGTAGCGTGATGGAAGTGATTAAAATGGTTAAGGAAGTCTCCGGAAAAGATTTTCCAGTAGAGTTTAAGCCCAGAAGGCCGGGCGACCCGGCTAAGCTTATAGCAAACCCTGAGAAAATCAAAAGGCTTTTAGGCTGGGAGCCAGAGTATAGTGATATTAAGACGATAGTTAAGCATGCTTATGACTGGGAAGTTAAGCAGAACAAGAGCCGCAGCTAGCGAGCTTTCTACTTTAGCAATTTTCATAGGTCAGGATGGGCTTCCTAAGCAGAGAGTCCAGTTCTTTAATTCTTTCCTTTACCTCTTTAGCATCAAATTCCGTTTCACATTGTTTTTCTCTGTGGGAGTTGCATTGGCTTCTGTGGTACTGCCAGAGGAAGTAGGCATAGTCATCAGTAAGCAGGTCAGTCTCTCTTGAAGTTAAGCTGAATTCAGGCAGAGGCAGCAGGTAATAGATTCTTTGCTTAATGTTTGCTGGGAGGTTTTTGGTGAATGAGGCATCTTCTGGCTGGTTTTTAATGTATCCAATGATATTTCTAGTCAGAATTGAGTTAACAAGGCGCAAAGGCCCTCCCTTAAAGGAAATCATATTCTCTTTTTCGTTGTAATAAGTAATTCCCTTTTCAAGGTCATAATGAATAATTTCTTCTCCCTTGAATCGGTTTCTGCCTTCAAGCATAATTCCTCTGTAATACCTAATCCTTTCCTTAAGGGCTTTCTTCAGGGAGCTATAGCCTGCTGCAATATCCCAGTTCAGCTTTTCTTTCATCTGTGAGAACAGCTCATCATGGTTTCCAATGATAAACCTGGAATCTAAAGCTCTTGAAGGGAATTTTGTTGAGCGGTTATTCTGGAATAAAGCCATGTCTTCATTATTATCCTTTAGCTCAAGATTATTGAATACTCTGCTGTTTTCCTGAATAGCTTTGATTGCACCTCCAAAGAAATCTTTCTCTGCATCAGTGACAAACAGAAGCTCAATCTGCGACTTTTCTCCTTTTTCCAGCCTTGCGTCGCTTCCTACTACAGAAACTGCAGTATTCTCGAGTGAAATCTCTTTATGGCTTTTAAAAAGGTCACTTAAGTAGCTCACCAGAACTTTCTGAATCTGCTGGTTGTACCCTTTTAGGTAATCATAGTACTGTACATAGTACCATGTATTTGGATCATGGTGCGAAAAGATTATTTGTTCCAGCGCAGTAGTTACGTCCATGCAGTGTAAATACTGCCTTTATTTATATTCTTTTCTATAACAAGAGAAAAGTGAGAAAAAAGATAAGAAAAAGCCAATCAAAAAGTCTCGAAGTCATCATCATCTTTTTTTTGCGGCTTTGCCTGCTTTTTGTGCCTCTCAATCCTTGCAAAAGGAGGGGTAGCAACCAAGTAGTCTTCACCAAAGCCTGCAATGTCTCCATCAACAGCATCAATTGTTTTTTTGATTCTTGCAATAGCCCTCTTTACTTCCATCAGGTCTTTTTCCTTTAAAGGCTGTATGTTTATAAGCGCAATAGTATTGCCTTCCCTTAACACATCCACAATCGGCTTAGTGTCCACAAAATCGTTGAGAGTATAAGGCTTGATGATTATCTTTGAGCTTCTGTCATGCATATCTATTTTGTCAGCATCCAGCTCAACATACTCGCTTTCTCCTTCAACAAGATCGTACTCGCTATCTCCTTTAAACTTCTGCGCAAACTTCTTCAAAAACTTAACCATTTTGAAAACCTCCTTGGCTGTTATAAGCCCAGTGAGTAATAAATTATATAAAGCTTTTGCTTTTTATAACGGCATGGAGCACTACTTTTCAGAAAAGCCGGGCTCGCCACTAAGCTTAAAGAAGATTAGAGTGGCTGCAAGAGGAAAGGATATTGAGATGTACTCTGCTTCAGGCATCTTCTCAAAGGACAGGCTTGACAAGGGAACCAAGGCTTTGCTTGAGCTGGCAAGAGTAAAAGAAGGCTCAAAAGTGCTTGACCTGGGGTGCGGCAATGGCGCTGTAGGTATTCTCATAGCCCTTTCCTGCCCAAAGTCAGTGGTGCTGATGAGTGACATAAACTCAAGGGCGGTAATGCTTGCTGAAAAGAACATAAAGCTGCATAATCTAGAAGCAAGGGCAAAGGCAGTCCAGTCAGATGCCTTCTCTAAAATCAAGGGGGCTTTTGACCTTATTCTTCTTAACCCTCCCCAGACGGCAGGGAAAGAGATTTGCTTCAGGCTGATAGAGGAGTCTTCAGCTCATTTGAACTCCAGAGGAACATTTCAGATGGTTGCCAGGCACAATAAAGGAGGGAGGTCGCTTCAGGATAAAGCTACTGAGGTTTTTGGAAACTGCCAGGCAGTTGGAAGAAAGAGTGGTTTTACAGTTTACTTGTCCGAGAAAAGTGTGGATTCAAAATAACTATTGCAAAACATATTTTTGTGTATAAAAATAATTAAAAACCAATTGGGTAAGTTGTGTTTTATGGTCGAAGATTTTGCGGACGAAGAGCTTGAAGGCGGGCAGCCCCAGGACGCAGACCAAGACATTGACGAGTGGAGAGAAGGCGACGAGATTACAGATGCTGAGGAAGGTTTCCTGAAGGGTTTTGAAGAGGACAATCCTGAGGAAGAAGAGAGGTAGGCCTGGGTAATATTTCTGTTGTTTTTTTCTTAGATAGGGGGAGCTTTCGCCTGATTTACTGCCAGTTTATAAAATGATTCTTATGAAAGATCAATAAGTTTTTTTTCCCTTTGCGCTTTAAGGAAGCTCTGGTCAATCTCAAGATATGCTGAGCTGTTTACCTCTCTCACAAGGATAGGGATACCCTTTCTGGATAGCTCCACCAGGGAGTCTTTAACAAGCTCTGGCTCATAGCAGGAGGATGCAGAAATCTCTTGTATTGTGGTTACTTTGTTCTGCTCACAAAGCTCAATAGCAGAAACCAGGATATCCTTTTCTTTTCTGGTGAGCCACACCTCTTTGTCAAAACTGTAATCCTGAATAAACTTTAGGTTGAGCTTTTCTGCCATTGCAGATAGAAGGAGCGTAGTCTGCTCAAACTTTTCCTCAAGCTTGCTTAGCCTTTTTTCAATCTCGATTGAGAAGTCAAAGTTAGCCTGGATTTCCTGGGTATTATCATTAATAGAGTCCCTGTGGTCATCAAGCTCTTCCTTAATCCTGCGGAAAGCCTGCTTAAGTTTCTTCTCTTTTTCTTCTTCACCTGAAGCCAATCCAAACATTCTCAGCCGTCACCTATAAGTTTTATTTAAATCTTTTTAACTACTAATTATTGTAAATCCGGGAAGAATTTCTTTAGCGCATCTTTTACCTGAAGAAACTCTTTTTCCAGGCTTAAGCTTGCATCTACATGAGCCCATTTTCTCTTGGTTTCGTCTCTTTTCATTCTGGTATGGTACCCTTCCATTACCTTATCATGA
Organism: Candidatus Woesearchaeota archaeon; assembly: GCA_011045925.1. Taxonomy (GTDB): domain Archaea; phylum Nanobdellota; class Nanobdellia; order Woesearchaeales; family JASKKU01; genus DSBS01. The sequence goes on along the minus strand of DSBS01000040.1, from coordinate 6,752 downwards.
AAGCTAAGATCCTCGTTCTCAAACCTGTCTTTCTCTTTTTTTCTGCTTAATGATATTTTAGGGTCAATATCAAAAAAAAGTGTCAAGTCAGGGACAATTCCCCTGACAGCAGCAAAATTAATGCTCTCAACAAAGCCAAATGGAAAGGCTTTGTTTTTCTCTTCATCAAGCCTGCGAACATAGCCCTGAAAAACAATGCTTGAGTCAAAGCCCCGTGATGAGATTACAACATCACCTTTCTCAAGGCATGGAATAATAACCTTGTTGAAGTGAAGTGCTCTCTGGTAGGCAAACCCAAGTGCTTCTGATTCGGGGCTGTGGCAGTCATTAAAGCTGTTATCAAGAAGGGTTTCTCTTACCAGCTCGCCTGGCTTAGTTCCTCCTGGCTCTCGCGTAAACACAACTCTTTTTTTAAGACTGTCAAAAATCATAACATCAATCTTTTCCTCCCTAAGCTTTGAGATGACTGCATCTTTTCCGGCTCCGTCACAGCTCTCAAAGGTTATATAAAATCCAGGGTACTTAGAATGTGCCGTAAACCAATTAAGTTTGCTGTTGCCTATCAGAACCACCTTCTGGCTGTGGGATGGAGCATATTAAAAAGCATTTCTTGCTCACAAAGAATGTTTTATAACACAAGAAAGCTTTAAAAAGAGAGAAAAGGGTTTTAATATTGAAAAAGGTAAATTCGCACGGCTTAGGGTATTCTTAAGAGTTCTTTTGGGAAGCTTTCCTTAGGCTCATCCTTTTTTTCTTCTTTCTCTTTTGGCTTATCTTTTGTAAGGCCTGGCTTCTGCACAGGCTGCTTGTTATTTTCTTCCTTGATTGGTTGCTTAGCTTCTTCCGGTATCTGTTTTTCAGGCTTTATGCTGATGAGCCCTTTTGCAATCTTATGAGATGCATTTGATAGTGCATCCCGAGAAACCTTTTGAGGAGCCCAGGAAAGGCTTACTCCGTCATTTTCATACCTGGGGATAACATAAATGCAGAAGTGAGGCTCTGCCTGATTAGCTCCATCTCCGTTATTTATGATAATGTTTGTGCCTTTGCATTTAAGCGTTTCAAACATTATGCTTGAAATCCTGTTAGCCATCCAGAAGCATTTCTCGAAAATCTCATCAGGCACCTGCTCAAGGATAATATAATGCCGCCTTGGCGCAGCAATAATCGTTCCCGGAACTCCTTTTCTTGATAAAAAAAGCACAATCTCATTATCCTGGTAAAGCCTGTAATCTGAGCCGGCAGCTTCATTACATACTTCACAGCCTATGCCTTGTTTTTCTTCGCTCATTCTTTATTTGTGGTAAAGCTTTTGTAGATTTCGGCAAGCTTTTCCTGATTTATCTCTTCCTGAGGCAGGTTAAGCTGAAGCCCATCTTCAATGTATCTTGGTATTACATGAATTATTGCATGCGGAGCTTTCTGCCCGGCAGCAAACCCATTTGCAACAAATACCGTTGAGCCCCTTGCCTTAAGCCCTTTAAGAAACCCAGCAGATATGCCTTTTATCATCCCGGACAGCTCCTTGTAGTCTTCTTTTGGAACCAGCGGAGTCACAGGAATGTGCTTTTTTGGGATAAGCAAAGTGTGGCCTGTGCTTGCAGGGTTTATATCAAGAAAAGAGAGCCATTTATCGGTTTCCGCAACAGTGAAAGATTCCACTTCCTTTCCTGCTATCTTGCAGAAAATGCATTCCTGCTGTTCACTCATGCTGGCTTATTAGTATGCCTCTTTTTTAAGCGTTTTGGTATGGTGTTGTCTTTTGCAAGAAGTTAAAAACGAAAAGGTTAAAAAATACCGGTATTTGCCCTGCTTATGCCTTTCAGGATAAGAAAAAGGGTTTCCACTCTAGATGATTTTTTGAACTCTCTTACTGATTTAAATGAAAGCCTAATAGAAAGAAACAAATCTTCAATAATGCTTGCCCTTAAGTATTTTATCAGTTTAATTGATTGCTTAAAAAAAGGCATCGATGAGGGTTATGAATCCCTTTTTGAACAGGCTTTAGGTTGTCGCGCCGGAAAGGTTGAGTATACAATAGGCATAGTTATAGAATCAAAGGATGAGCTAAGGCTTTTGATGAATTCCTTTGACACTGAAGAGTTTGAAGAGAGGAAATATGATTCTCAATTTTCAGGGGCTCTGGACCATTTTTATGGAAGATATATTATGAAAGAAGCCCTTTCTGCAGAAAGCATTGATGAAGCTATTTCGATTGTTGCCAGTGCAGATAAGAAAGGAAGCATGCGGTTTTTTTTTCCTTTAAGCCCAGTTGGAGAGAATGATTATCTTTTGCAGGCTATTCTTAAGTATGAAAGGCAGAAAGGAGCAGGATACACTCCAAATAGTCTTCCTAAAGGAGACAAGTTCAGCATGTCCTGAAGCGTTTTTCCCCAGATATACTTCTGCCAGGCAAAAAGCTTAAATAATCTTATGTTGTGTGCTTTGAAATGAGGATAGCTATTTTCACTGAAACCTTTTACCCAGAGATTAATGGAGTTGTAACTTTTCTTAAGAACATTACTGAGAAGCTTTCTGCACAAGGCCATGAGATAAGGATTTACTGCCCTAAATACCCAAAAAAGGCGTTCAGAAAGCCATACTATCCCTCTAAGAATGTTTCTGTTTATCGTGCTTTTTCAATAAAGCTCATCACAAACCCTGCTTCAAGGGTTACAATACCTAATGTGATTAAGGTTTTCAGGGACTTTAAAAGGTTTAATCCTGATATAGTTCATTTGCAGTCGCCTTTGCTTATCGGCGAGGTTGGGTTTTTGTGCGGAAAGCTCTACAGAAAGCCAGTTATTTCAACATACCATACTTTTCTTCCTGATTTTGCGAAATATATTTCACCTCTAAGAATTGCAAGGGTAATCCTTATCAATAAGCTTATCGGCAGGATGAGGAGAAAAGCAAGAAAAGTTATTGAAGAAGACAATCCTCAGGAAATCAAGCGATTTCTAAAAAAGAAGGTCAATAAGAAGAAAGAGAAGGAGCTGACAGCAAAGTTTAGGAAAGTAAAGAAGCTGAATGAGGCTTCGATCTGGGTTATCACAAGGCTTATGTACTCAACTCACGACTTAATCACAGCACCCTCGAGAGTTATGGCAAAAATCCTTAGAGAAAAGAGAGTAAACCGAAAGGTACTCTTCCTTAGCAATGGCATAGAGCTGGATAAATTCAGGCCAATGCCGAAGCCAAAACGAGATGAAATAATGCTTCTGCATTCCGGAAGGATTAGCTTTGAGAAGAATGTTGATGTCCTCTTGAACTCATTTAAGCTTGTATCTGATAAATGCCCTCAGGCAAGGCTTTGGATTGTCGGGGACGGGCCGAGCCAGCCAGAGCTTAAAAAGCTTGCCGGGAAGCTGAGAATCTCAGATAAAGTAAAGTTTTTCGGTGCACTGCCAAGGGAGGAGCTTATTTCTTTGTACCAAAAAGCTGACTTCTTTGTTACAGCAAGCACTATTGAAACCCAGGGAATCGTAGTTTTAGAAGCAATGGCTTCAGGATTGCCTGTTGTAGGGGTTAAAGCGCTTGCTCTCTCAGAGCTGATAAGAGATGGCCAAAATGGCTTTCTTGCCAGCCCTTTTAACCCAAGGGATTTTGCTGAAAAGTGCATAAGGCTGATAGAATCCCCGGATCTCCTTGAAAAGATGGCACAAAATGCACCATCCAGCATAAAAGAGCACGACCTTGATTTCGTTGTTGAAAGGCTTATTTGCATTTATGAGAGGGCGATTTGCGACAAGACAAAAAAGCTGGAAAAAAAGAAAAAAAAGAGAAAGCTGGCTCTAAGGAATAAAAATAAAAGGCTTAAAAAACCTGCCTGATTCTGGCTCAGCCAAGAAGCTGGATTATAAGCTCCCTTTCTCTTGGCCCGTCAAATTCAGCAAAAAAAACCCTTTGCCATCTTCCAAGGCAAAGCTTATTCTCTTTTATAGGTACAACAAGGCTGTTGCTGATAAGTGCAGCCTTGACATGCGCATCTGAGTTGCCTTCAGAATGCACAAACTCAGCCATTTCTGTAATTTTCTTAAGGTTTCTTAGAATATCATCACCAACATCGGTGTCATAGCCCTCATTGATGAAAACCCCTGCAGATGTATGAGGGACAAAAAGCAATATTGCTTTGCTTTTATCACCAGAATTCTCAGCAATCCCTTCAACCTCATCTGAAATATCGATTAACTCGCACCTTTTTTTTGTTTTAATCTTTATATATCTCATTATGGCAGGCAGGTTTCTTTTATTAAAATAATTTTTGAAAACAAACAAATCTTAATACATAAACACTCTGTTAAGAGAGTTTTAAGAAGGTTAGAACCAGAAGAGCCTGATTGCGCAAAGGCTCTTGCTCCATTGGATGGTTCCTGCTGTGATATCACCTTCATCACAGAAAAGGATTTCTTTGCCAGGGCACACTCTTGATGCCCTGAAAAACCCGATAGAGAAGACCGTGCTTGTCTCATAGCAGGAATTGCACTCGAGAGCTTCAGTTCCCTTTTCCGGGCAAAAGCAAGCCATCTCCGTGCAGAAAATCTCTGGTGGAATTAGCGGCCCGGCGATAAGCCCCGATACAAAAACAATTGCAATTGCTGCTAAGACCATAATTAGATAGGATTTCATGCCAAAGCTAAAACAGTCCGGATATTTAACACTTTCGCTTGGTTTCGCACTAAAATTGAAAAATTATTTAAAAGAAAAGATAAACTGAAGAATAATGAAAGTAATAATTCTTGTTGGCGGGGCAGGAGAAAGGCTTTTTCCATTCAGCACGCCTGAAAACCCCAAGCAGTTTGTTGTTTTTCCTGGCCAAGAATGCTCTCTTTTCCAGATGGCTTATAAGCGTGCAAGAAAGCTTGCAGCCAAAAAGGACGTGATAATTGTCACGAATAGCACATTAAAACAAAAAATCCTGTCTCAGGTTATTGAGATTGAGCCTCCCTTTGAACAGAACGTTCTGCTTGAGCCGGACAGGAGGAACACACTGCCGGCAATACTCTATGGAATATACAGCCAGGCAAAAGAGGATACATATGCTGTTTTACCTTCAGACCACCTGATTAAAAATGAAGCCATACTTCTGGAAGCAATCAACCAAAGCATGAAGCTTGCTGAGAGCCATATAATCACTTTTGGAATTAAGCCAAAGAAACCGCATACAGGCTATGGCTACATAAGCTTAGGCAGGCAGGTTGAAAACGGGTTTCTTGTTGATGAGTTTAAAGAGAAGCCAGGCAAGGAAACAGCTAAAGAATACATTAAGAAAGGCTATTTGTGGAACGCAGGCATATTCCTTTTCAGCTCAAAAGTAATGAAGCAAGAAACAGCAGCTCACCAGAAGCAAACTCATAATGCCTTTGAGAATTATTCAGAAATAAAGAAAATATTCAGCATAATTGAGCCAATATCAATAGACTACGGAATCCTTGAAAATTCAAGCAAGGTTGCCTGTGTCCCGGTTTCGCTAGACTGGAACGACTTAGGCAGTTTTGACTCGCTTTTTGATGTATATGAAAAAGACGAAAACAGCAGCATACTTCTCTCAAGCACAATCCAGGAAAACAGCAGCAATAATCTTGTAATTGCCAAAGACAAGGTGTTGCTGGTTGACATAGAGGGCCTGATTGTTGTACAGCAGAATGGCAAGATTCTCATCTGCAGGCAAGGGAGCTCAGGGAAAGTCAGGGAGATAGCAAGAAAGGCAGGCAATTAGGCTGAACCTCTGTTTTTATCAATATTTCTTACAGCTTTTAAAAAAAATTCTTTTCAAACTTTTCTCTCCACACTTAATTTGACTACTTTTCAGTAACTTTATAAAGATTTGATGCTCTCCTTTAAACATGAAAAACTACGATGACCTGCCAGTTCAGGCTTATTCAAGTGCCTTAGGCTTTGGCTACTATGAACCCTATGCAGGAAAAAGCAATATTTTTGTGTTTGAGAGGGCTTTTCCAATTGAAGCTGACAGGCCCTTTCTGCAGGCATTCTCAAAAACCCAGGACGATCTGTATTTCTTGTCTTCAACAGTATTTCAGAAGTTAAGAAGCAGCCCTTTAAAATCAGACCCGAGCCTTCATACTTCTTTTTTGGATGCTGTTGTTGAGCTTTTTCTTCACAATTCAGAGGCTTTTGGCTTCTCCCCTGATTCTTTTTTTGGCAATTCTTTTGACCAGGTTCGCTTTTCCGGAAATTGCCCTTCCAGGCTTAATATTGACAGGTTTATAGCTGCTCATTACCTCACTCTTAATGGGATAAGCGTAGATTATGGCGTTAGTAAGAGAAAAAAACCCAATGCTGCTGAAGAGATTATTGGGTATATTGACCAGTCAAGGGTAAATTTTGATAGCATAGGCAGCAAGCTAAAAAATTCAGAATGGAAGGACATATTCGGCAATTCAGTAGTTCTTATAGGTGGAAAAAAGGATAATTCCAGGCTGGCTATGTTCTGCCTTGAGGGAATTCATAACTGTTCCAGCCTTTACAGGCAAATCATTCAGGCTTTCCCGGATAAGATGAAAAAGCTTTATCATGAAAAGATTCCGGCGGATGCAAGGTTGTCAATTGAAGATGCTTCCGCTCAACTTGATGAGTCAACATTAAATGAAAGGCTAACCTTTATTTTGTCGAACTCTCCGCCTCTAGGAAAGAAACCCCCTTATTTGAAGCCCCTGGCTCCTTTTGAGGAAAGATTAAGAGAAACCGGGCTTTAGGCTAGGCTTTTATCTTATTTCTTTATTGCTTAAATT
>DSBS01000094.1 GCA_011045925.1 Candidatus Woesearchaeota archaeon | reverse complement strand
TTGTTGTTGCTGCCATGGCTGTTGGTCCTGTTGCATGCTTCCCTGCCCTGCCTGCTGGTTTTGCCAGCTTTGTTGCTGCGGGTTTTGCTGTTGTTGTTGCTGCCATGGCTGTTGATCCTGTTGCATGCTTCCCTGCCCTGCCTGCTGGTTTTGCCAGCTTTGTTGCTGTGGGTTTTGCTGTTGTTGCCAGTTTTGCTGGTTTTGAGGCTGGGGGGGCTGCGGAGGAGATTGCGGGCTTTGTTGAAAATTTTGTTGTTCTGCCTGCTGATTTTGCCAGCTTTGTTGCTGCGGGTTTTGCTGGCTCGCCTGCTGAGGGCCCTGGTTCTGCTGAACCATCTTCTGAAATTTATCTTTAAGAACATCCAGGTCGTCTTTCTTTTTTTTGAATAAAGCCATACTTCCCTCTCAATCAGCAATAAAAGGGCTTTGTTTTTAAAGTTTAATTGTAACTACAAAATAAAGAAGGGACAAATGCGCTTACAGGCTCAGCCAATCGGCCAAAGTGCAGTCTTAACCTTGTCAATAACATCAGGGGTTCTTAGCGCATGCTGGAAGACAAGACCTCTTTCAGTGGATAAAATCAGCTGGAGGTGCTCTGTTGTCCTAAGAACATTTTCTTCCCTTGTCTTTATCAGAATCCTGAACCTTTCTCCGCTGTTTAAGGTGTAATCGTTATTTATGTCAATTATTTTGACAACACAGAATTTTTCCTCGGGCTGAAGCAGTTCAAAACTGCATGCTTCCGGATAATTCTTGACCTTAAAGGTTACAGACTCGTCAATCTGGTCGTCTGTGTTGGTTTGCCCCCTGAGCTCAACAACGCCATATACATCTTCCCCATATCTTATTGCTGTTTCAGCAATTATAATATTAACAGGAACAGTTCCTGCATCAGACAGGTTTGGCAGGATTATTGGCTCGCTCTGGAACCCTGTTGAAAAATTAACAATCAAGTATTCGTTTCCAGTTGTAGCATTTGTGAGCAGGAGGATTGTCTCTGAGATTCCGTCTTCGTCCAGGTCCATTATAGAGCTCCCTGCACCAACTGCCAGCGCTCCAAGCTCTTCAACAACAATCTCATCCCTGTCGATAAAAGTTGCTGCAAACTCGTCTCTTGGTGTAATCATCTGCACAAACATCCTTTTTAATGCAATTGGGTCAGAGCCCGCCTGGAGCTGAATTAAAATCTCAAAATTATTAAAAGTTTCAGTAGTAGAATTCGAAGCCGCCATTATTGACAGAACATTCGCTGCATTTGTAATGCTTTCCCTGACTTCTCTTCCAGTAAGTAGCGCCCTTTGCTGAAGCACATTCGATGTAGAGATAAGAACAGCAGCAGCAACAGCTGCCACTAAAATTATTGCGATAAATATAATCAGGGTGCCAATCCCCATTAATGCTTTCTTTTTAAGTTGAGGCATTCTAAAACCTTTTACTTCTTTTTTTATAAACTCTGCTTTTAATTCTGAAGTGGTTCTTCAGGTGTTATCAATATACCAAACAATATACTATTTTGTCTTTAACGTGTGTTTATTATATAAATCTTTCTATTTTAGCTTCCCAATCTCGAGGCTTCCCAGCAGGCCACGCTCCTGTGCAGCTACTGCAATCTCCTCTTTTGAAAAGTTTTTTCTAAGCTCCTGGTATATTTCAAGCTCAGATCTCTTTCTCATTTTGAGCAGCCTAAAGGTATTTTCAATGGATTGTGAGATCTCCTCTTTTTTTAGCTGCACCAGTTTTTCCTGTGTTTCCTTTTTCTCAATCCTTGACCTGAAGAAGTAAAGCTTATTCAGGAAGGCGGTTAGCTTTTCCCTGTAAAAATATGCGGCGACAGAGCCAGCAATAATTACAACCAGAAGAATAATTCCAACAACCTTAGCAATCTCTTTCACAAGGCTGGGCTTGCTTTCAACATCAATTGTCACTATAACTTCCTGCTTGTATTCAAGGCCTTCTATTGTAATAATCGCTGAGTCTGTGAATTCGCTCTGGTTTGCAAGGAAGCTTGACAATGCGGTTCTGATTGTTATCTCTTTCTCTTCGTTCTCTGAGATAGTTATTACTTCAGGCATGTCAAAGTACTCTGGCCGGTCAATAGAAATTCTTAAAGGGTAATACAGGTTAAGGTTGTTCGTTGCGGTGATTGCAGGGAAGATTTTGTCATCCGTTATTCTTACTACTGTTGTATTAAGCGTGAAAGGCACAGCAACATACCTGCTGATATAAACCTGAATAGGCAGATCATATTTTTTGCCTTTCAGCTCGCATGAAATAGTTCCAGCATAATTATCCTGCTTGTTTACAGAATCCTTAAACTTCAGGGTTATGGGTGTGCTTGCGATTGCCTTGAACCGAGGGATATCCTCAATATCATTCTGAACCCAGGAGATCGAGCAGAAGAACTCGTGCGCGCTTTTCTGAAACCTTAAGGCCAGGGATTTGCTGTCTCCATACACAACCGTTCTTTCAGGATAGCTTGCGTTTATATAAGCCAGCTGGCTCAGAATAACAGGAAGCCTGCCAACTTCCTGGTCCTGGTTGAATATCTTTATTTCTCCAAAGAGATTTTTGTTTTCAGGCAGGTCACTTCTTGTAATTGTCAGCAGCTTGTAAGAGTAGGAAGGCAAAGTGGTTCTTTCGCTGATTGTCACATAATTTTTTATTGAATCGGAAGCCTGGTAGGTTAAATCCATAAGGTCAAAAGGGGTTGGGTTCGTCATTCTTACCCTAGAACTTGGCTGTTCTGTTAAAAGTATTTTTGGATCGAACAAAATAAAAGGCTTTGAGAAGGGCTTTAACACAGAGAAAGCCGCGCCCATTGCCAGAGATGAGCTTTCGGAAATGTTCTGCTCTACCTGAGTAACCCATTTTGTAGCGTCCCTGATAGGCTCATAATTTGAATCGTATCCAATCTCTTTTAGGGCCATTATTGCATAAGCCGTCTCAATGACCATGTCAGTAAGGTTTCCTGATCCCCAGGATCCATCATTATTCTGCTTGTAAAGGAAGTAGTTTAGCACCTCTTTTGGCTTTTCTTCGGTAATAATGTCCCTGACAGAGTAAAGGAAAAAGGCGTTTTCATCAATATGCCCGTTTCCATAATACATGCCAACCGCAAGGTCTTTTCTTACATTATCAAGCATCCAGTCAATTGTTTCTTCTTTTCGGGTTTCGGATATATCCAGGGCTGAGCTGTATGCAGTGCTTTTGTAGTCGCATCTGCCTCCCTTTATGAACCTGCTCCAGCAGGCGCCCTGAATGTCATAAGAGATATTGTCTCCTGCATAAAAAAATATGTTTTGGCCGTACTTGTTGGATATATTCAGATAAATAATTGCATCCGAAATCACAATTATCCGCTTTCCCTCTTCAGGCTCAATGGTGTATTCCTTAACCTCATTCAATTTTACAGTAAAGTTCCGGTCAAGCACCTTTTCTTCATACGCAACAAGAGTAAGCGTTGTGCCGTTTATTACCGGAGTAATCTTCAAGGTCCATTCATCATCCTTTATGAAGTTCTGCATTTCCTGAATCCACTCGTTTCCGTCTCGTATTACCCGGTGGTTGTCGTCATAGTCGCTGAGAGTCAGCAGTGCCAGAATGTTTGATGTGGCTCTTGTGTCGCAGTTGCCGATGGGCCAGCACTTCAGGGAGTCATCCCTGTTTACCTTAAGCCAGTACATGGCTTTCTCAAGCCTTTGCTCAAAAAGCTCTTTGAAAGAAGAAAGCCCCCACATGGAAACAGCAGTGGAAAAAGCATCTTTCCACCCGCCATCTTCAAACTGATTTTCTAGCACAAGGTCAAGAATTTTCGAAACAACATTAATGTGGATCCTTTTTTCTATCCTGATGACTTCTCCTTCAACAATGTACTCGGCCATTACAAGAGCGTTTTCACATTCGAAGACATCAAGGTTCAGGGAAGCTATGTAGCAGTTCTTGTCAGACCACCTGTAAGACTCCATCATTTCAAAGTTGTTGTTGTCCATGCATACAAGCGAGTGGCTTATTTCTGAGTCTTCCTCAATGCAGGTAACTGCATACACATCTTCTGTGTTAATAAACTCAGGATAAGGCGAGTCTTTCATTGTGTACTTGTTGTCTGCCCTTATTAAGTGAAGCCCGGGCTCAATTATGCTTGTGCCCAGCACTTCTACTCCTAAAGCCTGCTCTGAATTCAAAAAGAGCGCAACCGCAACCGTGCAAACAACAAGCAAAGCCATTCTGGTTTTTTTAAGCGCGGTTTTTTTGTTTTTTTGTTTTTTCATCTTTTGATTTTTTTATCTTATTATTCTTGTGAGAGAGTCAATTCTTTGCATAAGGCTGCTGAGGCTTCCCTGGCTTTCCTGGGACAGAATGCTGTAGTCTGAGATAAGGTCTGATATCATTCTTCCAAGCTCCATCTTTTTTATTTCATCAAGCTTACTTAAATCTATCGTTCTTATTGAGCCCATAACCTGGTTGAATTTGTGTTCAAAGTCTTTTTCCTGCACCTTTTCCTGTATCTTTTCAATTATGCTTGAGTATTTTGTTTTTATTTCTTTTGGAATTACACCAATCAGCTCAAAGTAGGAATGAATCCTCTTTGTTTTTACCGCTCCAGAATGAAGCTCAAGGTAAAGCTGCTCAAGTGCGTTAAGCAATTGTTCTTCCAGGTTTTCTCTTGCTGGCTTCTGCATATAATCCGGAACTATTGCTAAAGGTTGTTGTGCTGCCTGCTGTCTGGCTGTTTTTTGATGCAAGGCCGGCTTTGGTGTCATGCCCTTTAGCGTCATGCCCTTTAGCTTTCCAGCTCCTGATACTCTTACAGCATAATTTGCAACCACGGCCGCACCAACAATTATCAGTGAAACAAGAATCCAGAGGGAAGTGCCCAGGCTTGCCAGCCCAATTATGGCGGCCGTAATAAAGTTTCTGCTTTCTTCAAATTCCCCTATTGAGAAAAGCTCGACTTTACCAATCCTCTGGCAGTCTGCATATGCAGTGAAGACATCTTTTTCAACGGAATTTATGCCTTTAATTATATTGTGCTCAAGGCTTTTAGCATCTCCTTCAATCAGCACATAGCTTCTTTCCAGGCTTTTATCTGAGCTGAACCTTTCTATGCAAATCTCCCGGGTGTAGTCTTTGTATCTGACGGCCAGCCTGGAAGTTTCCCTTAATATGAGGCGTGAATTTGTTTCATAGACTACAGAATCGATTGCCACATCGCTTTTGCTTCCCAGCCGGCTTTCAATAAAGTCTGAGATAACGATATTGTCTTTGATGCTGCTTCTCCCAGCCGAGATTATTTTGCTTTCCAGCATTTGATAGGTTATTTCTATGGGTGCGCGTGTTTCAGCGTTTTCAATCTCTCTTTTCATTTCTCTTGTAAGAGACTCTATCTCTGTGAGAGATGTTTTTTCATCCATAATGCTGGAGGTTATGCTTTTTAGCCTGCTTGTGCTGTGGTTGAGTATGTTTGTTATTCCTTCTTTGGACAAAATGGCTTTCTCCTGCTCTCCAAGTTTATTTACCTGCGAAAGAATTTTTTCAAGCCTTGCAAGTATATCCTTTGCAAGCTCCAATTCCTCTATTTCATGGATTACTGAGAACGAAAGATAGTTTGACTCAAATGTTCTGCCCTGGTGGCTGCACCTTACATAAGCCCTGTACCGTCCTGCTGAAATGCCGTCCTCAATAAATGCAACTTCTCCCCTGACATTCTGGTTGTTTACTAAGGTCCTAAATCCTGGAAGCCCTTCTGTTATCAGGTTAACCCTGCAGCTTTCAAAAACCCCGTCTGTCCGGTATCTTATTGGAACACCCTGGTCCTCAAAAAAGGTTCCGGCTGGCTCTATGAGCGTTATTTCTCTTCCTGCCTTTACTGATACTTCTTCTGTTTCAATAACCTGCTCTTCATCATCTAATTCCGGCATTTCCTCTTCTTCTGGCTCAATCGTTTTTTCAAGCTCTACAAGAATATTCTTATCAGAGCTGAGAGTTATGTTTTGTGATTCAGGCCTGAATCCATTTGCATCTGCTGAAAGCGCATAAACCCCTGGAGCAAGGACAAAAAGCGCATCCCCTTCATCTGTCGATACCTTGGTTATTGTGGTTTTGTCGCTTTTTAGCCTGATTACTGCCCTTATTCCTCTTCCTTTTGAGTCTTTTACAGCAACATTCAGCCTTACAGTCTGTTCTGTTTCTTCTTCCTTTTCCTCATCAATCTCTTCATCTTTGCCCGGATCTTTTTCAGATTCAATGGGCTTTACCTTGTGGCTTCCTGTGTGCTCATCCAGAATGAAGGTATCATAAAAAGTCTGCCTGATGCCATCACAGAAAATGCCTGCATTCATCCAGTAAAAGTCAGGCTCAAGGTATATTGTGATGGTTTTTGCAACAAGATTCTTGGTTTCGTACGGAATAAATACTGTAGCAGAGGATACATTCATGCTTAGCTCACAGCCAGTTGGAGCGTTAATATGGAATCTTACAGCTTTGGTTTCCTGGTAGCCGGAGGTGTTAATCGTTATTGAGAACTCAGGTACTGACTTTAGCAATACATTTACCTTTTCACTCTTCTGGGTTTCCTTATCCCCGCTTATTGCGGCAGCCTGTATTGTATAGTTTCCCGGAGCCAGGCCTGAAAACTGATAAAATGCGTTTTCTGTCAGTATGCTTTCTATGGCAGCACCTTCCTTTGACAGGTTAAGCCTGAATGCGCTTGCAACCTTTTCCCATGACACAAAGAGAACATCTGAGATAAACGCAGAGTTATTTTTTGGCTGGATTATTCTAAACGATTCAGTAGCCTGCGCGTATGCTGGCATAGCCCATTCAGCAGCAACTGAAAGCGTTAGCAGAGCTAGCACTGCAAAAGCAAAAATGCTCTTTTTGTTTTGCTTATTGGCTATCATTCCAGCTCTCTCCTTATTCTTTCCTCTAAAACAGATTTTTTAAGTGCGGAAACAAAATTTTCAGTATTATTCAGGATACAAAGAGAAGAAAGGGAGGTTTTTCTTTCACTCACCAGCTTAGAAAATTCTGAGATGCTTTTATCTTCCTTTTCTTTTGGATCGTCAGTAAAAAACACCAGCTCTTTCTTTTTCAGGTCATAAGCCAGGAAGCCGCTGCGGGAAAATCTTTTAACGGTTTCAGGCTTTATAAGAGAAAGCCTGCTGAATTCCGGCAGCTCTTCGACCTTTGAAAGAAACCAGCTTTGTATGTACGCATTGCTCCAGAAAGAGTTTAGGTTAATAGAGCAGATGGAAGATTTTCCGACCTTGGTTATTTTTACAGCGCCCTCTTCGCTGAGCTGCTGGACTAGCTTGTGCACATATGCATAAACTTTGCTCAGCCTCTTCGAAATTTCATTTATCGAGAAGGATTCTGCAGGGTTTTCAATCAGCAAACCCACTATCTTCAACGCAATGTCGCTATTAAGCAAAGCTTCACACCTTAATTGTTTAGGCTGTCCCGGGAAACTATTTCAGCCAGTTATATACTTTTTTATACATTCTTATATAAATATCTTTTTGTTTTTGAAAAGAATTCTCAAAATGTTTTTTTTTTGGTTTTTTATTTTATTCCTTTCATAATGGGTAGTGCTAGCTTCTGTTATATAAAAAAATATATAATGTTATCTTTTAACGTTTGCCTTTAGCTTATTGCCTTAGAATGATTACCTTAGAATAAGATATACATCTATCCTGTTTTCAAGGGTATTGTAATCCCTTAAGGACGCAGGGACAGCAATCTCGTAGTCGTATATACCGTGCTTTCCTGTTGCGTTTATGTTGACTTCAGTAATAAATGCGATATCCTCCATGTCGCTAATGTCAAACTCGTTGTTGGTATCCTTTGTCTTATCCCAGACAATTCCTGTGAGGAAGTTTGTATTGTCAGTTGAGTTTGTGTAGGGGACATTTTCAATTGTTGATGTGCCTAGCCTGAATGCTCGTGTTCTCTTAGGATTGTCTGAATCAACCGCGAATCTTGAAGTAATGTTGTCTTCTGTGCCGTTAAAGCCTAAGAGCATATCAAGCTCATAAAAGTCGCCTGTTGATGGCTCTCCCAGTGTGTTCCTTCCAATTGCCAAGAGTGCTGCAAAGTCTAGGTCTGCGCCTCCTGGTGCAAAGAGAACTGTTCCATTAAGCCTTGCAGAAGGCCATTCAACAACGGTGTCTTCGCTTGCCGACCTGAGCATTATGTTTGCATATGCATTCCCAAAGAATTCATTCCATATGCCTGCCTGGAATCCCTGGGTTGCGTTGTTGTTGCTCCTGTTTATGTCATCAATTGAATTTTCAGGGTCTGCCATCGCATTAATCAGGTTGAGCCCTATTTTTGCTTCGTGGTTTTCTGATATTGTTACGTTTTCTTCCGGCATAATTTCAAGTATTATGCTTTCTGTTATTACTTCGTCGCTAATTTTCTCGATTACCCTTACAAGAACATTAGTAAGCTTAGTTGTTCCGAGATTGTGGATGGTTACATTTATCCTAACGGTTTCTCCTTCCAGAGGGTTCTCATTGCTGAACGAAATGTCCTGCTCGAATATTGCTGCATCGTTAATCTCTTCCTGGTCTTCTCCGGAAGTTGCATTTACTTTTACAGGGCAGTAGCCTAAAACCGGCTCCCTGAAAATATAATGGCTCTCATCGCACTGCGCCATGCTCAACACTCCGGGACAGACCTTTACATTGCAAGTTTCCCCGACAAGAGGCAGGTTAAATGTTATCTCAGTCTCATTCATGCTTGCTGAAATGGCGTTTCCCTGCTTTAGTATCGTGATTGCAGAGAGGTTAATTGGCTCAGAAGAGAAGTCGTGCATAAAGTATGCGATAAGCTCAGTGAGGTTGTAAATGCTTACATTGAGCATGCCTGTGTAATTTGCTGCAATGTTTATCCTGCTTCCGTCAACATTAAGCAAAGTGTCAAAATTTGAATTAACATCGCTTTCATTCCCGTAAACCTTGGTTTTAATTTCAAGGGTTGTGCTTTCGCTGTTGTTGATATTGTAGCTTGTGTCCCTTGCATAGATCCTGACAGAAAGGCTTCCGTATTCGCTTGCAGGAACCAGAAATGAAGCATTGTAAACCCCATCAAGGTTGTTGTCTGTCATTTCAACATCTACCTGTTCTTTGCTTCTTGGCAGCATGATGTTGGCGTAAACAACGCTTACGGCCCTGTTGTCGCTAACATTTGCATGTATCTGAATAGTTTGGTTTACAAACAGCGTTCCGGTAGCATAAATATCAGATACAGATGGATTTATTTTGTCTGTTTCTACACATTCTGAATCAGTGATTATTACATCAAAGCTTACATCGTCGTTGTCATGGTAATTCTCATTGCAGTCAGCGCAAGGCCCGGTGCTTTCGCAGTTGTATACAATGCCGCACCTAACCCAATGCGTTCCGCTTATGTTGTCTGCTGTGAATGTAACGCTTCTTGTAATGATGCTTGAAGACCCAAAAGGGCCTTCAGAATAAAGCTGCTTCCAGCCTGTTGAGTTATAATACCAAATGTAAAAGTAATCATCCGACAGGTATGGGCTGATGGTGCATGTGACCTTCATTGAAGTGCCAGGTCCAACCACACTTGCGTTGAGAACAATATTGTCAATGCTTTCTTCTCCCCCTGCGCCTGAGCTGCAGTCGTCAAATGTGTTGCTTCCGCCTGTTTCGGGCGGGCCGGTGCTGCAGTCAAAGCCCCACTCATCAAAGCAAGTCTTATCTGAATAATTGAAATAAAGATGCTCGAAAACATTTTGCCTTGTCATCTGAGTCTCTTCATCCCTGGACTGTAGAGTGTAATTGCCTCTGCAGAGAACCGAGCCGTTTATTGAGTAAAAGATGTCTCCAGTAGAGTTTGACAGCAGGGTTTTTGGGAAAAACTCAACATTGTAGCCGTCTGAGTCTTTGAGCCAAAGGGTAGCATTGTTGTTTGGCGTATAATACTCACCGTAAATGTAGATTGTATCGTTTGCAAGGTATTTTAGCTTGTCTGTTCTTATTGTAATTCCCCTAAGCACAGTGATTTCTTTTCTTGCATTGTACTCTGGCTCTCCGGGCTGGGTTACAGTTATATTGTACTTTTTTGTTTCAGCCCCACCTAATGCTGTCCAGAGGTATAAGAAATATCCTTTGTCATCTGCGTAAACCTGTTCGCTTATAATCAGGCTAGTTGAATTGGTTACATTGAGCTCTACGAAATCTTCAGGGTTCCACCAGAACCCTTCTTTTATTACATTATCGCCGGCTTCATAAGTATTCTTGTCAGTCTGGAAACTTATCTCTTTTATCTGGAAGCCTTCTGAGTCATTTAGGTTTGCATAAGCTGAGTCAATAGCAAGCATCATGTATGTGTCCACAGGGTAACCTGATGGCGTAATCCACTCTTCATTGAAAGATCCATTGGTGTCAGAAGTGAAGTTAAACTCGCTTTCAAGCGAGCCCTGCCTGTAAACCTCGAAAAGTATTACTGATGCTGGGGAGAAGCCTGTTCCGTTAATCTCTAGGCTCTTTCCGGCCTTTGTCCAGTTATATCTTAGCGTTATGCCTGCTTCTCTTTTATTTACATTAAAGGAGCTTGAGCTGTTTATGCTGGGGTCTGAGGTGTCGTGCCCCATAATCTCATACTCGCCAAGAATTGCTGCATAAGAAAGGCTAAAGTTTTCTCTGAATTCCTGAGTGGAGTTTGCTAGGTAGTTCTGGCTGAATATTGTAGTGTCCTCTGGGTCCAGGATTGTTACATTTACTGTAGTGCCTTCAACCCATTTGCTTCCAAAGAATTCAACAGTTTCTCCCTGAATGTACTGGTACTTGCCGGGCAGCACAAGAACCTTGACAACCTCGATTGTTTTGCTTGCTTTTCTTCTTGGCTCTCCTGCTTCTGTCAGGTTAAGGAGGTAGAACCCAAGCTCTTGCTCTGCGCTTATCTGCCAGGTGTAGTTTACTTCTGTTGTGGAGTTTGCAGCAAGGTTTGTATTAATAACCTCGCTTCCGGTTTCGTTTGTGATTCTCAGGGTTACATTCTTACCAGGCTTGAACCCTTTTCCAGAGATGTAAACAGAGTCTTCCCGGGCATACTGCTCATGCTCGGTGTAAAGCGAGTTTTTGATGAGGTTAAGGCTTGTTGTGGCTTCAAGATAAGGCCTTGTAGTGTCTTCTCCGGTTATATCATAAATCCCAGCAAGGCTTGATTCGTTGAATTCAATTATGAAACTAAAGCTTCCTTCAGAGTCAGCATTTCTTGTCAAATTGGCTGTTTCCTGGCTGTTTTTCAAGATTGATATATTTATTTCAGAATCTGCCTTCCAGAGATCGCCTGTGATGTTTAGTTCTTCATAAACAATTGCATAATCCAATACTGGCTGAAGAACAGGCTTTTTTGTTGAAAAATTCCCTGACTCGGAGACAGTTAGGTTGTATATGTCTTTAAAGTATACTGTTGCAGAGTATTTTCCAGGAAGCTCGCTCTGGCTTGAATCAAGAATGTAATAATAATGCCACTCAGCTCCTGGCGTTGAATTGAAAACAAGGTTTCCAGAGATTTTGCTACTGTCAGGCTTAGTGATGTTTATCTTTGCAGCCACAACATTCATGCTGTAATTGACATTTACATTAAACCGGACATTGTCATTAACAGTTTTATTTAAGGTGGAGATGTTAAACTCATTTATAGCAACAGGCCGGGGAACATCCTTCCTGTTATATGAGATATTGAAGTAAAAGACATCCCAGTTTCCTGTGGCTGTAACGCTTCCTCCTTCTCCGCCAGTCCAGATTTCTGTGTTTGCGACTGCCCTTGTTGCTGAAGTATTAAAGAAATGGTTGCATGTCCATCCCAGTGTTGATGTGATGTCAACACAGGTGTATGTTGGCGGTTCTGAGGTTCCCGGGCAGGTTGAGGTTACTGTTGAAAACGATGAGCCGGTGTTGTTGCTGATTCTGATTCTGCAGTTGTCTGCGGCATTTGAGGCGCTTCTCCACCACTTGTAGCAAAGCTCCAGCTTGTCAATTGAGTCGCAGTCGTCCACAGATGAGTTTACTGAGCGAACCTGAACTCCCCCGTACCTTGGGCTTTCACCGCCGCCCTTTCCAAAGTTGTGGGTTTCGTGCAACGCATCATCATACCTCAGGTATTCTCCCGTGGGGTCATCACAAGCATGTGCAAAAGCGCCCTGCACCTCTGCGTAAGTCTGAGCCGCACAGTCTGTCACAAGGTTCTGAATACCGTAAACTGATGTAAAGCTTATATTTCTTGTAACAATATGGCCTGCAAGGTCTCTTGCCCAGGCCTGCACATAATTGCTTCCCTGGGCGGCTATCAGGTTAACAGGCCCGGAGTATGTGTAGTTGGCTCCTTTCCAATGATACCATACAGTTTCTATGTTGTCATCAGAGTAGGAGATTTCTAGACGAACCTTTCTTGTAAAATATGTAAGATTGAAAGGAGAGGCAATGCTCAACTGTGGAGGAACCGTGTCAACTGTAAATGTTACACCTCTGTGGTTTGTATTGCCAAGAGAATTGTTTGCCCATGCATTAACAGTGTTGCTTCCCTCATTGAAGGCAATGTATGTTGTATTTGTGTAAGTAATATTGGTTCCGTTCCAGTTGTACCAGACCCTGTCCAGGCCGTTGCCTTCATCGCTTGCGGAAATGTTAAGTAGGATTGTTGAATGATTGTAATATTTTGATTCCGGCGAGATTATATCTAAGTCAGGCACTCCTGTGTTAACCTGAAAGGTTACGTTTGTAGAGTTTGTGTTTCCGTCAGTGTTGTTTGCATATGCAGTTAAGGTGATGGTTCCCTCTTCAAAATCCACATTTACCGGCGTATCATAAGGATAGTCAGTCCCGTTCCAGTTATACCATACTGAGTCTATTCCTGCGGTGTCTGTTGCTGAGATATTGATAAGTATTGTTGCATTGGTGTATGTCTTGCTGACCGGATGGTGTATTGTAACGCTGGGGAAGGTTTTCTGCGTTACAGTGTAAGTTACATTAAAGTAAAAAACATCCCAGTATGCATTTGTTGTGACTGCTCCTCCTGCTCCTCCTGTAGACATCTGGGAAATAGCAACTGCCCTTGTCCCTGTCAGTCCAAAGAAGTTTTCGCATGACCAGGTCCTGTCATTAGTTACGTCCAGGCACGTATATCCTGAAGGCTCAGAAGTCCCGGGGCAGGCGGTTACAACATCTACAAGGCTGCTGCCGCCGTCACTGCTTACTGAGATGTAGCAAACATCAGCCGCCCTTGAGCTTTGCCTCCACCACTTGTAGCAGATGGAAACGTCAGTTATGTTTCTGCAGTTCCTGACAGAGGAATTAACTGACTGGATTTGCACTCCGCCCCAGCGGTTTGCACCCCCTCCTCCTGCTTTTCCAAAGCTGTGTGTTTCAACAAAGGAATCTTCGTGCTCAAGGTAGCTTCCGTCTGTGCCGTCGCATGAGTCTCCGAAGGTGTACCTTGCTGTGGAGTACGACTGTGCTGCGCATGAGCTCACCACCTCATAGAAAGCAGGGTCATAAGGGGCAATGTAAACCTCATATTCCTGCCCAGGGGTAAGGCTCATCACAAGTACCCATTCTCCTTCGCAGGCTCTTTCTTCAAATAACCAGTCCTTACACTTGTAAAGTGCGTCCCCGACAGCAACAGACTTAAGTGTGCCGTTAGTAAAGTCGAGCCTTGTCGGGTCTACTGCGTAAGCCCTGACAGCATTCTTCTCAGGGAGCTCAATTTCCTCAATACCCAGTTCAATCTCATTGTCCTTCATAATTAAGTCGTTGAATGAGATCTCAATTATGTTTTCAGTCGGGCTTTTTATCCTGAGGTTTTTTCTCTTATCTGACAGCTCCCTGTACAGTGCCCTGTTAAGCAGGCTCTTCTGAATCTCATCTCTTGTTTCCTGGACATCAGCAAGCAGCCTTTCCACCTGGGCAAGCTTATCTACTGGCACTTCTGCTGTTACTGCTGATTCCCGGACTATCTCCCTGCCGTTAAACCTTATCCTTATGTTGTCTTCGAATGTAAAAACCTCTTTTACTTCCGGCTCCGGAAGCTCTCTTGCAGGAGCAGCAGAATCTGCTGCAACAAGCCATTCCCTTGATTGCTGAACAAAAGAATCCTGAATGAATATTGCTGCCGGGCCAAGCTTGTACAGCCCAGGCATGCTTTCAGGCAGTTTTGCATTGTACTCAACCCTCTGCCCTTCAGTTACATCCTCCCATACAAGGTACTTCTTTCCGTTCTTTTCTATGATTGTGCAGGTGCATTCAACATCCAGGCTGGCCGGTACCAAATCTATTAATGTATAGCTAATGCCCGCAGCACCATTCTCAATCCAAAGCGTGCTTTCAAGCCTTTCTTCAGCCGGGTTGAGCGCAGTTTGTGCTTCTCTCACCAGCCGTATGCCTGGCTTAGCCTTTGCTTCAAATGATGCCTCAAACTCTATCTTTATTCCCTGGTACTCAGCACTTCCGGTTATGGCTGAGACACAGGCATCGCCGGCATAAAACTCAGCAACGTAAGTCTTATCTTCGAGGAAAATCTTTTTTGTGCTGTGCCCGCTGCTTTCTGTGCTGAGTTTCTGATTAGGGCAGGAAATATTAAGTGCTATTTGTGCATCTGTAACAATATTCCCTGTTTCATTGAGCAGCACTATGAAAAGCCTCCCGGTTTCCCCGGTCCTGTAAATATCCCTGTCAGTATTAATAGCAACTAATGAATTTGCGAAAGCTGTTTCAAGATTGTTTAGCAGGCCTGCACCGCTTACAACAAGCCTGTAAATGCCGGGCGGGGCGTTTGTTGCATCAACATAAACCTCGTTATTTACCAGCTCGGCTTTAATCTCCTTGACTTCCCTGCTGTCTTTATCATAGGCCTTGGCCTGCCTTGCTCCAAGCAAAACATTGCCGGCATCAAAAAGAGCCTCAAAAAACCCTTTTCCAGACTCTTTGAATTCAGAAATGTCAAATGCCTGGACCTTTCCTTTTTCACCAAGGACAATCCTTTTCCCTTCAAAGAAAACCCTGCCTCTTACAGGCATTTGCTGCTCCCTTACATTTTTTTCAAAGATTTCAGCAATCTCGCCATCGTTTCTTTTTGCATGCACAGTTTTAACATCAAAAAGGTGCATCTGAAAATCATGCAAAACAGCTATTTTTTCATCCCTTCCAGGATATGCCTCAGCGTAAATCTCATTAGAAAAGCTTGTTCCCCCTGAATGCGAGGTGCCGTAAAGAGGAACAATTTCTGTCTCGTATGCCATTTCGTTTAAAAAAAAGACTTTTGCTGTTACAAGGTAAGGAATGTCGAGCTGAGCCTGCATTCCTGCCGTAGTCCTGGAAAACCTTAGCTCCTGCTTTTCCATCTCAAACACTGACAGCAGGTCTTCAACTGATATCTCCTGCGGCCCAGACAGGTAGTAAGAATCCTTCGTGATCTCTCCATAAACAAAAGTAACATCTTCAATAACCCCTGTATCATTCGCAAGCCTGATTTTGTATCCGCCTTCTGAATAGAAAACCGGGATATACTCATAAGTGCATTTCTCTTTGCACAGCCCTATGAAAAGCTCATGCTCATTTGGGTCTATTAAGGAGATTATCAGGTCTTGTCCTGATTTGTGAGAAAGCATAATGAGAATGTTTTCACTGGCATTATAGAAGGTTTTGTCAGTCCTGAAGGCGATTCTTTCTCCTGGGATAACTGTTTCGCTTGCTGAGGCTCTTAAAACGCTTAAAGCCAGAATACAGATACAAAAGGCAATACCGCCCCTGAGCCCCCAATCCATCGCCATTTAAGTTTTTATCCTTATTTTTATAATTTATCAATAAAACAAAAGATTTATATCTTTTATTTATGAATTGACTTGCAATGTTAAATCTTGATTCGATGTCTTTTGTGGATTTGGAAAATTATTACTATGAGCTTTCCAATAAGTTTTCAGGGTTTGTAGAGCTGCTTATTTTCCTAAAGCTTATTAGTATTATCGTCGCTGCTGTAAGCTTGTTTCTTTTTTTATCTGCTTCGCTTTCTTTTGCTAAAGCAATGCTTTTAGTTATAATCTGCGCATTCTTTTTTGTTTTTTCATTAGCTGTGGAGCTTAACTTTAAGCAGAGGATTAGCAGGGTGGAGCAGAAGATTCATGATTATAAGGTCAGACAAGCATTTTGAGCTTTTTCTTTTTTCTTCTCCTGAGAAATATCAGCATTATTGCGAATGCAGCCAGCAATCCCGAAATAAGGACAGCCTCCTGGTGTCTTATGAGCTTTATGCTGTAGTTTAGCATTCTGGTTTTTTCCTTGAAAAGGAGGTCGCTTCTTGAGCCGTAAAAAACAGTTACCTGTACCTGAGGGTTTGCCTCAAAGTCTAGGGTGTCCATTTTTGCCCTGAATATTAGCTTTCCGCTCTCCCCTGGGGCCATTATAGCATCCTGCATTGATGCAACAGTTATATCCTGGCCGTTAATGTTAAGGCTGCTGATTCTCCCTCTTGCATATGTTCTGGACTCTTCGCTGTTCTTAAGGTAAACCACAAATGCGTCAATCTCCCTGATGTAGATCGCCTTTTCTATCCCAATCTCAGAAAAGTCCTCAATCTCTATCTGCTGAATCTGGTTGTGGCTGAATTCAAGCTTCTTGTCAAAATCCTGCGGCGTCTCGCCATACAAGAAAGATACTATCGCCTCTGCTATGTCTTCAAGACCCAAAGCATAAGCCCTTGTGATTGTTTCGCCAGGCATTATTTCGAAAGGATTCTCATCAGAAGCCTGCACCTGCTCCTGGCCGGAATCCTCAGCATCAACACTTCCTACTGCAAAGGTTTTTACATTTCCTTCTTCTCTTAAGCTCAATATAAGCTCCTCGCTTACTGTGTTGTAAATTGCCCTGACGAGAGCCAGCTGCGGCTCTGGCAGGTTTGTAAAAATGATGTCTAGTGCGCTAATCTGGTCATCTTCAGCAGAGGTCTTGCCAAACCGGACTATGAAGCTTATGCTTCTTTTGTATGTGTTCTCAATTCTTGTTTTTAATGCAGAAACCAACGGAATAATCTCGTTTCCCACAAGCACAATAAATTCAATCTGCTCCTCTTCTGCAATGTGCTTTTCAATGCTTTCCGGTATGAAGCTTTTTCCAATAAGCACAACCGGTGAGCTTTTCTGGAAAAAGCCCTGCTCAATAAACCTGCCATCTGTTATGATAATCTGCCTTGTTTCTGTTTCAGACAGGATTTTTTCTGAGAAAAAAATGCTTAGGTCATACTTGGTGTCTTTTATTGTCCTTTCACCACAGGGCACCTGCTCAATCCAGTCTGTGCCTGAAAGCGCAACAACCCTGCACTCTTTTCCGGAAACAGAATCAATAATATCATTTATATTCTGGCTTTCTGCAAAAAGGTGCACTTTTTCTTCTCTGAGGGCAGAGGCAAGAGACACCAGGGAAAAGCTCGCATCATTGCCCGGAACGACATAAAAGCCTTTTATCTCGCCGGTTTCGTACATATCCTGAAAAAGCCCTTCAAGGTCAGATTTGCCTGCAACAGTGTAATAGGTTCCTTTTCCTCTTAGCAGGGTTTCTATCCTTTGGGATGATTTTCTTCCTTCCTGAATCACCAGTACGCTCCTGAGCCTTACTGTATTAATGTACCTAATCATCTGCTCATCACTAAAGATTATTTTTGTTGGCTTAGAGAGAATGCTTGCAAGCTGCATTGCACTAAAAGAAGCCTGCCAGTCTCTTGTGTTTATCAGGATTATGTCCGCATTAGAAACGCTGGTATAGTCAAGCGCACCAGCTCCTGAGGAAGTTGTGATAAGAAAAAGCCCGGCTGAAAGCAGAATCAGCACTAATTGGGCAGCGGAGGTTTTCATAACTGGAAAAGCTTATATATCTGGTTTATAAAAGTTTTTATAATAATGGTTTCTGTGGAAAGGGCAAGCACAGGGAGGTTGCTTCTGGTTTTGGCTATAGCTGCGCTTATTCTTGTTACTTCCTCTTTTTTTGTTTTCAGAAACCTTGATGTGCTTCAAAAAATCGCCACAATTACCGGGCACCAGATATCTGCTTTAGGCGGCTTTGTCAGCAAGGCAGAGCTGAATGTTGAGATGCCTTCAGCTTCGTGGTCAGCTGTGCTTGGATCTATTGAAGGCTCAGGCAGCGAAGTCCTGCTTGAGCTTGGGGAAGACCCTGTAAACTATGCTGGCCTGCCTTCCCTTTATGCTTTTTCACCCGACTCAAAAAGAGTTGTGGTTGCCGGGCTTGGTTCTCTGCTTGGCTTTTCCTTTGACCAGCTTGGTTTTGCAAATCCTGAGGATTTTGAGCACTTATTCAGCCTTCCGGTGCTCCAGAGCCTTTCATCTTCATTTTCAGACCAGGCAAGCTTTACCCTGAATTCAACAGAAATACCCTTAAGGTACCTAATGACAAACTCGTTTGGCTCAGGGCCTTTCTTTTACCTGATGCTTGCCGAGTACCAGGGAAGCCCTGTGTTTATTTCCTTTGAGGAAGAAAGCTCGCTCAGCTTTGAAAACACTACTGTGGATTACCAGATTATTCTTCCTTCAGGGCAGGATTACTTTGTAAGGGTTCTTGGAGCAGGGAACATCTCATATGAAAAGCCTTCCCCCGGGGACCCAGGCGCTCCGGGAGGCGGGGCTGGCGCACCGCCGGGCATAATTCTTAATGAGACAACTGAAGAGGATGCTTATGAAGAGGAAGAATCTTTCTGTTATTACAGCTGCTCTTCGTGGGACAGGAGCTTGTGTGAGGATTCCAACCTTCAGTTCAGGAGCTGTATCTGCTCCTGCGACTCGTGTCCTGGCTCCAAGCCCCTGGAGATGGCTGACTGCAGCCAGGTTCTGGATGATGAGGTTTACATAGATTATCCAAGGGAGATTGAAGAAGAGCAGCTGCTTATAGATTCTTTCAGCTCTTTTTTTACATTGGGCAACCTTCTGGTTGCTGTGCTTTTTTCAGTAATTGTCTTGGTTGTTGCTTTTGAGCTCGCCGGAAGGGCTTCTTATGAGCGCAGGCTAGTAAATATATTTTTGGAGCTGAAGGAATACTATGAAAACTCTATAATTGCATTAAAGAAAGAGCTTGCTGATTCTTTGTATGCTGTGCTTCTTCAGGTTTATGCAAGAATGAATTCAAAGAATAAGAAGAGGTTTTATATGGATGTAAATTCCCTGAAAGAATCCTTAAACAAGCTTGAAAAAAAGAGCAAGCAGAAATAGAGACTATGCAAAATGATGGAATTTGTACTGGCAGGAAAGAGAGATGCCGGCTTTTTAAGGCAGGCCAAGGTTCTTGGCTGTTCTCTTTGTTTTGTCTACACAAGCCCGCAAGAATATTATCAGAAGGCTAAAGGACTCAGGCATCCCTCTGCTCTTCTTGCTGAAGATTATGCCAAAGAGGCGCCTGATTTTGATTTTCTGATTGTTGACAGCTCAGCAAACACCGAAGCCAGGGCAAAAGCAAGAAAGCCTTTTATTATGGTAAATATGGAAACTGCTTCTGCATCAGACCCGCTTAAGCATACTTTTTCCGGAATGAACCTGGCTGTTGCAAAGGACATGAAAAGGACAGGAAAAATATACGGGATTAATATGAGCCTTTTTTTTAATGAAAGCACTTTTGTTGATTTGGTTTTTAAGCGCGTAAGGCAGAACCTTTTTCTTTGCAGGAAGCTTCAGGTTCCCTTTGCGCTTATAGACCTCTGGGAGCACCCCCTGCAAATGCGTTCAGAGCAGGATTATGCATCTTTTTTGTATTTTCTTGGCTTATCAAAAAAAGAAGCCTCAGCCTGCCTTTCCCTTTTTGAAACAGAATGATATTTCAGGCTTAGCCGGTATTAAGCTGTTTAAGTAAGTTGTTGGCCTTTTTATGGCTAATCCTGCTTTCTGACTTATTCTAAACCAGCTGCTCTACCCAGGCAGCAGTTTCTTTTGAGTCTAAAATCTTTTTTGAGTGGAGGCTGAAAATAAGGGCAATAAACCTTTTTTTAACCTTGTGGTCTTTTACCTTTGATACGGCCTTAATCAGCTCATCTCCAAGTTTCAGGTCAATAACCTCTTTCATGACTCTTTTCGCCTGCTTGATGTATCCATACTCCATCAGCCTGTAAATCTCTTTTGCCAGTTCTTTTATGTTTTTATCATGCTCTTCATCACTTACCCAAAAAGAGTCTTTTAAGTTTTGAATAACAGCCTGCCCTTTTTGGCTTCTCAGCTCAGACAGGTCTACCCAGCTTTCTTCATCCTGCGCTTTTCTTTCTGTTTTTTGGTCTTCAATGACAATCTCTTTTTTTTCATCAAATTTATTGAATATGCTGAAGTCAAGCCCGGTCTCTGTTTTTTTTCCATTTTCTGTTTCTTGCTGCAATTTATTTTTTTTTCTTTCTTTGCCCTCATCTTCCAGGGCTTTGTTTTCAGAAGCAGCCTGTTTCTGCCCGGGCTGAATAGAGCGATCGTATTGCCCTGGGTTCCTGCTTCTGTTAAGCTCAGCACTTTTTATCTTTGCCTTTTTTTGGCGAATAAGGATTATTGCAAAAACAACAATTACCGCCCCAACCAAAGCAAGCACAAATATAAGAATCAAAAGCCCCATGCTTATTGCCTGCAGCTCCTTGCCCTGGGCTTCTTGTTGTTGAGTCCCTCCTAAAATAGGGGAATCTTCGCTTGCTTTTGGAAGCCTTAGCTCAAGCCTACCCGAGTCTTCATAATTTTCCTTGTTCAGGCAGACGATAGACAGCTTGTTTGTTCTTGCGAATTCTGCCAGCATAAGGCTTTTCCGGTGGGTTAGGCTGTCTTCGGTTTCAAAAGGGATAATCTGCCTTCCGGTATCAAGGTCAGCAACAATTCTGCATTCTGCCCTGGAATCTGTTTTTATCAGCAGGTTTATTGTATCATCAAAAATACTGCTTTCATCATTAATCTGCAAAGAAAAAGCCTGGCTTAAGCCTATTAAAATAAAAACAAGGGCAGAAACAGCAAAAACCGTTATTCTTTCAGCTTTCATGATTTTGTTATTGTCACTTGCCCTTTATTTTTAAATATTTTTCATTATTCAAAGAAAATTAAAAAGAGCACCTAAGAAGCATTCTTAATGCTTTTTGCTTATAGGAAGACAAGATTAAGCCTGCTCTGTAATTTCAATGGCTCCAACTGGGCAGATTTCCTTTGCTTCGCTGTTGCACTTAAGCTCGTCGAGATCAGTATTTAACGGCTTTACCTTTTCGCCACTGAGCTCCCAGTTGCCTGGGCAGACTGAGGAGCATGCGCCACACCCAATGCACTTTTCTTCATGAAAGATTATCTTATACTTTGCCATTTTTATCAGGGCTTGGCTTAGCAGGGCTTTTCTTTAAAAAGTTTTCGCTAAAACATGATAAAGAGCAGGTTTTTCAGATAACCCGGTTTTCTGGATTTCCCTCAATGAATGAAGCAATGTTGGCAGCAGTCTGCTCAATTATTCTCTGAACCGCTTCCTTGGTGTAAAAGGCAACATGAGGGGTAAAGAATACCTTTGGGTGCCTGATTAAGAGATTGTTTAGGCTAATTATTTTAAGCTCTTCGCAGGAATTCCTGCTAATCATTGCCTCATTGTTTTCAAGCGATTCTTTCTCCATCTCCAGCACATCCAGGCCTGCGCTTGAAATTATGCCTTTTTCCAGGCCTTTTATTAAGGCACGAGTCTGCACAATGCCTCCCCTTGCTGTATTAATCAGGATTGCTCCTTTTTTTATTTTTTCAATATTTTTTTCATTGATAAGGTGCTTTGTGTTTTCGTTTAGGGGCAGGTGTATTGTAATAATGTCGCTTAAGGAGAGAAGCTCTTCCAGGCCGGCATATCTGCCTCCAAGCTTTACAATCTCTTCGTTTTTAAAAGAATCATATGCAATTATGTTCATGTCGAACCCTGCAGCGATCTTTGCAACCTGGTACCCAATCCTTCCTGTGCCTATTATCCCGATGGTCTTTCCGTTAAGCTCGCTTCCCATAAGCCCGTTGTAGTTGAAATCCCCCCTTACAACCCGGTCTCTTGCTGAATTTATTTTCCTTGCTGCTGCAAGGATTAATGCAAAGGTATACTCGGCAACAGTCTTATTTCCGTAACTCGGCACATTGCTCACAATTATTCCTTTATCTTTACAAGCTTTTGAGTCGATATGGTCATATCCTGTAGACATCGCCGCAATCATTTTTAGCTTTGGCATTTTCTCAAGGATTTCAGGGGTTACAGAAGAGTGCACAAAGCAGGCAAGCACTTCGGTTTGGCTAAGGCTTTCAGGCACTTCAGAAATTCCCTTTCCAACAAAAAATTTAACATCTTTTAAGCCTTTTTGGGAAAATTCCCTTTCTAATACGCTTTTTTCATATTCATCAAGATCAACCACAGATATCTTCATTTGACATCCCATCCTTGCACTTGCAATCAACTTTTTCTATAGACTTGTGTATTCTGCAGACAATTCCTTTAGACTCAAACTCTTTTACAACTTTTCGGATAAGGCTTTCCATTCCTGCTCTTTCTTCAAGCAGCGAATTTATCTGGCTTCTTATTATATTCTCCTCATCTTTGCTGAACTTTACCTTGGCAGCTCTTTTTTTTTTGAGGTATTGGTTTACTGCAGCAGGTGTAAACCCCATTTTCTTTGCAATCTCTTTCTGGCTGAGCCCTTTATTGAGGAGCTGTTCTGCAACAAATCTCCTTATAGCCGGAACAATATACAAGTATTCTATGTCAATTGAAATCATCATTTTTAATAATCATCATTTTTAATTAACGGTTGTTAATTGAGCCTGGTTTTAAATATTTTATGGAAAGATTTTTTAATGCCGCTTTTTTAATGCTTTTTTCAATAATTTTTTAAAAGGCGCCCTGTTTACGCTTTTTATGCTTTTTGATGAAATTAGGAGGGCTG
>DSBS01000072.1 GCA_011045925.1 Candidatus Woesearchaeota archaeon | reverse complement strand
TGCCCAATGACAAGGATTTTACCGATAAAGCGCTTCATGGGGGAAAAATAGGAAATGAGCTTACTATTAGGTTTCTGGAGCAGGCAAAGCCGCATCTTAATTCTCAGGGATTTATCTTGTTTATAGCAAGCTCTCTTTCCCGCCCAGAAGAAATTGAAGCCAGGATGCAGGAGATAGGATTAAGCTATGAAATCGTTGATACACAAAGCTTTTTCTTTGAAAAGCTTCTGGTTTATAGGGCAATTCAAAGCTAACAACATGAAAAACCATCCTAAATGCGATATCGAAGAACGAAAAAAGCAGCTTAAGAAAGCTTACCCTGAGCTAAAGCAGTTTGCAAAAGGAAAGCGAAGCATAGTTTTTTCATTGGGTATAAAGTATTGCATTAAGCTTTCTTCTGGAAAAGTGAGCTTAGCCAGGGAATATACAACACTTCAGCTGCTAAATAAGCATAAAATAGGCCCAAAGGCGATTTTATATGACAAGGCTCTTGATGCCTTAGTTATGGAAAAGATTCAGGGAATGTTTATTGAAGAGTTTGCATCAAAGGAGAAAAGCAGGATAAGGGTTCTTTCAGCAGTTTACAATGTAGCCAGCCAGCTCTTTCAGCTTGATAAGCTGAAGCTAAGCAAGCAGGAGATGCACCATCCCCCAAAGCACATAATAGTCTCAAAAAAGGGCCCGGTGCTTATTGATTTTGAGAGATGCCGCTATTCTGAAAAGCCAAAGAACATGACCCAGTTCTTTCAGTACCTTTCTGAAGGAGCTCTTTATCAAATACTTAAAAAAAGAGGCTTTGTTTTGTTTAACAAAACCCTGAAAAACAGCCTTCAGTCTTATAAAAACTCGTATTCCCAGGAAGATTTTTTTTCTTTGCTTTCGCTGCTTTGGCTTTATCCTGAAACGGACTTTGAAAAAATATACACTGCAACAAGGCTCATTCCCAAGGGAAAGCTTTCAACTTACAGGGATATTGCAGAGATATCAGGCACGCTCCCAATAGTGGCAGGCTTTGCAATGAACAAAAACATGTTCTTCCCTGTAGTTCCATGCCACAGGGTTGTTTCAGCAGAAGGCATAGGTGGTTTTGCTTCAGGCATAGAGAATAAGAGAAGAATCCTTAGCGCTGAAGGCATTAACCTGGGCAAATTAAGCTCTCAGGTCATTTCAGTCAGGGATTTAAGCCTTTGCTATAAAGCCTTTATTAAAAAACTGGAATCCAGTCAGAACCTGTAGAGATTAAGAAAGCTCTTTACCTCATTCATAAGGTCATTTATTTCTCCCTTCAGCTCAGAATCAATGTTAGACCTTTCACTCCTGAAAATAAACTTGTCAAACACAGTCTTCATAAAAAAGTAAATAGGCTTGGTGTCCCATTTATTCTGGTAATCTGTTTCAAGCAAGCCAGTAAAATCGCATGCCACTTCTCCCTTCTCAACAGGAATCTTCTGCCCTTCTTTTTCAATCAGCACACTCTCTACATCTGAGAGCGTTATATCAATCTTTATTATAAATCTAGCATAGTCGCTTACCTTTTTGAAAGGCTCAAGCTTGTGTTGGGCATACATAATGCTGTCATTGTTTTTTTGAATAGAAGTTTTCTCTGCCTTTACATAATTGTTGTCCTTAAGCCACCCGTCAATAATTAGAAAAAGCTGCTTTGCCTCAAAAAAGCCCTTGTATTTTATTGAGCTTTTCTCAAAAACAATATTCTTCTCAGCCATCAAAAAGCACCCTTATCCATCTTCATATTGAGCTTCTGCTTTATAAAATCTACGAAATGAACAGCATCAAAATACACCTGGCTCTCGTAAACCATTTCGATATCCCTCTTAAGAACCCACTTGTTTAAGAATTCTTTCAGCTTAACAGAAAAAGGAGTTGATTTCCAGTCACTGTCCCTTTTAAGGTAATCCTCATATCCAAATTCCTTGTCAGGCTTTACTTCTATTGTAACTCTTGCCTTAATCATTTTCTTCTTAGTGTTCTCCTTAATTACCTCTACTTCTTTTATATTCCAAAGGTGGAAATCCACATCAATATTCTGCTTTACATAATGGGTTATCTTCCTGTCGCTCTTCCATGAAATCTCAAGCTCAGGCGGCTTGTTTTTGTATTTGGTTTCCTTTACCTCATATTCCCTTTCAGTAAGCCACTTGTTCATTGCGTTGTATAGCTCATCAAAGTCAAATATGCCGTCAAATTTAATCCTGAATGTTTGCATAGGCATATTTACTTTTCTGATATGCTTATATAAATACTTTCGCAAAAATCTTTTTAAATTAGTCCTTTCTTTTCTTTGCAATGATGTTCCAAAAAGAGCTTTTGGCTGAGCTGGAATCTAGGTCAGGAATAAAGAGCAGAATTGCAGATGAGGAAAAAGCGCTTCCTTTCGAGGGGTTTAGCCCGGTCACATTTACAAAGAAATCTTTTTTATCACTAAAAGAAAACAGGAGTTCAAGCAGCCTAAGCGTGCTTGCAGTTGACGGAGGCAATTCCCCAATCCTGGAAGGAGAATCCTTCACTTTGGATTTTGTAAGGGTTTCTTACTGCATTTTTTCAGAAGAAAGAGTAAAAAAAGCAGAAACTTACTCAGGCTTTATCCTTGCCTACCTTGACAGGTTTTCAGAGGAAAAAGATGAGCTGATTATCAAAGCAGCTATATTTGACTCAACGGGCCTTTCAGGTTTCTCAGAAGAATGCTATGAATTTAGCTTTGAGGGTGGCACTTCGCAGGTTTCATCTCAGCTAAGGGAGTCTGTCAATAATATACGGCGGAGTATGGAGCTTAGCTTATGCATACAGCAGGCAGCCAGGATTAATAATGCAGTCCTGCTTTTAGACGGTTCTTTATACGAGAAAGAATCTGCTGGCTTAATCAACGAGCTTTATGCCCTATCTGTCTCAAATTCACTAAAAGTTTTCGGGATCTCAAAAACAAGCTCAATCTTCACAAGGTCAGGAAAGCACTTAGGCTCTCTTCTGATGGCAGACTCGCCAAAGGGCGAGTGGGCTGTCCTTATTGCAAAAAGCAAGCCAGCCCCCTGTATTGATGTATTTTTTGCTAGGCTTAACAAAAGCTCTGGGCTTTGCTTTCGCATAGACACTTTTTCTGAATCTGCAGGTTCCCTTACTGCACTCCTGCCGCTTTCTAAGCATTCAGCTTTTCTTGGCTATCCTTACCCTCTCATTGTTGCAGACAGGAACGCAAGAGTTAAAAACCAGGACAAGCATTTCCTTTCGACATATTTAAAAAGGGCTGTTAATGACAAGCAGCTGGAAACAGTCGAAAGCATTTTGAGGGCCCATGATTTTTTGGATAAAATCGGATGAAAAATGAAAAGAATCTTAGTTGTTTGTGCACATTCAGATGACCAGATTTTCGGTCCTGGTGGAACTTTGTTCAGGTACAGCTTAGAGGGGGCAGAGATTTATACAGTTATATTCTCATTCGGGGAAAAAAGCCATCCTCTCTTTAAAAGAAGAGTAACAGCAAAGGCACGGGTAAAGGAAGCACAGGAAGTCAACGTTATGCTGAAAGGAAAAGACTTAATTTTTTTGGGCTTGAAAGATGGCCAGTTTCAAAAAGAAATTCCCGAGAAAAACACTGAAGAAAGGCTTTTGAGGCTTATAAGGAAATTCAGGCCAGACAGAATACTGACACACAGCCCGGATGACCCCCATTTAGACCACAGGGTAGTCTATAATTGTGTGCTGTCAGCGGCTGAGAAGCACAATTTTAAAGGAGAAATATTCTGCTTTGATGTATGGACTTTATTTAACCTGAAGAAATCAAATCTTCCCAAGATGTATATAGACACATCCCAGTTCTTTCACAAAAAAGTAGAAGCACTTAAGATGTTTAAAAGCCAGAAGATGAGCTTTCTAATCCTTATTTTTCCAACATTCCTAAGGGATTTTGTTAACGGCCTGAAAAGCCACTCAAGGTACGCCGAGGTCTTTTATAAGGCTTTTTAGATAAGGGTAAAACAAGAAAATGAAGCCCAAACTACTTATTGTAAGCGATTCTTTCCTACCAAGATGGGATGGTGTTTCAAGGTTCCTCTACGAGCTTCTGCCACACTTGAGGGAAGATTTCTCAATAACCCTTCTTGTGCCGGACTTTGGAAAAATTAAGTCTTATAATTACCTTGAGCGCATAAGAATAGAAAGGGTTTCATTATCAAAAAGAACAATATCTGATTATAAGCCTGCAAAGCTTAATACACTTGAAATAAAAAAGCTAATTAAGAAAGCAGATATAGTCTTCACAAATACGCTTGGGCCTTTAGGAATTCAGGCAATTATTTTCTCTAAATTCTTCAGAAAGAGCGTTGTTTCTTTTGTACATTCAATAGAATGGGAGCTTTTCTCAAAAAGCATAGCTGGAAAGCTTAAGAAGAAACTAGTCTATATGGTTTCTAAGCCAATAGCAACGCTTCTTTATAACCTTTCGGATGTGCTAATTGTGCCGACAGAAGAAGTTGCTTCAATTATGTCACGAAACAGGGTTCTTTCACCAAAAACAATAGTTAAGCTTGGAGTCAGAACAGATTTTTTCAGGCCTCCTGAAAATAAGAGCAAAGCAAAAGAGGCCCTTGGCTTTCAAGATTCTTTTGTTGTTGGCTTTTGTGGAAGGCTGGCTCTTGAGAAGGACCCGATGACTGTTCTAAGGGCTTTTCGCTTGTTTCTCGTAAAGCAGAAAGACGCCAGGCTTCTTGTAGTTGGCTCAGGCATTAAGCTTCTTGA
The DNA here is from genome assembly GCA_011045925.1 of Candidatus Woesearchaeota archaeon. Lineage (GTDB taxonomy): Archaea > Nanobdellota > Nanobdellia > Woesearchaeales > JASKKU01 > DSBS01. Next base: position 18,493 of record DSBS01000072.1, on the reverse strand, counting down.
GGACAGGCTTTCAAAATCAAGGAATGTTGTTCTTGCCGGAAAGCAAGATGATGTTAGGCAATACTATGCAGCCATGGATGTTTTCTGCTCAGCTTCACTTACAGAAACAACAGGTCTTACGATTCTTGAATCTATGGCATCCGGCCTTCCTGTAATCTCCACAAAAGTAGGCATCTCGCCAGAAATTATAGCAAACGGAAAAAACGGCTTTCTTGTAGATTTCAAGGATTCCTATGCTATCTCAAAAATCCTGGAAAGGCTGAGCAAAGACAGGGTATTCAGAGAAGAGCTAGGAAGAAAGGCAAGGAAAACCATCGAAGACAACTTCTCATGGAAGAAAACATGTGAGGGAATAAAGAACGTTTTTCAGGCCATTCCAAAAAGCTGATGCATACCCTTCATCGTCTTTTGCAGCCAGCTTATTTATTATTTAAGCAGCAGCTTTCTATCCCTCAACCTTAAGAGAAATAATCTTGCTCAGATTGACTTCCTTGTCCATGCTGACTCCATATAGGAAGTCTGCATCGCTTAGAACTTCATCGTTATGGCTTATTACGACGTACTGGGCCTTTTTGCTGTATTCCTTAATCCAGCCGGCAAGCTCTTTTGAGTTAACCTTGTCAAGTGCAGAATCAACCTCATCAAACACGTAAAAAGTCGAAGGCTCATAATCCTGAAGCGCAAAGATAAAAGAAAGCGAGGTAAGTGTCTTCTCTCCTCCGGATAGGCTTCTAAGCTCAATAAACCTTGACTTATTAAGCCTGACTTTTATTTTTAGCCCGCCCTCGAAAGGCTCTGCAGGGTTTTCCATCTCAAGAAAAGCCTCTCCCTTAGGCGCAAGCTTCTGGAAAATAGCCTGAAAAGAATTGTTTATGCTCTCAAAAGTCTTAATGAACTTGTCCTTCCTCTTGCTCTCAATCTCACTTATAAGCCCAAGCACATCTTCTCTTTCCTTGCTTAGCTTTGCAATCCTGTCAACCAAGTCATTGAACTCCTTTTCTGCCTGCTCAAATACCTCAATAGCCCTCATGTTTACAGCTCCAATTGAAGCGATTATCTGCTCAAGCTCAGCAAGCCTGGCCTTAATCTGCCTCTCACTCAGGCTAATTGGCTCAAGCTCCTTGAACTGCTTCATCTCCTCGCCAAGAGCATCAATCTCTGTCTTAAGCTGGGCTTCCTTATACCTAATGTTGCTTATTGCCCTCTCAATTTCCCTGGCATCATTGTCAAGCTGTGATGCTTTATTCTCATAATCCTGAATCTCATTTTCAAGCTTATTCCTCTTTTCAAAAAGCTCCTTAAACTCAGAATAAAATTTCTTTACAACATTCTCTTTTTCGCTGATTTCCTCTTTAAGCGCTTTTACCCTTAATTGCACTTCCTTAAGCTTTTTCTCAAATTCGCCTTTTTGCTTGTCAAGGTCTTTTAGTACAGACTCTGATGACTCCTTGTCATGTTGAAGAACCTCCAGCTTGGTATCAATCCTGCTTATCTCTCCTTCCAGGCCGGAAACTCTTTCATTTATGCCCTTTTTGCTTTCCTCATAAGCCCTTAGCTCAGCAAGCTTTGAAAGGTCACTAATCTCAGAAAGCTTGTCCCTAAGAAGCTGCTTTTTGCCCTTAAGGTCTGTTATCTCTTTAAGCAGGCTTGATATAGCTGCCTGGTTGTTTGCAATCATCTCATCGAGGTTCCTTACCTCTCTCCCGATTCTCTCTTTTTCCTCAGCACTGGCACTTAAGTCCGAATCCTGAAGATATAGGCTCTTTTCCCTTTTGATAATCTCTCCTTCAAGCTCGGCTTTCTTGGCCCTAAGCAGGTCAATCTTCTCTCCAATCTCGCTTTTCCTGCCCTCCATTGAGTTAATCAGGCCGGATGTTTCATTAATCTCCTGGATAAGCTCACTAAGCTCATTTCTTACATTTTCATCCTTGAATCTTGCAGCAACCTTCCCCTTTGATACATGGCCGCCAAACATAACTCCGGAAACCTCAGCAAGATCACCATCCAGTGTGACCATTCGAACATTGCCAATCCCTATTTTTCTTGCAGTGTCTATATTATCAATGACCAAAGTTGCGCCGAACACATACTCAAATGCTTTCCTGTATCTGCTGTCAAACTTAATTAGGTTTATAGCAGGGCCTACAATCCCATGCACCTTGGCAACTGCTTCTTTTGCATGCTGGCTGATTCCGTGAAACTTTATCTTATTAAGCGGAATGAAAGAAGCTGTTCCAAGCTTGTTTTCCTTAAGAAACCTGATGCATTCAGCAGCAATCTCATCATTCTCTACCACAATTTGGTTCATCCTTGAGCCGGCAGCAATGCTTAGCGCAAGCTCGTGCTCCTTGCTTGCAGAGCCAAGCTCAGACACCGTTCCGTAAATTCCTGGCTTCTGCTGCTTAAGCTCCAAAACTTTTTTTATTGCGATATTCCTGCTGAGCATCTCTTCCCGCTCCCTGTCCTTTATGTTAAGCTTAACCTCCTTTTCCTTCAGCTCAACCAGCTTTTTCCTCAGCTTAATCAGCTTGTTCGCAATCATAGAATCCTCATTAAGCAGCCCGGCAAGCTCCATTGTGTCTTTCTTGAATTCTTCCTTTAGCTTCTTAATCTCCTCAATCTCCTCTTTGTGCTGCTTCTCCACCTGCTTCATCTTGGAAATCCTTGAGTCAATTCCATCAAGCTCCATCTCAAGCCTGTCCTTTTCCCTTATGAAAGACTGCTGTTTTTCCCTAAGTGACTGAATCTCCTGGCTTTTTCCCTCAGCCTCAGCATCAATAGACTCAATCTCCTTATTAATCTCATCAAGCGAGCCGAGGTTAAGCTTATCGTTAAACCTCTTAATGTCAGCCTCAACTTTCTCCCTGTTAGACTTCTCCCTTTCAAGCAGGCCTGAAACCTCTTTTTTCTTTTCTTCAAGAGACTTAATATTTGCCTGAAGGTCCTTTAGAGAAGCAGCAACATTTTCTTCTTTTGATGCAATAGTCCTTAGCTGCTCATTAAAATTATTCTGCTCAGAAACAAGAGTAGCCATCTCTATTCTTTTCTGCTCAAGCTCCCTGTTCATTTCTACCTGCTCTTTTTCACCTTTGTCCTCGATTGTTTTTGTAATCTCTTTTATATGCTCTTTATTCTTTGCTGTCTTCTCTTTCAGGCTTTTAATCTCTTCGTTTTTCTTATGAATGTTTTCTTCGCTTTCAGCAACCTTTCCGGATGCCTGAGACAACTCAGCAGACTTCTTCTCTTTTTCCTTATGCAGCAGGCTGAACTTCAGCCTTTCCATCTCAGATGAAACCTCTTTGAACTTCAGCGCTTCTTCCCTGTCCTTTCTAAGCTCATCCATATACTGTTTTCTTTCCTCAAGAATAATCTGGGCGTCTTTTGTTCTTTGCTCAACATTCAGAAGCTCCTGCTCAGCCTTTTCTTTTCTCTCCCTGTAAACAGAAATACCTGCTGCCTCCTCAAGAATCATTCTCTTGTTTATGCTGGACATGCTGATAAAGCTGCTTATGTCATCCTGCAAAACAATGTTGTAGCCATCAGGGTCAATCCTTGCAGCAGAAAGAATAGTCAGCATCTCCTGCCTGGTTTTTGTCTTGTCGTTTACTTTATAAACGCTGTTTCCTGCACTTTTGACAAACCTGCTTACCTTAACCTCATCAGCTTCCACAGGAAAAATCTTGTCAGAGTTGTCAAATACAATGCTGACTTCAGCTTCCTTTGCAGCCTTGCCTTTCTTTCCGCCATTATAAACCAGGGCAGAAAGATTCTCAGCCCTCATGCTTTTTGCGCTGCTTCTTCCGAGAACAAAGCACACCGCATCAATTACATTAGACTTTCCAGAGCCATTTGGGCCGATTATTGTGTTGAAGGTATCTCCAAACTCAAGCACGGTTCTTTTACCAAAAGTCTTAAACCCGTGCATAATCAGCCTCTTAATCTTTGTCATCCACTCGCTTAAAAATTGGTTTTATTTATAAACTTTGTTTTTACCCGAAAGATAATTTTGCATGCGCTTGCCCAGATTATTCAATATATTATTTATCGCGCGCCAAATCCTTTTCATTTTCCCTTCAAAAGTGACAAACTTTAAATATTCAGGACTTCTTAACACCTTTATGAAATATGAGCTAGGCCGGGCTTTGAGCACTTTAAGGGAATCTTTGGAGTTTAGGTTTTCCCCAGTCTCTCTGAAAGATAAGCCAGCCAAGGTAAGGTTTTCTGGATATGGGCTGAACAGGGTTCCTGGCTTAATGCTCTCAAGACTCATAGAATCTCCCGTTTCAGGCACAAATGAGCCAGAGAAAGGCAAGCTTATTGTGCTTTTTGCTGATGAAGGCAATGACGATGAGCAGGACCTTTACAGGAGCTTTGTCCGGTCAGGAAGCAAAATACTCGTGTTTTCCAGAAACACGAAGTTTGAGGAGCTTTGCAGGATAAATGAAAGCCTTTTTATCAAGATGCCTGAGCTCAAGTATCCTGAGCTGAACTTCTTTTCCCAGTTTCTTATTGCGTCCCGGGCTTTCTTTGACTTGGGCTTGGTTTCAGCATTTCCCTCAGAATCCTTGTCTTCATTCGTTTCAAAAATGGATTTCTCATCAAGCGTAAACAGCTTTCATGAGAAGATGTGGCAAAAGAACATAACGCTTCTTTCTTCAGAAGAGGCTTATCCTCTTGCAGAGGCATGGAGGATTTTCATAACAAGATATGCAGGAGTTGCTGTCTCACTGGACAGAATTATCGATTCGCTTTACTTTAGGCTTAACTCTCTCTCAACAGTTTCTTTCATACTGTTTTTCATATCTGATTCAGACTCGAGCGTGCTTAAAAGAAGGCTTAAGGTAATCCGCGAAGTCCTGCCATTCAACTCAACCCAGATGGTGCTTAAGGGAGAGTTTGCAATCTATAAGGTTCTTCTTTCCTCGCTTTTGGGATTTTTTCTTTCAATCGAGCTTTCAGAAAAGGACGATCCCCTGGAATACAGCAAAGTTCTTAAAGATTACTTATCCAGGAGATTTGTATGAGCAGGATTCTTGCACTTGATATAGGTGGCACAAAGATATTCATAGGAGTTTTCTCAGCTAAAAAGCTGCTTTATGTTAAAAAGATACCAACAAAAAGCCTTAGGCAGCAGCTTTTTAGGGAGCTTGATAATCATTCTAGCGATTCTGCTGAAAAGGGTGAGCCAATAAAAGCAATAAAAATTTCCTGTGCCGGCCCTGCAGATTATTCAAAAGGCATACTAAAAAGGCCTGCCAACCTGAAATCTCAAGGGTTTAGAATCGTTGCTGAGCTAGAAGAAAGGTATAAAGCCAGGGTTTTTTTTGAGAATGATGCATCCTGCTTTGCCTTGTACCAGGCAAACTCAGGCAAGGCAAAGAGCTGCAAGTTTGTTTCTGCTTTAACACTTGGAACAGGAATAGGATGCGGAGTTGTGATAAACAAAAAGCCCTTTCGCGGAAGAAGCGATGCCTGCGAGCTTGCCCACATTACTCTGGGAAGCTCAACCTTAGAGTCATTATACAAGCAACTGCCCTTAAAAAACAGGTTTTCATCATTCCTGGAGGCAGCTCAGGTTTTGTCAACCCAAAACCAACAGGAAAGCAGAAAAGCCCGTGCAAAAAAGCTTTTCTCTGAATTGGGAAAGCTTGTTGCACTTGCTTGTTATAATGTCAGGCTGCTATATGACCCAGAAACCATTATAATAGGAGGTGCAGTAGCCCACGCAGAGCCTTTCCTGCTTAAATCTTTAAGGAATGAAACAAAAAGATTAAATAAAAAGTTTAATCTTGATGAGATTGCAATTGCTTTTGATGCTGATGAGCTAGCCTCTCTAAAAGGTGCAGCATTGCTTTAATGAAAGAAAACAAAAAATGGCAATATCAGAAATAATCAGGGAACTTTCTGAAATGGACGAGCTTAAAGGGTATTACCTTTACCTCTTGTTTTACAACATTGACTCAAAGAAAGAGAGCCAGGAGATTGGGTTTTACAGCCCAGAAGAAAAGAAAATTAAGACCGTGAGCATTACCAATAATAAAGCATTAAGAGAAGAAGATGAGACAATGTCCGGTGAAATCCCTGTTCCGCTTCAGCTTGAAAAAATAAAGCTTTTCAAGGAAGAGGTTATGGATTTTCTTAATGAAAGGTATTCTCTTAAGGTTTCCAGGCTTCTGATGATACTTTCAACAGAACAGGCTATCAAAGAGCCAGTCTGGACAATAACAATGATGAGGGCAGACAACTCAATTTACAATATTAAGATGTCTGCAAAAGACGGCCGAATAATCTCCCAGGGCGAAGTAAGCCTTTTTGGAAAACAAAACTAATTCTTTGGAAATTCTGCTAGCCAAGCATCACCTGCTCTTTTTCACATTTGTCTTAGGGCAAAGGCTTTCAATAGGGCATTTTGAGCAGAAAGGGCTCACCGGCACACAGATATTCTGCCCGAAAGCAACCAGGAGCTTGTTGTATTCTATCCAGTATTTCCGCGGCAAGGCTTTTCTTAGCTCCATCTCGCTCTCAAAAGGAGTTATTGACTTGATTAGGCCAATCCTGTTGCTGATTCTGTGAACATGGGTGTCCACACAAATGGCAGGCCTTCCAAAGCCCTCAGCAATAACCAGGTTTGCAGTTTTCCTGCCTACCCCTGGCAGCTTAAGCAGTTCATCCATTGTTTCAGGGACTTTGCATCCTTTTCCGTATAGAATCTTAGCAATCTCTTTGATTCGCTTAGCCTTTGTTTTGTAAAACCCAACAGGGAAAATAAGCCTTTCAATCTCCTTCTCATTAAGCTCAATAAGCTTACTGCAGGAGTCAGCAGCACCAAAAAGCCTTCTTGAGGCCTCAATCGTAACCTTGTCCTTTGTCCGCAGGCTAAGAATACAGCTGAAAAGAACATGAAAAGGGCTCCTGTTAAAGTGGCTGACTGCAGGAACCTCAAATTCTTTTATAGCTTCTTGAATCACTTTAAGCACAAGCCCTATATTCTCAGCTGAAACCATTCCTTCATGGCAAATAAGCCTTCTTTTTATTAGCTTTGCTTTTTCTCTAAAGCCAAGGTTTTTGTTTTTAAGCAGCCTCTCTTTTAAAATAGAAACTTTTAAATACTCTGTTTATAAATTTTTACCCGAATGGCTAGTAGAAATAACCTTCTGGTCTTAGCGGGAATTTTGATTTTTGCTGTCTCAACAGCGATCCAGGCAGGTTTAGTCTTTGACATTGCCTTATTGTCTGCAAGAATGACAGAGCCCCAGTCCGGAGAAATCATCTTTTGTATTGAGGACACCAGAGTCCCCAAAGTTTCTTATAATTTCAACATACAGGAGGACGATATTTTGTCCGGAAGAGAGCTCATAAAGCTTACCCTGAATAATCCCATTCCCTCTGAGAACATCAGTGTTTTCTATTGGATGAGAGACCGGTTAGGCAATTCTTATTTCTCAACTAAGCCAGTAAGGCATCTTTCAGATTTTCTTTATAATTTAGACACTACATTGTATCCAGACAGGAACTGTTTTTATGATATTGGCTTTGTGCTTCATACAAACAGAAGCTTTTGCTATATAACTTACGCAGACTCAAGAGGCTCTTTGTCTATAAATAATCTTGATATAGCCCCCAGGTGGAATCAGTTCAGGCACCCTTATTCGACAGACTTAGACTCCTTTTCATCCTGGACAAGGCTTTCAAACATAACCCTTTTCAAAGAGAATACTGGTTTCATAGAGATGGGTGGTGACACCTTTTGGAATCTGGATGATGCAGACCTAGACAAGCATATAATATTTGAGCAAAAGAGGTTTTTTTTGAACGAATCCATCTCTTACTGCCTTCATAAGTCAATGATGGTAACTTTCTTTAATTTTACCTGGGAGATTCCCCTTCTTCTTTGGAATGGCCAGGATTGTACCGCTTTCGATTCTTATGACAGAGTCTGTGAGCGTGTTTATTATGACAGGGATAATCACAGAATTTCTTACATAATCTATAAAACAGGAAATTATGAACTCTGGCGAAATGTGTCTGCAGAGCTGGATTTTCTTATTTTAGCCAGGGATAATTACTCAAGTTATTATATGAATCAGGACTTCTTTCTTAATCAGGACATTTATTTCTGGCTCAACTATTCCATATTTGGTGATATAATCGACTTTAGTGAAGTAAACTGCTCAATTTCAATTATGAACTTTGGTAATTGGGATGAAATTATATCGTCTTATGATGTTAATTTTGACCTTTCACGCGCAAAGTACTACTCTTCAAACCTGTCCAGCATAGATTTTATGATGGATATCTCATCAAATGATTTAGGTATTGGCTCTTATCTTGCACGGGCTAGCTGCAATGCTTCTCATGCTGACCCTGGCGTGCCTTACAGGTATAATGACTTTGCTTTTTTTGTGAGGCCTTTCCCTGTCGATGTAACATTCTGGTCAGAAACTCAGCCTTTGGAGCACGGAACCATTAATTCTTCTGCAAGAAAAGAATTTTCAATAAATGACCGAAAGGTAAGGCATAATAATGATACTCCTATGGCTTTCATCTCAGTTCAATTTAACAACAAGACTTCATCTGAGATTGATTCTGTTACAGCAAGATATAAATGCGATATTGACTGGGGTGATGGCCAAAACACATCTTCAGTCAGGCTTAATTCTTTTGAACTTGTAAATATTACTTTGTGCAACCAGCTAAACCAGAATTGCTCAGACTACAGTATTGCTAAACTGCCCCACAAGTACAGGTGGCCTGGCGACTACCCCGTAAACATAAGCTGCTGGCTCTACGATGGAAATGTTTTTGCTGATTTTAATAAAATGATAGGCATTAACATAACTAATAGGAGGCCCCAGCTAATCCACGATATACCTGATGCAATCTGGCTTCAGGATAGGATGTACTCTCCTTATCATCTTGAAGATTATTTCTATGATCCTGACGGCGAGGAACTAGTTTTTGACTCAACTCCCGTTGACTCAATAATGATTCATATAGACAAAGAATCTTCTCTGGTTAATTATATCCCTGATGTAGGATTCTCAGGCTCAAGGACAGTTTATTTTTACGCAACAGACCCAGGGGGCTTAGTGGGCAGCTCTAATGAAGTGAACCTAACTGTGGTTCCAACACATCCAGAGCCAACTCAGGATATAGATGAAGATTTTGGCCGTTACGGAGATGATGTTTTTGTACACCACTGCCAGGAAAGGTGGAACTGCACAGAGTGGGGCCCTTGTATGCCTTCAGAGATCCAGATAAGGAAGTGCGTTGACATGGCTAATTGCAATACTACCTATAATAAGCCCCCAGAATGGAGGTTTTGCATTTACACGCCTACCTGCTATGATGGCATAAAAAACCAGGGAGAGCTGGGAGTAGACTGTGGCGGGCCCTGTCCCCCCTGCCCAAGCTGTAATGATGGCATAAAAAACCAGGGAGAAGAGGGAATAGACTGTGGCGGGCCTTGCCCCCCCTGCCCAACCTGCTATGACGGTATAAAAAACTGCCATATACTTCCAAACGGCAATATTGTCTGTGAGGAAGGGATTGATTGTGGTGGGCCTTGTCCGCCTTGTGTTGAAGTACAAAGGCCAGGCTTAGTAAGGAGCCTTTTAATCAACCATCTTAACGAGTTTTTAATCTTTGGCAGCTTATCACTACTGGCCGCTTTACTTGTTTACTTGGCTGCTTCAAAGATCCCCAGGGTTGCCTTATTTATCTCAAAAGCCTTTGATAAGCTAATTAATGCCTTAACCCTGCCAACATTTAAGGAGTTTAATCTTTACACAGAGTTAGTAATAGCATTAAGCAGCCTCGAAAAATACTTTGAGAAAGGCAGGAGGGACATTATCCTTAACAGGATAGACTCTATATTTAAAAGGTTCTCAGGCTTTTTATTCTCCTGCCCAGAAGGAAGTGCCGAGCAGGAAATTATTGAAAAAGCAAACTTAAGCAGCCTTAGAAACTCAGATAAAATGCTTATCGAGCTTTTCCTTACAAAACTCAGCTTTATAAAATATTCCAACGATATTAACGCTGTCTCGAAGGCTAAGCTTAGAGACCTTTTAGTAAAGCTTAAGCTGATTATAGCGCGAAACAAAACCTTGCTGTACAAAATCCAGGTTGAAAAGGAGTTAGAGGCAATAAGGGCTAAGATGAATATTCTCTCAAATGCAAAGAGCCTTGCCGAAAACAGGCTTTTATATAACTTAATCAGGGAGGTTTACCTCTTTTCTGGCTATGTTGAAAGCAAAAAGCTGAAAAAAGCACTCCAGACTTATGAGTCTATACAAAAATTATATAAACAGCTAAGCTGGTGGAACAGAATTAAGGTATGCCCTAGGATTGCCCCAAAAGCAAGACAGCTCAAGGAGCTAATGAGAAAAAAAGAGCAAAAATGAACAAAATCAGGCTTTATTCACTAATTGTAGCAATACTTGCCTTGCTTTATGTGTACACATACACCCTCCCTGTTGAAACAAGACTTCAGCTTGCTGATTTCTTCAGTTTACTTCCAACAGGCATGATTACCGGCTATCTGACATATGAACAGTACCTTGGCCCATGCATTAATGAGTCTTCAAACTCAGCTCCTGTGTTTAATGATACTGTTTTTGTCGGCACAATCGTACGCAAAATTAACGAGTCTTTTGTTCATCAGATAGATTATTTTGATGCAGATAACGACCCTGTGCTTGTCTTAGCAGCTTCTCCTCCCGGGGGAGGCGGGAGCGTTTGGAGCACAGTTGCAAATGCTATGAATTTCAGCGGCTTTATAGATATGACATCCTTTAACAAGAGCGATGTCGGCAACCACTCAGTCCTATTCATACTGAATGATGCATGCACTTACTATGATGATGAAGCTATGGTGGCCAAAAGACTTATTACTTTCTCAATACAAAACATAAACGCTCCTCCGGTAATTACAAGTTATTTACCGGATACAGAGGAAACACTTAACATCAACGAGTCAGATGAATTGGTTTTTAGCATAACTGTTAATGACCCAGACCTTAAGGTAGACCCAGTTTATTACAACGAGTCTCTGACTTATAACTGGACCCTTTCCTCTCCGTACACAACCCAAAACAAAACCGAAGCAAATACAAGGTCGACAACTTCCAGCTTTACATTCACACCAGAGCACTGTGATGCAGGCTTCTGGACAGTTTATGTGAATGTTACAGACAAGGCAGGAGAATCCGATGCACAGTCCTGGCAGGTGGACGTTGAAAGGGTAAACCTTCCCCCAGAGCATTATGAGAACTTTCCTGACAACATAACCATTAATGAGGTAAAGGAAGGGGATGAGCACAATATAGATGTGCTTAACCTTAGCTATTACATAAGAGACCCGGATGTTGAAGAATGCGGGTATGATTACGATTATATTAACTTTACAAGCAATCATCCGTATGTAGAGGTTGATTATAACCAGACAGGGTTTGCTTCAATCACACCGCCAGAATACTACTTTGGCCCTTATTTGGTAAGCTACTTCGGGAATTTCACGGTTAACTTTACTGCTGAAGACAGTGAAGGCGCTTTTATCATTAGCCAGAACATAGAGATCTTTATTGAAAACATTCCAGATGCTCCTCTGATACTTTCAATACCTAACCAGTCTGCTGCAGCTGGTTTTCCTTTTATTTTCCAGGTTCAGGCGCATCACCCGGATAATTTTACAATGCAGTTTTCCGACAATACTTCCCTGTTTGAAATACACCAAGATACCGGGCTGATCAACTTTACTCCCTCAATTGTTGATTTAGGGAGCCATTCCATAAACATAACTGTTAATGATATAAGGACAGACACTCATGGTCCTTTTAGCACTTCAGTAGTTTTTAACCTTACCGTATTCAATAATAGCCCTCCGGTTTTTACTCTTTGCGAGGATGTAAGTACGTATGAAGAGCAGCTAACCTTTATCGAAGTAAGGTTTTTTGACCCTGAAGGTGACAATATAACCATATCAGACAATGCTTCATTCTTTGATTTTGTCCAAATAAACAACACGCTCGCAGAAGCAAGCTTCACACCAAGAGACAGGCATGTTGGAAACCACACAATACATGTAAATGCAACAGACTCCTGGAACATGACTACAACATGCACTTTCAATCTTGAGGTAATAGATATAAACAACCCGCCTGTACTGAACGAGATAGAAAGCCCCCAACACTTAAGAATTAACCATTCTTACTTTTATCAGGCTATTGCTTCAGACAGGGATGAGAGAGACATCCTCACATTCTCCGATAATTCAACCTTCTTTGATATTCATCCGTCAACAGGAGTTATAAGCATTGCCCGGGTAGAGGTTGAAGAAGGTGATTATTATGTAAACATTTCAGTCTGCGACAATGGTGCAGGGATTCATGAGCCTTTGTGCGTTTGGCAGGTGGTGGTTTTTCAGGTGAAGCAAAACAATCCGCCTTATTTTATTGACCTCGAAACCTACTTTGAGTGCCAGCAGTATTCTCTTTGTGAAATGAGCTTTGTCGCAGGAGATCCCGAGGACGATAGGCTAAACTTTTCAGTGAATGTTTCTATATTCAACATTACTTCAGCTTTCAACTCAGGCAACTCCAGGACATATGGGGAAATCAGCTTTATTCCTGATATGAGGCCAGGCCTAATTTACTTCACCCTTAATGTATCTGATCCTTGGGATGCATACAATTATACTACAATTACCCTTAACATAACAGAGCAGAACACACCCCCTGAAGTTATTCTAAACAAGAGCACCCTGAACATTATTGCCTGGGTGAATGAGCCTGAAGAAGTCCACATATACATACTTGACAGGGAAGATGACAATATATCCATACAGCTTAATGATACTAGGCTTTTTAATCTAACTAAGAGGTCCAAAGTTGATATGGGCACTCATTATGAAACATACTTTAATGCAACCTTTACTCCAACACTTGATTTGATTGGGACCTGGGTTATTATAATGAACATAACAGACGGAATACACAATGTCTATGAAAACATTACAATAGAAATCCGGCCGGAAAACCTTGCACCGCAGTTTGAGATATTCTCCCCGGCACAGCATCTTCCTGAAGATGTTTATGTCTTGGAAACAAGGACAATTAACTTCAGCGTTAATGTTTCCGATCCCGAAGGTGATAACTTTACAGTTGAGATGTATTTCAATGATGTGCTTATATCCGAGAATTCAGAGTCAAGGCAGGAATTCCTTTTTACTCCTGGCTGGTATGACCAAGGCAGGCACACCTTCAGGCTGGTCGCAACAGATGAGCATGAAAAGAATGCAACTTTGCAATGGACAATCTATGTTCTTAACAGAAACAGGGAACCGATTGCCTGCAAAAGGGTTTTTAATTCAACAATGGACTTATACTGGGTTGATGAAAGCATCCTTGAGAATGTAGAGCTTCTTGAATCAGGGAATTTCTCCCTGGAACAGGACAGCCACGGGGATTATTATCCAGATGGATACATAATCTCTCCTCCAATATACTTTAGGTCTTTTGATTATAAGAACCCTTCAGTGTTTCTGGATGGCTTTGCTGATGCTCAGCTAACGGAAGAAAACGAGCTCTGCTTTACAAACCTGAGCATCCAGTACAGGTATGGCCTTAACTCCCCCCCTCTGGAGATGATAAACGAGCTTTCGTGGTCAGATTGGTCTGAAGAGCATTTTGGCCTTTCTTACACCATAACCGACGCTCCGGCCAGGACAAGGTACTGGGCGTTTAAGATAAACTTTTACACAGATTGCGGGGAATTCTCTCCCCAACTCCAGTCTTCAGAGTTCAGGTACTCTCCAAAATCCAAGTCAATACTTCAGGGAGCAAACATGTCTCAGTGGATTTACATACATGACTTCTTTTACGATCCTGATCAAGACGACTTGCATACATACGGTTATAACTCATCAATACTGTCTGTTTTGGTTGATACAGACCCAGTAAATCAATCCTGGCCTGCAAATGACTGGCTTTATCTTTCTTCTCCAACAACATATATTGGAAATGTTTCTGTGAACCTGTCTGTAAGTGACGAGCATAATGCCAACGCTTCATGCATATTCAATGTGGAAGTTAAGAGAAGGCCATCCGAAGTAGGGACACAGATTAGATATGAGATCCAGACAAGGACGGAAGTGATTTATGATGAGAAGATAGTTGAGAAAGAGATACCAAAGCTCATTTCTTTCAACCTGCTTGTTCCTGAATCTATGACTCTCTACCCAAACGACACCATAGTTGTTCCTGTAACTTTAGATAACTATGGAAACCATACGCTTAAAAACATCACGCTGTCTGCAAATTCTACTCATGAGAGTGCAGAGCTTTTCCTGACTAAAGACCGGTTTGATATTATTCCAGCTGGCCATAAGGAAAGAACAGAGCTTCTTGTAACAGCAAAGAACATCCATGGTCGGTTTGATATATGGATATCTGCGCAGGTTCAAGAGCCTTTCTACAACGATACAGCAAAAATAATTATGGCTACTCTTGAAAAAGGCGAGCACAACTCAACTCAGCTCAATACTAAGGTTACTTACACAGAAGACCTTTTAAAGGCAAACAGGGAGTGCATGGAGCTATATGAAATGGTCTCAGAAGCCAGAAGGCATATTCAGGAGGGAAGATTCTTTACAGCAGACGAAATCCTTCAGTCTGCTACAGAAGCATGCAAGTATCTTGTTTCTCTTGAAAGGCCTCAGGATATAGCAGTAACCAGAAGGAGTACAGACATCAGGCTGTCGCTTCAGAATAATGCGTTTATCATTATGTTCCTGATAGCCGCGTCATTTGTACTGTTTGTTGTATTAATATACTGGGTAACCCTTCCAAGAAGGAGATGAATTCAAACCAGTTTTTTTGAATCACAGAAAAACTATTTCTTATCTTTATTTTTCTTATTTAGCTCTTTTTTCAAGTCAACGAAAAGCTCCAGAATGTCTCCCTTTACTTTTTCCTTCTCTTTTTCGCTTAGAAAGGAGTAATCCCTTTTAATCTTTTCATAGGTCTTTGCAGCTTCTTCAATATTTGCTTGGTCGAGAAATAGGTATGCCCTTATTATTGACCTTTCTATTGCCTGCTTAGTCTTGTCCTTTTCCCACAGCATTCTTTTTGGCTTTCTTTTCTTTTCTGTCTTTTTCTTATGCTGCTCTTTTTCGTTTTCTTTTCTCCTGTTCTCCATGTCGTTGATAAGATTTATGAATTCGTTAATTGACTCATTTAGTTCAGAGGTTGTTATCTGGTCTGATGAGAACTCAAGCTTTGAAATCTTGTTGTTAAATTCAGCCAGGCTTTTTTTGAATTTGCTTGGAAAAGCCTTGCTTTTTTTTACCTCATTGTTAATTTCTTCAAAAGCCAGAGTGTATCTCTCTTTGAGCATTTTAGAATAATAGCGCTTAAGTGAATGGATAAAGTTAATGCATGATTCGTGTGTGTCTGTTTTTGACAGCCTGTTTTCGATGGTTCTCAATTCAGAAAGCAGGACTGTGGTTGGTGTTTCTTCCTGTTCTTTCCTTTTCTTTCTTAGGAACGAAAAAAACCCTCTTTTTGCCATGCTGTTTTTCTTATTTTTTTAAACTTTAAAAGGTTGTTCTTAACTAATCGGTTAAGAATGAAGTTTTTATATGATGTGAGACGAGACACCTTTATGGATTCCACTCTTCCTACTGAAGAAGCAAAAAAGATTAAAGAGCAGGTTGACGAGACAAAAAAAGAGATTAAAAAAATATTCATCGGCCAGGATGATACCGTAAATAGCTTTCTGACCTGCCTTTTCTCAAACGGCTCTGTTCTGATTGAAGGAGTTCCTGGGCTTGGAAAAACGCTTCTGGCCAGGGCTATTGCAGCAGTTTTGGGGTGCAAGTTCTCAAGGATTCAGTTCACGCCGGATCTTCTCCCAACAGATATTATTGGAGTCACTACTTATGAAAAAGAGAGGGGCTTTTATGTGCTTAAAGGGCCAGTTTTCAGCAACATTGTACTGGCAGATGAGATTAACAGGGCTCCGCCAAAGGTACAGTCTGCCCTTTTGGAGTCTATGCAGGAAAAGCAGGCAACAATTGGCAAGGAAACATTTCCCCTTCCAGTGCCTTTTTTTGTTCTGGCAACAGAGAATCCCTTAGAAAGCCTTGGAACTTATCCCCTCCCCGAGGCTCAGCTTGACAGGTTTCTGTTCAAGATTTTCATTTCTTATCCAAGCTTTGATGAAGAGCTCATGGTCCTGGATACAAACATTACTTCGAAAAAATTTGATGAGTACAGCATAAACCCAATCCTCTCCTCATCTGCAATACTTAACATACAAAGCAAGGTAAGCCAGGTTTATACCGATGAAAAGGTTAAGCATTACATTGTTAAGATTGTTGATGCAACCAGGCACCCTGACAATTACAAGCTCAAGACTGGCAAGTATATCAGCTATGGCTCATCTCCCAGGGCTTCAATAGCCACTTACATCAGCAGCAAGGTTGATGCACTTCTCTTAGGCAAGAACTTTGTTACGCCTTTTAATGTCAAGAGAGTTGTAAGGCATATTCTTAATCACAGGATTGGCATAAACTTTGAGGGAGAGTCGGAAGGCGTTAAGCCTTTTGATGTTATTGACGAGATTATGAGCAAAATACCTGTGCCATGAGTGGTTCTTATGCTAACGGAGCTGAATGTAAACCTCAGGCCGCTTGTAAAGAAGCTGGAGGTCTTGAGCAAAAAGAATGTGGGCGGTGAGCTGGCAGGGGGCTACAGGACTTTTTTTAAGGGAAGAGGGCTTGATTTCGATGGGTACAGGAAGTATGAGTCAATGGATGACTCAAACCAGATAGACTGGAAAGCAAGCTTAAGGGCGCAGGACCTTCTTTTAAAGGTTTTCCTTGAAGAGAGAAATCTGGATGTCTTTATACTTTTTGATACGAGTGCGAGCATGTGCTTTTCATCCACGGAAAAGCTGAAATGCGAGTATGCTGCCGAGGTTGTTGCCAGCATAGCCTTTGCCTCAATTCAGGTAGGAGACAACGTAGGCTTAATAATGTTTAATGACACAGTAAAGGCGATGATAAAGCCAAAACAGGGCAAAGCACAGTTCGGGAAGATAATCCATACGCTTTCGAACCCGAAACATTATGACGGGCAGTTTAATCTTGAAGCGGCAATAACAGTAGTTAATTCAGTAATGAAAAGGGAAGGAATCGTAATGATAGTCTCAGATTTTATAGGGCTCCCAGACAACTGGAGAACCCTGCTTGCAGGCTTAACCTCAAAATGCGACTTGTTTGCTATAATGATTAGGGACCCAAGAGATGATGACCTCCCACTTGAGCTGCAGGATGTTTCCGTTTCAGATCCTTATTCAGAAGAAACCCTGCTTTTCAACACAAGGGAGTTCAAAGACAGGTTCAGCAACAATGCAAGAGAGATAAAAGAAAAGATAATCCATAATGTTAAGGTTTTAAGGGGGAATTTCCTTGAGCTTAATACAACCGAGCCTTTTGAAAAAAAGATAATATCCTTTTTCAGGATGGCGATATAAGCAAAGCAATTTTCAGTTAAGAAAAATGGCATACTTGACGATAAACAATGCAGAGTTTTTGTGGTTTTTAGTTCTGATAATCTGGGTAATCCTCACTCATCTTTTTATATCATCAAAAATAAAGAGAAAGTCTTTTCTTTTTGCCAATTTTGAGGCTCTTAAGAGAGTAACATACTCAAAAGAGAGAGCTACCTCCAAGACTAACAAAGTCTCCCTTAATTTTGATATCCTTTTTGTGAGGGTTCTTGCAATACTGTTTTTTGTTTTTGCATTAGCCAACCCTGTGCTTTGGTATGAAGGAGAAGTTTCTGACTTGAATTATGTCTTGGCAATTGATTCCTCAAGCTCAATGCTTGCGGATGACTTTGTGCCTAACAGGTTTGAGGTGGCGAGGCAGCTCTCAAAGTTTTTTCTTAACAGGGTTAAGGAAATAAGGGCAGAAATGGGAATTGTCAGCTTTGCAGGCTCCGCTATTATTGTCTCTCCACTTTCAGCCGATTATGACCGCCTGGGGATAGTTTTTGATGGCCTGGAGATTAGCAGGATTCCGGGAACTGACTTGGGCCAGGCGATAATTACATCTGTAAACCTTGTTGTTGCTTCAGGCGAGCCAGGCGTGGTTGTTCTTGTGACAGATGGAAGACCGACTGTTGGAACCCAGGTTGAGGAGGCAGTATATTATGCCCAGGATGCAAAGGTGCCCATTCACACAATAGGTGTAGGCACTGAAGAAGGCGGTGTATTCATAAAAGCCGGCTTTTCAAGGCTGGATGAAGAAGCTCTTGCTGCAATTGCGGAAAAAACGGGCGGCACTTTTTTCAGGGCAGAGAACCGGGATGAATTTGGAGAGGCAATGAGAGATGTTTTCGACATCAAGAAAGGACAGGTTCCTTTTGACCTTTCTGTTTTCTTTCTGATTCTTGGCCTTCTCTTAGTGGTTATAGAATGGGGAATACTG
>DSBS01000030.1 GCA_011045925.1 Candidatus Woesearchaeota archaeon | reverse complement strand
GATTATGATTAAACTGGTTTCAATAGACTATTAAATGTTTTGATTATTAGTTTGAGGTTTTAACAGCAGTCAAAAATATATTAAAACGCTAAAAACCTAAAAAAGGAAAATCTCTTTTTCGTTAACGCCCTGGCTTATCAGCATCTTCTTTGCTTCTTCAACAAAGCCGGGCGGGCCGCAAAGGTAGGCTGGCTTTCCTGAGAGATTGCTCTGTTTTAGAATGCCTGACATGAGATCCTCATTAATTCTCTCCGGCTTTGCTTCATTATCTGGCTCTGTAACAATAAACCTGGCTCTTTTCCCAAGCATAAAACTAAGCTCTTTCTGCGCTATTATATCTCTCTCTGTCCTGTTTGAGAACAATAGAAAGGACTGCTCGAGCTCTTTCCTGCCTTCTGTTGTTTTGCTGAGGCCTCTTAAAATGCTTAAAAACGGCGTAATCCCTGTGCCTCCTGCGATGAATAAGCCTGGCCCCTGATAAGCGTCCATTCTCCTTGATTCAGAAATAAGGAGCCTGCTTCCTGGCTCCAGCTGGAGCAGCCTGGCCGTAACTCCGTTGTGCTCTGGATAGGACTTAATGGTAAACTCAATTATGCTGTCGTCTTTGGAGCTGGTGAAGCTAAAAGGCCTTGTTTCTTCTTTCAGCTCCGGGGTGTCGATTGCAATTAAGGCATACTGGCCCGGGTTAAACTCGTAGCCTTCGGGCTTCTCAAGAATAAACCTCTTTACATTATGCGTCTCAAATGAAGTGTAAAGGATTTTTGTATTGTAGAATTTCATATAAAGGTGAATAGATTAAAATATTTAAAATTAGCTTATCTCTTAAAGAGAATGAAAAAAAGAATGAAAAATGCTTAACTAAGCACCTCTCCTGTTATTATCAGGTTGTCTATTCTGAGTGTTCCTGCGTTGCTCTGGGCATTTTCTGCAGAGATTATAATGCTGACCGGCTCATTGAAAACTTCTGTTAATTCAGCTGACAGATCAATGGTGGCTGTCTGGAAAGAAGTCTGCGCTTCTAAGCTATAGATGTGCTCCTCGTTTATTGTTATTATCACATTTTCAGGGCCTGTTCCTGACCTTCTCAGGTCAATAAAGAGCTCGTCAATTCTTATCGCATTCTCCTTTGGATGTATTATAAGCTTTAAGTATTGCTCCTGGCTCAGCCAGTTATTTAATGATAAGGAGTAGCCTGAAGTTGGGTTTCCCTGCGCCCAGGAAGGGCTGCTGGCATTATTGAACAGCATTAGCTCGCTGGCTACAATCCCCTCATGAACCAGAGACGGCTCAAGCGACTGCTCATCAAAATCATAAGCTAAAAGGCTATATGTTTCTGGTTCTTGTTCTGGGAGAGAATTGATAAGGTCTTCCAGGCTGGAAACTCTTTCTTTCAGCTGAATGATTTCCTGCTGCATGTTGCTTATTTCAGCATAAAGCCCTGATGCTTTTTCTTCCAGGATTTCTTCAATAATTTCTTGAAAATCAGCAGGGTTGCAGTCTTCGCCTTTCTCTCCGGGTTCTCCTTTCTCTCCTGGGTCTCCTTTTGGGCCTGGCGGCCCCCTGATATTCCATGAGATTGGAACCTCAAAAGGCCTTGGGTTTCTGTTCCCTGCCAGCCTTAGGTGGCCGGTAAATATATGATAGACGGCATTAATTGATTCTTCGCTTGTCTCGGCATGAGAAAATCCTGCCTGTGAGAAAACAAGCAGGGCAATTATCCCCAATGTTCCAACTACAAATTTTTTGTTCATTTTATCTACCTCGCTTAGAGTGAATTGTTTGTTAATGCTCTTTAAATGCCTTTTTAGGGATTTACTGAAGGGTTTTCTGCATTTCGGTGTGTTTTCGGAAATAAGAATTATGAAGCGTGAATTACTTATAAGCTTATTTTGCAAAACCTTTATAACCTCCTCTGAATTTTTTCTCAGCATGCAAAAGAGAATTGAGGTTAACGGAAAGGAGCTGTTTGTTTCAAAAGCCAGCTCTTATGACAATTGCATTGAAGAGGCATGCAGCATTATTGAGTCGAGCAGGTTCTTCAAAGGGCTAAAAGAAACTGACAAGGTCCTGCTTAAGCCTAACTTTCTATCTGCAAGAAAGGAAAGCGATGCTGTTAACACTAACCCTAGAATTGTTGAGGCAGCGATAATCTCCTTTAAGAAAAAGCTCAGCAAGGATAACATAATTGTGGGAGACTCGCCTGGCACTGCGTCTGCGCTTGCTGTTGCAAAGGCGTGCGGGGTTTATGATGTATGCAAAAGGCATGGAATAAAGATTGTAGAGTTTAGCTCGCACAAGCTGGTTGGGCTGAAGACTTTCAGGAGAATTTCGCTCTGGGAGAATTACGATGAGTATAAGATTGTGAACCTGCCTAAGATAAAAACGCATGTTTTCATGACATTTACCTGTGCTGTGAAGAACCTATATGGCCTGATTCCTGGCAAGGTTAAGGCTGGCTACCACTTAACTCATCCTGTGCCTGCTGACTTTGGCAGGCTGCTGTACGAGCTTGCGCTTAAGGTTAATCCTGAATTCACTCTTGTTGACGGGATTATCGGGCTCGAGGGCAACGGCCCTGGCTCTGCTGGCATCCCTATAAAAACCGGTGTGCTGATTGGCTCTGATGATGTGTTTGCTGCTGACTTCGCTGCGTGCTCTGCTGCAGGGATTGATTACAGGATTATTCCTTATATGCTTGCTGCTGCCAGGGAAAAGAGCATTAACCCTTCTACGCTGAACAGAGTGCTTTCCGGGCTTGGCTTTCCTTTGGCTTCTTACAGGCTCCCTGACGGAAAGAAGCTTGTTTCAAGGATTACCCACAGCAGGCTTGCAAGAAGGGTTTTCAGGAAGTTTTCTTCGAAGCCAAGGGTAATCACCAATGCCTGTATTAAGTGCGGTGAGTGCAAAAGAATCTGCCCTGCTGAGGCAATATCTATGTCTCCTTATGCAAAAATAGATTACTCTAAATGCATCCGGTGCTTCTGCTGCCACGAGATCTGCCCTGCAAAAGCGATTGAGGTTGCAAATGGCCTTGACAGCTTTCTGGGAAGGAAATAGGCATTATGCTTCTTTCAGGATGTACTTGCTTGGCTTGTGTGCTGGCGTGAAGCGGAAGAACACAGAGTCTGGGTTTTTCTTTGCATAACTGGTAACTGCAATCTCTCTCTCAATCTTGTTTAATGGCCTGAACCTTGGCTTATCTTCTGGCCCTTCCTGAATAATTGCTGAATACCTGTAAAAGTCTGTTATCTCTGAGAGCTCTTTTGTCGGAAGCGCAAATGGGCTAATCTCTATCCTGTAATCTTTCTTCCACAATCCTTTTGCAAGCAGGTAGTATAGTGCAACGGCCTGAGCAGGGAGGAACATTCTCTCTCTTTCTGACCTTTTTTTCCTGAGCCTTGACCTTGCCTGGCTAAATTCTGCACTTTCTACATCTGTATCTGCCTTAAAATTTCTCCATAAATAGAAGTTAACTATATCCTTTTCGTCCAGGCTGTAGATAATTGGAACTGACTGAAGCACAACCCTATGAAACTCGCCTGTGCTTCTTGATGGGACTTTGGCTGAGAAGGTGTCCGTGTATATATTATGCCCTTCAAACTTTATGTTTTTCTGCCCTGACAAGGCAAGTGCAAGCCCTTCTTCATTCTCAACGAGAGACTGCCTTTTGTAGATTCCATCCGGGCCAAGGTACTGGATAAGCATGTGCTTCCTGCTTCTGTCTTTATCTGTTATGTTGAGCACTGCTTCATTAAACAGTTGGTCAGGGGAGAGCTGGTTTTCTATGCAGTTTTTCTTAGTAAGCCTTCCCAGGGTTTTCTCAACAGAAGTGCCGTAAAGCCTGATCATTGAAAGGCATGGAGCCTGCTCTGCTGCCGCGCTGGCTTCCTCATCAATCTCAGGGGTGTGCGAAAGCCTGTAGATTAATTCGTCAAGGGCTTTTGTCTGTTTTTTCCTTGCAAACCTTGGCCCGCCGTAAATCTCCTTTATCCTGTCAACTGCTTTATCGTTTGCTATCTTCCTCTTGAGCTCTTTCTTGTTCATTTCCGGATTGCTCATCAATAGGTTGACAAGGCCTCCGGGAACAGTGTCTTCAGAAGAGTAAAGTGTAAGCTTTCCAAGGTTTGGCTCTTCAATGCTATCCCTTAAGGATATAAAGCCTTCTTTGATTAATGATGCTATCTTTCTCTCTGTTGCAACTGCTATCTCTTTCCTGCCTGCTTTCGCTAAGTGGAAGTTTATTATGTGAAGTGCACGCTCCGGAAAAAAAAGCTTATCGCCTACCTTGTACATAGCAAGTGTAACCCATACCAGGTATTTATTTTATTCTGAATTTGCTTCAAAAATTCAGTAAACAAGCGCAACCACAACCCTTCTGACATTGCTGAACCGGACTTTTTCAGGGTCCTGCCGCCTGAGATTGTCGCCTTTCATAATTGCATACCAGCCTTCCTCATCATAGCCTGTCTCGATTACCCTGTGTACGATGTTTGCCCTGGCGATTTCTGAGTAATAAGAGACTATGTCCCCTTCCCTTATCTGAGAAGGGCTTGTGGGCACAACCTGTATTGCATTGGTCTCTGAGTCGAGTACTGGAAGCATGGACTTTGTGTCTGCAAAGACCGCCCACCTGGGGTCATCTATATGGATTATTACCTTGTCTTTCTGGAACTCTATCTGGTCTGTATTAATCCATTTTCCAGGGCTGATTCCATCCGGGGCTGTGCCTGAAATTGGAGATACCAGGTTTCTTGAGCCGTCGAGAACAAAGTCAGCTACCGCCTCTGAGGGCAGAATAGCCAGAATAGCCAGGCTGGAGAAGAACCCCAGAAAGAATACAAGGATTGTGAAAACGGCTCTGTTCATTACTTGCGGGTAGATAAAGACCTTTATAAAAGTTTCGCTACTTTTAGGTGGTTCTTAATGTTTTGCTAACTCATTTAATAACTGAAAGAATTATTTTGTTTACATTTTTTAGTGTTTCTGGTGAATAAATCTCCCTTGGCTTAGAAGTGCCGAAACGTAGCCTTCGGAATGCATTCTGGTCTAAGAATTCTATTTTTCTCGACAAGGAATTCTGGCGATTATATTCAAGCATTTTTCCTGGCAGAGAGGCATCTTCTTTTGCAAGAGCCCTAACGAAGCTAGCTGCATAATCCTCAGAAATCATGGAAAGCTTATAAGCCATAAATAAAGAGGTTTTCGCAAAAACCTCATAAGGCTCTCTTGTTTTAAGCTTTACCTCAGGATCAATTAAGTAAAGCTGCATATCATCAGAAACCATAATATTGGTTGGCTTGAAGTCAGGATGAAAAAAAGATATATCATTGTCTTCTGCTGCTAAGTCATAGCAGTTCTTATGAACCTGTGCAAGCTCTTGAAGCATTTTTTCTTTATCGTCTTTTTTTACAGACTGGTTTTTAAGATAAGCATCAAGAGTAACTCCAAGAATCCTTTCCAGAAGAAGCGAATTCTCATTATATTCAACAACAGAAGGGCAAGGTATTCCGTTTTCTTTCCACTTCTTTAGAACTTGGGTTTCAGAATCAGGTCCAGAATGAATATAGTCATAAATATCAAGAAAAGAGCCATAATTTTTAAGCCAGTTATGCAGCCAGAAAAAAGGCATCAGCAAACGATTCAGAGGGCTTTTTTCTTTTGCTTTCTTGCAGAAAATGAAATCGTTTAATAAGAAATCGTAATTTGAACTTGTAAAACAAAAGTCTCCTCCCTTTAATTGGGCTACTTTATCATCTGCTAATTCTTCCAGGCTCATGCTTAAGTGAAATTTAGAGCCTTTATATTTGTTACTATTAAGTGGTTTTACCCTTTCAAAACCTTTTTAAAGCAACTTTTACTTCGCTAATGCATGAACTCAGTCGCTATCATCTGCTCATCAACAGACGCTGCTGGCTTAAACATAAAAAGCAGCCTTGCCAGGCTGGGCTTTGAAAAGAGCAAAGAGTCCTTCGAAAAAAGCCCTGTTCTCTCTTATAATTCAAAAGAATTCTCCGCAAAGCTCTACACAACAGAGAAAGGTATCATCTTTTTTGATGGCATGGAACAATTGGAGGAGGATTTTATTGTCTTCATCTCTAAGCACCAGAGCGCGCAGGGGGTTGCCTCCCTGACTATGCATGCAACCGGAAACTGGGCTGAGGCAGAGGCTGGCGGCGTTTCTCGGGAGGTTTCTGTTTCCTGGCCTGCTTTCATCAGGGAAAGCTTTGCCTGGCTGCTGCTGAATGCAGGAGACAACGGGATGGAGATTACGCCTGAAGTAACACACCACGGGCCGCTTGTGATGAAGCCGCATGCCTTTATAGAGATCGGCTCTTCTGAAGAGCACTGGAAAGATGAAAGGCTTGGTGAGCTGATTGCGAAAGCAGTCCTGAACACGCTTAACAAAGTTCTCTCACCAAGCTACAAGCCAGGGTACAAAGTTGCCTTTGCAATAGGAGGCCCTCACTACTGCAATAACCTAAGAAAAGCTTTCCTGTCTGATGAATTCGGTGTCTCGCATGCCTGTCCTAAGTATTATACTGAAAGCCTGAATGAAGAGATGATAAGGATGGCTATGGAAAGAAGCGTACCTAAGGCTGAAGTGGTGATTCTTGACTGGAAAGGGATTCCTAACAGGCAGGACATAAAGGCGCTTTTAGATAAGATGGGTATTGATTATATAAAGCTAAAGAAAATCTGATTAATTTATCATTCTCAGGGCATGCTCGATGTCTTCTCCGGAAAACCCGATTGGCCTGAACTGGTTTTTTTCCATAAATGCATCCAGGACTTTTCCAAGCCCTTCTATCTCTTTGCCTTTAACGAACTCTTCTATCTGGAAAATCGCCTCTTCCGGATAAAGAAAAAAATCTCCGTTTATCTTGATTTCTGCAACCTTTCCTTCACATACTTCTGCATCTATCCTTAGCAGTTTCCCATCCTTTGGCTTGTAGTCAATGTGCTTCATCTTTTTAGGTTCCAATCATCTTTTGAGTACTTTTCTCTGTAAAGCCTTTGGGCAAGCTCATGCTCATAATCTGAAAGTTCGCCCTGGGTAAAGATTAACCCAAACACTCTCTCAAAGCCTTTTATTATGCCTTGCTCAAGCTCTATAAATCCCAGGCGTGGGAAGAACTCCTTGATTGTGCCCACCCGGTGCCTGATTTCCTTTACCTGCTTGTCTGAAAGCTTTTCCCTGGGAATCTTCAGGTATCTGAGCATTTTCTCAACATCAAAATCCAGCAGCACTGTGCCGTGCTGGAGTATTGCCCCGAGCTTTCTTGTCTGTGCGTTTCCTGAGATTTTTCTTCCTTTCAGAATAATGTCATTTATGCCTGCAAGCTCTGCCTCAATTCCAAGTGTTCTGAGCCCTTGCACAACTGCCTTGCCAATCAGCTTGTAAGAAGCCATCACTTCAGCGAGCTCAGGATTATAAGATTCCGGCACAACAAAGCTGTAGTTGATTTCACCTTTCGGGTCTTTGTAGACTGCGCCTCCGCCGGAGATTCTCCTGAAGATTTCTACCTGGTCCTGCCGGCACTGCTCAACATCCAGCTCCTGCTGGGCTGACTGGAAAAAGCCTATTGCAACAGCCGGCTTTTCCCACTTGTAGAACCTTAGGGTAGGCAAAGACCTGCCTTCTGCAACAGAAACCAGGATGGCCTCATCCACAGCCATCTTCATAAAAGAATCCTCAACTGAGTCTGTAGGCATAAGCCTTGCTTCAGGCTTCATCTTGCTTTACTGGGATGCAAGGTCTGGGCATCCTTCACTAATGCATTTCTGGACCTGGGCTTCCATGTCTTCTTTCATAGCATCGTTAAAGCCAATCCAGTGCCTGTCCCCGATAAAAGTTGTAGGAACACCCCTTGCCTCGATTCCGTATTTCTTTGCTGTTTCCTTAAACAAGTCGGCATTATCCAGGTTTCTCCAGGTTTCATACCTTAGAACCGCTATTTCTTTGTACTTTTCCTCAAGCTCATCCATAAACGGCTTTTGCCTTTCACAAAAGCCACACCCATCCCCCCAGAAGAAATAAACAGTTAACAATTTGTCTTCAGAAGAATCTTTATCATCATCAACTGGCTCAGTTATTCTTCCGGTAATTCTCCCTTCTATAAGAAAAACCCCTAAAACCACAACCAGCGCAACTGCGCCTATCGCTATAATCGCTTTAACATTTTTTTTCATTTTTGCTACCTCTCTTGCCTATGGCACGCTTTTTTATTTATTAAGCTTATTAATTTCTCAGCCGACAGCCTAAAGAAGAACTAATTTACAGCTTTTTCTCTGCCCACTCAGCTGCCTCTTTTGCAGAAATAAGCTCATCCAATTCCTCGGGGTTGCTTAGCTTTACCTTCATAATCCAGCTTGAGTAAGGGTTTCGGTTTATCTCTGAGGGCTCATCAAATAACGCCTGGTTTACCTCCACAATCTCGCCGCTTACCGGGCTTGAGAGGTGGCCTGACCACTTAACTGCCTCAAGCGATACATAATTATCCCCTTTTTTTATCTTTGAGCCCTGCTGCGGAAGGTCAATAAAGACAAACTCTTTAACCTTTTCAGCTGCCGGGCCTATAACCCCAACAGAGGCAATGCCGTCTTTTTCCTCAACCCAGGAATAATCCTTATTGTATTTTAGTTTTTCAGGAAGGTCTGCCATTTTATCACCACGGATGTTTTTGTCTTACTTAAGCTTTTTCCTCTTTATCGGTTTCCTGCTCTTTGCTTTTTTCTTCTCCTTCTTCAGCTGAATCCTGCTTTCCTTTTCCAAAGGTTTTGTTAAGCAGCATTATCAGCAGTGAGAGCCCTATTGCTGTCCCAAAGAGCGCCAATGTTCCTGTTATGCTTTCCATTATTTTTGGCATAAATACAAGCGCAAACGCAAGAGCAAGCATAATCATGCCCCCAACAAGCTTAAGCGCCCTTCCCTTCTTCTCCTCGAACTTATTTATGTTCAGCGTGAAAACCGCTGTAAGGAATATGAAAAGCTCGATGCACAGGTAAACCAGGATGTAAAACCCAAGCAGCAGTGCGTAGCTTGCAGTCCCCTCCAGGCCTTGCGTGGTTATGAAGCTTGTCCACATCATAGGCAGGCCTGCTGTGCATGGCAGCTCAACAAGCGTTATCCCCAGAGCCATGATAATGGTGCCCAGCAGCATCTGCCTCAGGCTTGCCTGCGGGTTAACTATCTTCCTCATTCTCTTAAAAAGCTTCGGCTTGTACTTGTCTGAGATAGTTAAGGATATCCCTTTCTTAAACCAGAAGTAGTCCTTTATGTTCACCAGGCCAAAGACTACAGCAACTAGTGCTATCACAACCCTAATCCAGGCAAGGTAGGCAACATAGGCAAACACGCTTAACAGGCCGCCAACAAAAGCACCATAGGCAATTGCCGTAACTGCAAGAAAGGTTAGCCCGATAATAAATATCTTCTTTCTTGAGCGAGTGTATATAACGATGCTCAGGAGAAAGGCAAGCACCCAGAGCGAGCAGGGGTTTATGCCATCCACAAATGCTATAAGGAACGTAAATACAAAGGGTGAGCTGTCAGATAAATCTATCTCTCCAAAAAAAGGCACATCAACAACATATCTTTGATCGGGATGGTCCGGGGAAACATCGCCAGGCTTTGGAAGTACAGGAGTAAAGCCAGCAATCTTTTCATCCGGGCAGGGGCAGGGCGCTTCGAGGCATTTTATAACCTCTGTCTCAAGGTTCTCAAGTATAACTTTTTCCCCGATTAAGACAGACTCACCCAGGAAAGCAATAGGAAAAGCACCAACTTTCAAGCCGTAGGCCTCTTTGAATATCTCATAAGCTTCCCTTTCTGAATCAATGGCAACATCGTGGAGGACAACCCTTACATCCAGCTTCTCCTCAAGCTGGTCAACATATTCTATAACGCTCAAGCACTGGGGGCACTTAGTGTCCACAAAAACATGGACGCAAAGCTCAAAGACTTCTTCCTTCTCCTCCTTATCCTTGTCATTAAGCCTTTCGATGGCTATTCCCGCTAGGTCAGTGCAGCCTTCAGTTATACATTTCTGAATGTGTGCTTCCATATCTCCTTTTAGTGCTGGGCTGAAACCTATCCAGTGCCTTTCCCCGATAAAGGTTGCAGGCACGCCCCTCATAGGAATACCAAACTCATCTGAAACAGCCTTGAAAGCAGGAACATTGTCCCTATTGTTCCATGTCTCAAAAGAGTGGATTGTTACTTCCGGGTATTTTTCATCCAGCTCATCAAGAAAGGGCTTCTGTGTAGCACAGTGCGGGCATCCCTCGCCCCAGAAGAAATATATATTAACATCCTGAGATTCTTCTGCAAAAGCCGGAACAGGAACAGCTAAAGCTGAAAAGGCCATTACAAGAGCAAGAAAGATAAAAACCCTGTTTAGTGATGCCTGCTCCTTTCGCTGTTGCTTTTTCATTTTGAAAACTGCTTTCCTAAAAAAATAAAACCAGAAACCATTTATAAATCTTTGTTTCAAAAAGAGAAACAAAAAGCAATTTAATCTAACAAAAGCACCTTAAGCTCATCTGAAAGCTCTATCTGGTTTGTGATTCCGTTCTTTTTTTTCTGGATGAGCTCCTTTGCTTCGAAGCTGGAGATTATCCTTGAAACCTTGACCTTGTCAAGCCCTGTTTGCTTTGCAAGGGCGCTTTGTGTGGCCTTTCCCTTAGACTCAATGAGTTTCATGAAGATCTTTTTCTCGTCTTCACTGAAAAAAGAAAGAGTTTTCTGTGCTGTATTTTTTATTTCTCTGGAATTATTCTTGCTAGGCTGGGAATTTGCCTTTGAGAAGGCATGGTAAACCCCTGCGCCTGCGAAAAGCCCGGCTGCAGGCAGGAAAAGCAGGTATGAGTAAAACGGGTTAAGGCAGTTGCATGTGCAGGCACGGTTTTCTATGGAGTGATAAAGCGACATTGAAACAAGAAAAATGAATGAGGCAAGAATTACAAGTATTATTATAACGACAGTTTTCTCTTTTGACAGTGGCTTCTTGGGTGACATCTTTAAAGGTTTTTCTGGAAAACTACTCTTTAATTTAAAAATTTTGCCAGAATCCTGCAAAAAATACAAAATTAACGCCGTTAAAGTAGGAACAAAAAGCAGTGCCATTTCCGAAACTTTTTAAAATAATGAAGGAAATAAAAGATTATTGGAGGGAAATCCATGGAAGAAGAAAGCATAAAGCTGGGTGAGATGATTGAGCTTACCGGTTTTTCAGGCATAGAGAATGCAGAAAAAGGGATTGTAAGGAAGATGGTTGGGAACTACCTCAACAAGTTGCAGAACAAAAACTCCGAAGCAAAGAAGCTAATTCTTAAGTTGAAGAAAGTTCATGAGACAAAAGACGGCGGAATCAACGAGATAAAAGCAACCCTTGTTGTCAAAGACAAAGAGATTCATTCTGAAAGCAGCGAGAGAAACCTTTTCATCGCAATTGACCAGGCAATGAGAAAGATTGAAAGCCAGATGTGAGTTTTAGCTAGAAAATTGATTTTATCAATTAATTGCTTTTAAAAAAATAATCAAAGCCCTAAGAAAACAGAAAGTTTTATATACAAGTATAGATAAAAATACACCTAGGTGGTATCATGATAAAGAAAAAAGCCGCAATTGAGGTTTCTGCAACAGCTATTGTTACTATCATTCTTGCTTTTGTCTTCCTTGGGCTTGCAATAATGTTCGTAAGGAACATTATGGGACAGTCAGAGGGAACAGTAGATGACTTCTTTGCTTCTTTGGGCATAGTCTCAGAAGCAGATGCAAGGACTCCATTAGTCTTTCCAGAGAGAGTTAATGTGAGATATGGAAGAACCACAGAGTTTGGGGTAAGGGTATACAATCCAAACCCAGGAGACATAGTCAACGCTTCACCTTTCATTGGAGACTGTATGAGAAGTGACGGAACTGAATATTCCGAAAACAGTGCGCCTTTTGCATTTATTACACCCAGAGAAACTATAATTTCAGGAAGAGAGCAGGCTTTTAGGGGATCCATCAGATCGAATACAGATCAAACAGTAAGTGATCTCATACCTCAGGGAAGCAGGGAAGAGGTTTTTGTTTGCTCTGTATATGTACGTTGGTTTGATGGTTCTAATGGAAAATGGATTAGAGTGTCAGAGATTGCATCAAACCAGGTAAGAATTACACTAACCACTTAATTTCTTTTTTTATGTTATTTTTTATATAAAGATCAGCTGTGAATGAAAATGACCCTTAAGATAAACCGGAAAGCCGCACTTGAGCTGTCAACGAACGCGCTTGTCGTGGTAATTGTGTCTATGATCTCCATTGCGCTCATAATTGTCTTTCTTAATTCCCTTTCCGGAAATGTTGACAGGCTGATTGAAGACAGGTATCATGAGGCAAGCAAGCTAATAGAGCAGATGAGCTGCAACAACAAAAAGGTCTGCATAACCCCGGAAGTCCTGGAAATGCAGAGAAAAACCTTCTTTGGCAGGGAAAAGATGGACACTGTTTTTTTAATCATTAATAATATTGAAGGAGTAAATACAGATTTTTCAATCAACACTACTGTTTTGCCTTTAGACTCTGAGTGTGTCAGGACCTTTTTCCTTTACCAGGACGGAACGAAATTCCAAATTATCGGTGGGAAAGAAGCCAAGGTTCCGATTATACTGTTAGACAAAGAGGAAGATATTGCCTGCTCTGTAAAAATTGATGTTTTTTTACACCAGCCTGGCTCGATGCAGCCTTTATTATATGATACAGGAATGGTTCACATTCACGACAGGTAAATTCTGCTTACTGTTTTTTTCTGCATATAAAGTTAAGCCACTCATCGTGGTCATCTGCATCCTCTAAGCATCTTAATACCCTAAAGCCATTCCTTTCAAGCTCCACAGAAAACTCATCCTTGTCATAGAATGATACAGCCAGCTCGCCTTCATAGAAATATTTCATTAAATGGGCCCTTTCGCCCTCGCCCTTGAGCACACTCACAAAGAGTATCCCAGACGGCTTGAGTATCCTTGCGAATTCCTTAAGCACTATACCAATCTCTTGCTTCGGAATGTGTATAACAGAAGCATTTGCCCAGATTCCATCAAAAGAAGCCTCGTCAAATTCGGTCTTTCTCAGGTCCCTAACGTGAAAATCTATATCTGGCCCAGATTCCTTTGCAAGCTTAATCATCTCTGGAGTAAGGTCAATCCCTACTGCCTCATAGCCTTCTTCGCTTAATGTTAATGCATCTCTTCCAGGCCCGCAGCCAGCATCAAGTATCTTTGCATTCTTTGGAAGAAAAGAGAGGAACTCATAAAGCAGGTACTGAAGAACCAGCTCAAAGTTTATGGTTTTATATCTATCTGAGAAGCCCCCATACGCCTTTATAATCTCTTTGCCATTGCCCTTCATGAATGTGATTTAAAACAAAACCCTGGTTTTCTGGCTTTACTTAAGTGAAACAAATAATTTATGTGAAATAAGCAACTAAGCTTGTTTATATTTAAATCTTTCGCAAAACAGGCAGAAAAATGCACAAAAAAATGATTAGAAAAGTTTAAATAATCAGCCAAGCAGCGCTAAACCATGGCCAGGATTGGAAGGCTTTTCAGCAACTCGCCTGTATTTGCATTTATTCTTCTGCTTTTCTTTGGGGTGATAGCACTTGAGGCTTTTCCTGATTTCTTTTCAGAAGGAAGCATAAGCATAAGCCTGCCTTTCTCAAGGATGAGCTTATTTGTAGCAATAGCTATTGTACTGGTTATTGATGTAATGTTTTTTCATTTCTCCAGGATTGTTCTTTCTATATTTATACTAATTTCCTGCACCCTGCTCTTTGGGAATGTGCTTGTTGGGTTGACTATTGCGCTTGTGCATTATCTTCTTCTGGGCGCTTTTGGGAAGCCAAGAAGCCGGTATAGCACAAGAGTGAGAAGGCTTTCAAGGCCAAGAAGACTCAGAAGGTAAAAAACCTCAAGAAAACCTTTAAAAACTGCAGGCATTCTCTCATGCTTATGCGGCAGTAGTCTAACGGCTAGGATTTTACCCTCCCACGGTGAAGGTCCGGGTTCGAATCCCGGCTGCCGCATTCACTAAAAAAACTATAATGCTTCAGGGAATTCCTTAACAAGAATTGATTCAACTGTTTTCTTATCAAAATCAAAAGGGGCGTTGTCCAGGTAGTGCTTCATTCTGCCAAAGAAATGCTTTTCAAAGGCTTGCCTCTCTTCTGTTCCTTCACGCTGGTACCATTTTGAGCTCCTTGAGGAGATTATCAAGTCTACATACAAGCCGGTTAGGTAAAAGAGCGCCGGGTCTGATTTCATGCCAGCCTTGGCTTTTCTTGGGAAGAAAACCGGAACTTTGTCTATCGGCACATTGAACATGGGCTGCTCAAGCAGAAAAACCAGGTCATAAAAAGGTGTTGAAAAGCATGCTGACTCCCAGTCAATAATCTGGCTTCCAAGAATATTCCCGGGATGAAAGTCTCCGTGGCTGAAAACAAAGGAATTCTGCTCGAGGTACTTAATCGGCTCATCCAAAGCCCAGATAAGCTCATCAATTGAGCCCTTCCCAGCTTTTTCCAAATGCCTGGAAATCTGCTCCCTATAATCTAACTGCTTTACATTACCCTCAAACCTGTAGAAATGGTCGCTTGTTTGCTTTTGAATCTGCTCAAGGTTAAAGAGAACTTTCTCGATATCCACAGAAGCCGGCTTTTTCCTCCATGCGCTTGAAAGTGTATCTAACTTGCTGAATTCCATGAAATAATAATCTGTGCCTTCTCTTTTGAAAATTCCTAATGGAAAAGGAGTAAGCCTCTTTTTCATTAAGCTATAAATATTTGACTCGATCTCATACTGCCTTTTTACTTCCCGGCTCCCAGCCTCCTTAATCGCAAAAACCTTTGAGGGGTATTCTGGGGATTCCCAGAGAATAAGCTTAGGCCTGCCTTTTGCTGCAAGTGATTCTTTTTCCTCTGGAATCTCAATCCTGTTAATCAATTCCTGTGCTGTCTTCCTGAATCCTGCATCGTCGCCAAGGTATCTGTGCAAGACCATCTCAAGCACCTTGCTTTGGTCCATTTCAGGCATTGCTTGCTTAAGCTCAGCAAACTTCTCAAAAGCCTTTTCGCTTTTTGTGCAAGACAAAAGAATAAAGTCAAGAAGGCAATTCTTTTCCCTGCTCCAGAATCGCTTTTTTATAAAAGACTGTGGATGGTCCTCCAGCTTGTGGGGGTTTTTTACCCCAGAGCTGTCTAAAACCATGTAATCAAGAAGGGTATCCAGGGCATCCTTAAAGTTATTGTTTTTTGCCTGAATCAGGGAAAGGTTAGAATGAACAGAAGGGTCATTAGGCGATTTTGCCCTTATTTTTTTTAGGTATTTCTCTGCACCTTTGTTGTTGCCAATAGCATAAGCAGCAGTAAACCCAATTGTCGGACCTATGTTTGACAAGAAGGTGTCAGCTTCCTGCCATAGGCTCCTGTTTCCAACAATACGCCTGAGAAATAAGTTGCTCGCAAGTGCCCCGCCTGCAACAATTAATCCATGAAGCCCCATTCTTCGCAGACCTTCTCCGGTTTCTATAAATTGATTAGAAGAAAATATTTCATTATATATGTAAAGCCCTCTTAAGATTGCGTAAGCGCCCCAGCAGCTGTTTATAATTAACTCTGCTGAATCCAGCCTTTTCTGGGTCAGGCTTTCCAGTCTCGGAGGCTTTTTTTTATCAGCCATAGTAATGTGTACTTAACCTGCGTTTATTATTATTTCTATATTCTTTACTCCCTAGTGTAATACAAGCCCCTGCACTCGTATAACCGACAAATATATATACTAGCAATACCAAAAAGTATACTTAAAAATGATATTCGCTGGCCTGGCGCCAGAAAACCAGTACAAAAAAGTATCATTGAAAAACATTCTTAATAAAGAAAGTGAGCCACCTTATGCGCGCTTTAAAGCAGTTCCAGGGATTCTCGGATCCTGTGGAGATGACTGCAAGGTTTTAGGAGAACTTAAAGAGGTTCCTGAAGCTTATGAAAAAGCTGAAAGCTTAGGAAGCCTTATTGAATTTTCTTTTTGCGCAAATGGCTTAAACCATAAGGTGCTGAAAGCACTTAAGGATTATTCTGAAAGAAATCAGCCTGTTTTTCTTGAGGGGCTTTTTCTTCCTGAATATAAAAGCCTGGCTAGGGGTCCACTATTTAGGGTTGACACAATCAATACAGGAGAAGGCTCTTATTCTGGAACAAGCAACAGCAGGCTCAGGCACACAAGCTCTTATAAGGATAGAAGCATTGAAAGGCTTTTGCTGGAAGACGAGGCGGCTTTAGCTAGGATTAAAGCGGTCCCGAGGGGCTCTTCCCTGTGTGAAGACGATACAGTTATAAAAGGCTATTTTCAGGAGCCTGTACCTGAGCTAAGCACAACAGAACAGCTTGAAAACAGCAAGGCTCTGAAAGGCCTTAGGTTTACCTGCAATGCTTACGGCTCCCAACATGAATTGTCCAGGTTTCTCAAGGCCGGAAGCGAGGCCCGGCTTCCTTTTGAGGTTAGAGGAAGTATTCAGCCTAAATTCAATTCTCCGGAAGAGCGGATTTTCACAATGACAATGGTCTCGTATGGCAGTATTTATTTTGATTACCGTACCTTTTTCTGATATTATTCTTGCTCAGCCTGAGAAAAGCGTAAGCTTTTTAATGTAAATGCGCTCTAGGGTAAAAATTGTGAGCAAAAACAACAAAGAAAAACCAGCAAGGCTCTTGGCCTTTTACTTGGCTTTAGCTGGAATTGCCCTGCTTATCCTGATTATAACAATATATGGAAGCAATCTCAGGAAAGAAATAAAAGATTCCCATGAAACAACACAAGAGGCTAGAAACTGTGGAGACAGCCTGGACTGCCTGATCTCAGCATCAGAAGCATGCGAGCCTTCGTTTGCCCAGGTTGAGATAAGTGCTGAATCAATGGGCCTGCTTTTTAATATAGATGTTTTCTTAGCTGTTTTCCCTGACAGCAGAGATGAATGTATTTTGTATATAAGAAACGAGATAATAAATGCAGGCTACACTGATGATACTATTTCATTGCTGCTCTCAGAGGGAAAATCCTGGGAAGAGATTGAAAGAAGCAACGAAATAATTGCCGAACAGTACAAGTTCATTGCGGAGAAAAAGGAAGGCGAATGCAACTTTCCAGAAAAAAGCCAGCATATTGATTTCCTTTATAGCCTCAAAACCATGAGCATTCCTGCTTCTTTCCCTGCTCCTTTAGAATGTGATGAAATCTTTTTATTCTATATCGGCTTAATGCAGGAAAAAAAGGAATTCATTGACCTCTGCATGCTCTTTGCAAGCGAGGATGCAATAACGCTTGAGCTTGGCGAAAGCAGAGTGATTGATATAACTGGGTTCTTTGGTGACGAAAGCGAGGTTGTATGGGAGCTTAAAGATGAAGGCATTCTCAGCATTGACAGGCTATTTGGAAGCCAAGTAACAATTACTGCTTTGAGCAGGGGAATTGCTGAGATAAAGGTAACCGATAAAAGCGTCCCGGGGTGCTCTATTTCAATATTCGCTGAGGCCGATGGAGAAGATGCTGACGGTTATGACTAAGAAAATTATTGATTGCCTTTCTTATCCAGGCATGCTTTAATAAATCCAACAAACAAAGGATTTGGCCTCAAAGGCCTGGATGTAAATTCAGGATGTGCCTGGGTTGCACAGAAGAACCTATGGCCAGGAATCTCAAGAAACTCTTTTAGCTTTCCTGAGGGGCTTTCCCCAGAAAAGACTAAGCCCTTTTTTTCAAGCGCATCAACATATTCTAAGTTTGCCTCGTACCTGTGCCTGTGCCTCTCAACAATCTTGTCTTTTCCATATAAGGAATGCACTAATGTGCCTTCTTTTAGCAGGGCTTCGTGGTTGCCAAGCCTCATTGTGCCTCCAAAGTTCTTTTTCTTAAGGTTGTCTTTCTGCCCTGGCAGAATATCAATCACCGGATGGCTTGTCTTTGTGTCAATCTCGGTTGAGTTTGCACCCTTAAGGCCGCAAATGTTCCTTGCAAACTCTACAAGTGCAAGCTGGAACCCGTAACAAAGCCCCAGGAAAGGAATGTCATTCTCTCTTGCATACCTGATCGCCCTGATTTTTCCCTCAACTCCGGAATTGCCAAACCCGCCAGGAACAATAATCCAATCCAAGCCTCTAAGCTGGCCAAGCGCCTTTTCTCCATGCTCAAGCTTTTTTGAGTCTATCCAGTTTATTTCAGGGTTGGCACCATTCAGCCAGCATGCATGCCTGACTGACTGAACTACAGAGAGATAAGAGTCTTCCAAAGAAAAATCGCCAATGTCAAAATACTTGCCTACAATGCCTATTGCAACTTTCTTTTTTGCAGACTTTGCTTTTTTTGCATATTCTCTCCAGATTTTCATCAAACCCGAGTCTTTGTACTTAAGCCCAAACTTATTCAGAAGCTTTCTCGGGAAGTTCTGCTCTTCCAGGACTATCGGCTCATCATAAACAAACCCAAGGTCAGGTACAGACATTATATTCTCCTCTTTGACATTGCAGAAAACCGAGAGCTTTTCCCTTCTTACAGCATCAATATGCATATTTGCCCTTGCTATAATAAAATCCGGCATAATGCCTGCTGCATTAAGGTCTCTTACCGAGCGCTGTGCAGGCTTGGTTTTCATCTCTCCAATATTCATTGGAAGAGGCAAGTATACCACATGAACAAACGCAACATTCCTGCCCTCCATCTGGATTCTTCTCATGGCTTCCAGAAAAACAATGCTTTGGAAATCACCAACAGTGCCGCCAACCTCAACAACCACAAAGTCAGACTTCTGCTTTTCTGCAATCTCGTCAAGCCTTGATATGACTTCCATTGGAATGTGAGGGATCACTTCAACACATTTTCCATCAAACTCCAGGTTTCTTTCTTTTTTTAAAGGATAAGTAAACCTGGCCTGTCGTGATGCTGTTAAGCTTAGGGATCTCCTCATCAAGAAACCTTTCATAGTTTCCGAAGTCCTGGTCGGTCTCCCCTCCATCAAAGGTCACCCACACCTCGCCATGCTCTGTGGGCCTCATTGTTCCTGCGTCAAGGTTTATATATGGGTCAATCTTAACAGGGGGGATACCTTATATCCCTGTGACTTAAGAAGCAGGCTTATTGAGCCAGTAACTATACCTTTGCCTAATCCTGACAAAACGCCCCCTGTTACAACAACAAAATTAGCCAAAAATAATCACTGCTTTGCTTTAATTTGCTAAATCATATAAATAGGTTTTGATAAAATAACAGGAAAGTTTCCGGCAGCCTTGTATACATTGAGCAGTAGTTACTTTTCGAAAGGTTTAA
The DNA here is from genome assembly GCA_011045925.1 of Candidatus Woesearchaeota archaeon. GTDB lineage: Archaea > Nanobdellota > Nanobdellia > Woesearchaeales > JASKKU01 > DSBS01. Next base: position 5,759 of record DSBS01000030.1, on the reverse strand, counting down.
ATATAAGCAAGCTATTCAATGCCCTATGAAAGACCTTGTGGAAAGATTAAAGGAAATAGATAATTCTGAGGAAGTCCAAAAAGGCATATACAGGCTAATTAAAGACAGGGATTTAAGTAGAGGTAAGTTTGGCAGTTCTGAGGCTCACAAGTATGTGAATAACCACGGCAGGGGAAAGAGTGAAAGTCATGGATACTTAAAAGAGGATACTATTGATGCCCTGATTACCTTTACTGATTCTTACTCACTGGGTTTTGTGCCAAGAAAAACCGGCAGGAATGTTGATAATAAAATCTACCGCAAGATAAACAATGAAGAATTAAAAAAGATTTGGTACGGGGTTCTGGATATTGATTGCGACCCCGAAAGAAAGCTAAAGCCGGTTGTTAATAAACTAAGAGAAATTTTTAAAGATGAACTTCCTGTCCTAATGCTTTATGCAGGCTTTCATTTTATGAAGAATCAGGAGATTAAGGAGTTAGATGGAAAGAGCTTAACAGAAACAGTTTGTACAATAATTGATGCAGGCTATGAAGGAATCCTTGAAAAGCATAACAAAAAATACGAAAATGGAGAATATGCCGGGCCTTTAAAGCTTCCTGGCTCAGACATCTTTAAAAAATACAAAGGCGGACAAATGTCTTTGTTTGAATAGTTTCCTATAACAATGACACCTGTTGAAGAGATTGCAAAAGGAGTTGAAAGCGTTGATTTAATCATAACTGACTTTGACGGCACTCTTGTTAAAAATTATTTTCCAGGATATGCCTTAAGAAACTTTGTGATGAATCCAGTTGGTTTTTTCTGGTTCTGGCTTGAATGTTTTTCCGATGTGTTTAAGAGCAGAAAAAAGTGCCAGAATACCAGTACACTTGAGAGAATACAGGAACTTTATATTGAAAATTACGCTGACCCTGAGGATTTCAAAAAGTACGTCTCAAAAAGGCCTGGCCTTATCTGCCAGGACAGCATTAACCTTATAAACCTGGCCAATGCACACACTGTGCTTATTACCAGGAACAATGAAATGGCTGTAAAGGCATTTAACAGCCTCTCCAAAGTTATTGATGAGGCATACACCGGATGCTACGACAAAGGCTTAATGACAATAGATGTTGTTAGAAAAAAGAAGCCTAAAGTTTGCCTTTTTCTTGGAAATGATGAGCATGACCTATCTGCCATAGCTGCACTTAGCTCGCTTAAAGAGAACGGAATGATTGAAGGCTATTACAGCCTTCTCAGAACAAAAAAAGAGCATCTTAACGGCACTTGTGACTACGCAGGAAAAAGCTTTAATGAGATTGTAGAGATGTACAAAAGACTCATACAGAATAAGATTTAAATACAATCACTCAATTTAGTAAGCGATGAAAAAAAGATTTCTTAAGAACAAAGAGACTAGAGAGCTTGCTGAAAAGCTAAGCTCCCTTTTCGGGTTTTCCTTGGATAAAAAAGGCAGCGTGCATGAGGCTGAGATTGATGGCAAGAAAATTATCTTTTCCGGGGATGTGCCGCTTATTTTCTGGATTGATGATAGGCTTGTCCCTACGCTTAAGTCCGGGATAGTGCTTCCTGGGGTTAAGGTTGACAAGGGAGCGGTAAAGTTTGTCTCATCAGGGGCTGATGTTATGAGGCCTGGGATTGTGGGCATGGACGAGTTTAACGAGGGGGACATTGTTTATGTTGCTGACTCTGAGCACGGGGTAAACCTTGCTGTGGGAGAAGCGCTTGCATCTTCAGAAGAGATTGAAAGAATGAAAAAGGGCAAGGTAATAAAAAGCCTGCATTTCGTTGGAGACAAAACCTGGAGCCTGATGACAGGCCTCTAAAAGTGCGCTTTGGCCAGCGAGCTAATCATTCTTGCGGAGAAAGACAAAAGCTTTGGGCTTTTAAGCCAGCTAAGCGAGATTGTCGGAAGAAGTGTTTCGAGATCGTCCCTGCTTTTTGAGTTAATCTTTTCTGCAATCCCGCTTTCCAGAAAGCCTGAGAAAAATCCTGAGAGCTGTTTTTCTGAGAGGCTTTTCAAAAAGATTTGCGTCGCCTTGTTTAGGATTAGCTCCTTTCCTACCTCTTTCCTTGCAATTGAATTGTAGCTCCTGCCTGCTGAGAGCGCTTTGTACAGGGCTTTTGCTGACCGGATTCCAGGAATAACTCCTCCTCCTGTTGCTGCCTTGTTTAGCCCGCCAGCATCCCCCAGGAGGTAGGCTTTGCTTTTTTCCAGCCTAAAGCGTGAGTTATACATAGGAATTGCACCGCCAAAGGTTTCTGAAATGCTTTGCTTTTTTATTCGCTGGTCGCTTAGGAATGAGTTTAGCCTTTCGCTTGTATTTGAGCCGGAAATTGTCCCGAAAAGTGCCTTCGTCTTGCTGAGCGGGACTTTCCAGGCAAAGTGCGTATCTGAGTATTTCCTCTGGAAAAAAACCTCGTAACAGCTTTCATCAAAATCTCCTTCAACAACTGACTGAAGCCCATGATAAAACTGGTTTTTTGACTTAAATATGTCTTTTCTTACTACAGATGATACTCCGTCAGCGCCTACGACTGCGTCTGCTTTTTCTTTTGAGTTTTCTGTATTAAGGACAAACTGCCTGTTTTCCCTTGATACTGAGAATATGCGCTTTTTCAGGATGGCTTTTGCGTTCTCTTTTGCCTTTTCAAAGAAGAACCTGTCCAGGGCTGGTCTATCTATTACTATGTCCTTAACTTTGAACTCAAAACTGCTTTTGCCTGTGTTGACTACTGCTCGGCTAATCTTATTCTGGATAAGCTCATCAGGCAACTTTACGAGTTTTCTTATGGAATGAGAGAATATGCCTGTGCAGTGCCTGGGGAAGCCTGGCTGTAGGTGCTCCTCGTATAATGTAACGTCGAACTTCTTTCCGAGAAGGTGGGCTGCGTAGCTGCCTGACACGCCTGCTCCAACTATTGCTATGTGCATTTTTGAGGTTGATTCCGGGCTTTTTAAAAAGTTTTCCTCAGCTTAAAAGCGAAAGGTTTATAATGTTGGGAAGCAAAAAAAACGGCATGAAACGGGTAAAATCAGGAATAAAGGATTTTGACAAGTTGCTCAACGGGGGAATTCCGGATAAGTCTCTTGTGCTGCTTTCAGGCGGGCCAGGCGTGGGCAAGTCCATCTTTGCACTGGAGTTCTGCACCAACGGCGCAAAGCTCTACAGGGAAAAAGCACTGTACATCAGCCTGGAGCAGAGTGAAAAATGTGTTATACAGCAAGGAACCCAGCTGGGGTTTGGGGCAAGCACGCTTGAGAAGAAAGGCGTTCTTAAGGTTATTGCAAAGAGGCCTTCTGAGATTAGCAGCGAGTTTATCACTGAGACAGGGAAGATTATAAAAAAGCACAACATCAAGAGGGTAGTTATAGACTCCCTAACTGCGCTTTCCATCAGCTCGCCGGCTTTTAAGGAGCTTGGAAGTATGGGTGTTGCAAACCTGCTTTCTGACAGCACAGTTATCTCACCGCCAGTAGTTGGAGATACAATGATAAAGCTTGCTATCTACGATATTCTCTACGACATAAGGAGCTGGAACACCACAACACTGCTGATAAGCCAGCCTGAAGAGGAATCCGGAACACTCTCCAGGGACGGGGTGTCTGAGTTTTTCTCTGATGGGGTTATACAATTCATCTTTGAGCCCATTGGCGGAGAGTACTCCAGGCACATAGTAATAAGGAAGATGCGGATGACTAAGATAAGCGATGAGCCGCAGCCATACCTGATTGAAAAGGGCGGAATAAAACTGGTTTAGTCAGACTATGGACAAGGAAAACATCTTCTATGACACTGAATACAGGTTCAGCTACTATTCCAGCCCAAAGAAATCAAGCAAGGCTTTGCTTTTTATCGGGGGAAACGGCACTTCGGTAAAGTTCTGGAAGCACCAGGTTAAGTTTTTTGAGCAGGCCGGCTGGAAATGCGTGGTTATGGACTACAACTACGACAAGAAGAACTTCAAAAGCCATTACCAGTACACGCACAGGCAGTTCCTGCACCTGCTTAGCAAGCTCGGCCTTGAGAAGGTTGTGCTTATCGGGCACAGCTACGGGGGCAACAATGCAATGTTCATAGCAGCACACTCATCTGAAAAAGTTGAGAAGCTGGTTTTGGTGAATACGAATACCAGTTATCCAATGACCAAGCTGGATTTTTTACTATACTCGCTTAATGAGTTCATAGCGAAAGGGCTTTTCCTTATTCTTTCAGTATTCAGAATAGATTATATAATTTCCAAAAAATACTTTGAGGAAGGCAGAAAAAGATACAGAAACTTTAAGGACTTTCTAAAAGACAATCCTTTCCAGGCAAAAAGGTTTTCATGTTCTAAGTATTCAGTTAATTACAGTCTTGAAGAAGATGTTAAGAAGATAAAATGCAAATCCCTGATGATAGAGGGCATGTCCGACCCTCTGGTAAAAAAGAAAGATGCCTTTAGCCTAAGAAAAAAGATAAAGGGCTCAAAGCTGAAGCTCCTTCAGGGCTCGCACCTTCTGCCTTTATCAAAGCCTGATAAGCTCAACAAGCTGGTAAGCACATTCATAAAAAATGGGAAGTAAGCTTTTTTCATACCTGATGGCGTACGGGGGTTTCTATTATAAGAAAGGAATCCTGTCATTGTTCAATGAGCCCATGCTTTTTATTCCTTCTATGGCTTTCTTCAGGTTTCAGGACTACTTGTTTGACAGCATCGGTGTTGAAAAGACCACAGAGCTAATGAAGTACATCGCAAGCTTCGGGGCTTATAATGATGGGATCCTTCTTAAAAAAAAATTTGGTTTTGCTATTGACAAAATAAAGAATATTAATCTTTTGATGGACACGATAAACATCGATGGTTTTGGAACGACGAAGATTCTCTTAGATTCAGAGAATCTCAACGTGAATGAAATTAAAAAGAGAGACGAACTGTTCTTCAAAATAGAAAATCCAACAGTAGCCTTATGTGCTAAAGGAAAGAAAAAAAAAGATAGAAAATACGAAGCATATATTTTAGGGGAGGTAATTGCTGGATGTCGGTGTCACGCAAACATTGAAGACATAGATGGAGAAGAAGTAACTTGCATCAGCAATTCAGATGATAACTCTTGTTTGCTAAGGCTCTACAAAAAAAAGATTAATCATAATAATTTCCTAAGAAAGTTCAAAGTGAATAGAATCAAAGATTCTTTAATCAGAAAAAAAACAAAAGAGTTAACAATTAAGAACAAAAACAGATTTAATGTTAGGGTTAAAAAAAACATTAAATTTAAAGATGGCTTCTTAAGAATAAACAATATAATAGGCGTTGAAGTTGTTCTATATAACTTCGTTGTTCTTGATTTTCTCCTTAGATCGTTTGATCCCGAAATTCAAAGAAAAGCCTACAGAATTTTATGTTCTGCTATTGTGGATGAAATTCATAACAATTTTAAAAGAACAATTACATTAGAGGACTTAGCTTGGGTTGGGAATGGCTACTTCGTAGCTAATGTTAAAGGTAACAAGAGAATGATTATTAAGAAAGAGCAAAATCTTTTTGAAGAATATTATAAGTATATATTTGGAATAGAAAACGATTTCATCAATCATTTAGACATAGAACTATTAAGAGAACTATTCAGATTGCAAAATAAGAACCCAAAAATAAATCAAATCAAAGCTGCTGTGAGAGGGGACTTATTTAGTATTTTTGAAGTTAACCTGTGATGAATAGCTAGTAACCTTTACTAATAAGTGTCTTATACATTGAACGCATAATTGATGGAT
>DSBS01000011.1 GCA_011045925.1 Candidatus Woesearchaeota archaeon | reverse complement strand
TGCAAGCTGGCCTGGCTTAACGATGTGGGCTCTGCATCAACCCAAAGCATTTATTCAAACACAGACCTTCTTTACTCTCATCCCCCGCAAAACTTCATCCTCGAGTTTGCAAGGTATGCATACACTCCTTATGAAGCAGATTTCTTTTTGGGCGAAAACACATTTCACACGAGAACAACAGGGGGCTACTCATTTAACCCGTTTAGCTCTCTTTGCGCTTACACCTTTTTTATAGACAATTTAGTCTCTTATGGCGATGTCTTTCAGACACAGGCAGAGGCTGAGGAAGATGCAGTTGAAAGGCTCAATGATATGCTTGGTGATTATGCGGATGCGCTTCAGATAGGAAAGCAGGTAATTGGGATTGGCGATGTTCTCAGCCTGTGGGGGCCTACAAAAATCGAGCTGGTTATTTCAAAATGAGAATAAAACCAAGAACAACCTTTTCTGAAAACAGGAAAGGCTTTCAGTACACTTTGCTTGCATTCCTTGTAGTGGTAGGATTAATATCTTTATCGCGAATAGACATATTCAGCCAGACACTAGACCCTTTAGTTGTTGAAAGCAGGCTTTTATATATGAATAACTTTGTTTCTGATCTCGAGTCAGACATTGACAACGCTGTAGAGATTATTGGATATAGGGCCGTTTTGGGGATAATTCAGAATGTTGTTTCTTCCGGGATTTTTATAGACAACTTTTCTCTGAGGTTTAATGAAGCCTTTCTTAATGGCACAATAAAGAACGAGCCCCAAGCTGTTCTTCAGGACAACAGCTTTAGCGATTTTGTCCTTAAGATAAAGGCAAAGGCAGACCCTGAGATGATTTCTCTCAATTTCTCACTAAGAAATGTTTCTGTTTCCCAGGACTCCTCAACCGGGCCGTGGTTTGTAAGGGTAAATGTTACTTTTCATTACTCCCTTTATGATAAAATCTCGAAGGCTTCTTTCAACAGAACGGTTGATACCAGCTCAAGAGTTTCCATATTTGGCCTTGAAGACCCGACTTTTCTTCTGAACTCTTACGGCAGGGTAGCCCGGTCATTCAGAAAGAGCTCTTTTTCATATTTTGCTGACGGGAACGATGTTTCTAACCTGCTTAACCATACGACGCAAGGGCTTTATATAGAATCGCCATCTGCTCCAGGCTTTATAGAAAGGATTGAAGGCAGGCTAGTTCCATCACCTTATGGGCTAGAGAGCCTGATTAACCTTTCTGATTTCATTATTAATGAGATTCCTACATACGAAAACTCCATCGTGGATTACATCTATTTTTTAGGAATATTCCCAGATTCTTTCAGGATTAACGGCACTCCTGGTTGGTTTAGGATTGACGAAAGCCACCTTGATGTTTATGGAGTAAGGCATCTTGCGCTGCTGCCATAACCAAAAAATATATATCTGCTGATTGAACATAGCATTATTATCAGATGAAAAGAAGCCTAATTCAGCTAAACGAAACCACTTATGCTGTAACGCTTCCTTCAAAGTGGGTTAAGCGGAATTCTCTCAAAAAGGCAGATAGCCTGGAAGTAATAGAATCAGGTGGAAAGATAGTTATCTCTGCTGGCAGCCAGAAAAATGCAAAAGAAAAAACCCAGATTGAGCTTGATCTGTCAGGGAGCTCAAGAAAGAACGCCTGGTTTTCAATTACATCCTCTTATATAGCAGGCTTTGACATTATAGAAATGAAGATAAACCGCAGAATCAACAAGGATATAGAAGAAATTTCGCAAATCCTGATTGGCTCTGCATTATTGTCAAAATCAGATAGTCACGCAACACTCATCTGTGTAAGTGAAGCAAGAGAAGACTTTCAGGAAGATGTGCTTAACAACCTTATATTCAGGTTCAGGGAGCATGTTTCATCAGTAAAAGATGCAAGGACTCCTGAAATGAAAAGCTCGTTCAGGGAAAAAGACCACGAATTAAACAGGTTTATCTTTTATTCACTTAGGGCATTAAACAAGAGAAAAGAGGAAGACAAAACAAAATACCTGATGATATACTCGCTTGAGCAGATTTGTGACTCTATTTCTGATTCTGTAGCCAGAGGAGCCAGCCTGCCCAACTGGAAAAAATTAGAAGGGATTTTTATGGAAATTACAAACCTTTATTTTTCTAAAGACCCATTAAAGACGCAGCAGATTTACGATATGGTTAAAGAATCCCTCGAGCTTGCAGAAAGCAATTATGAAAAAGAGATTCTGCTTAAGATGAAAGAGACAATACAGATTCTTTCTCCTTATATCCTTCTCTTTTCATCCAGCTCCGGCTCGCCTTCTGGCTGAGCATCTTGTTCTTGAGCCTTGCCTAAGTTCCCAGGATTACTGCCTTCCTCGGGCTGATCTTTGCCTTCGGTATCCTTGGCGCCAGCACTTTCCAGCAGGCCTTCATTAAGCTGCTCGATGTTTTTGAACTTTTCCTTTAGCTGCTTCTTGTCAATGTCAAAGTACTCAAAGAATTTCTTGCTGAGCTCAACCCTATAGCTCCTGCCGTCCCTAGTCCTCTTAACAAAGCCCATCCTGTCAAGCTCTCGTACATGCTCAGAGGCACCAGACCCGCGGACTTCTGAAAGATGAGACTGGAGTATCGGCTCATTAAGTGCAATCATCGCAAGAGTTTCAACAACCGCTTTCTGCAGCTCGATTTCCTTGACAAACCTTTTTACAAGCTCAGAAAACTCTTCCTTAACCGTGAGCATAAGGCGGTCTTTATGCCTGATTATTATAAGTGAGCCAGTGCTTTTCTCATACCTTAAAAAAAGCTCGCTTATTGCCTGTTCTGTTTCTTTCTCATTGCTTTTTAGGATTTTCCTGATTCTTGCAATGGTGACTGGCTTCCCATACATATACAGTACTGCCTCAATCTTGTTTGCTAGGTCCACTTTACCTTCCCTTTAGCTTCAATAAGCCTTCATGCTCAATAATCTTCCCCTTGTCAATAAGCTCTTTTACATCATTCCAGAATAGCTTTGAAGGAAGCCCTATCTCTTTTTCAAGCTCTTCCAGCTTTTTCGGTTTCTGCCTTAAAGAGACAATAAGCATATTCTTTACAATGACAGACTGGTTCTTAAAAAGAATCTTGCTCTGCTGGGCATAAGTTCTCACAAGGTTGTCCCACCCATGAAGCTTTACAAGAATCTGGCCTAGAAAATCGCTTAACTCAGGAGAACTCAATACAAACTTTTCAGGCTCAAAAATCTCGAAGTGGCTTGGCATAAACTCAAAGCAGAAGTTCATCATAAGCTTCTTAGTCTTAAAAAGAAGCTCGGTTTCTGCAAATGCCGCAAAAACGCCTTTTTCGCTTTCCTCAGGTTCCCCTAGCTCGTATTTTGCAAGAAGGATTCCTTCCATCTTTTTAATGGACTCTACTTTTTCTTTCAGCTTCTCGGAAAGAAATTCCTTTGGCTTTCCAATCATGTCAATAACACATCTTGCATGTATATAGCCGTCACTTATTTTCTCCTTGATTTCTCTCTCTTTCATAACATTTTGCATTTTTTATCACTTGTGTATGGGCCCCCTGGGAATTGAACCCAGGACCTCTGCCGTGTGAAGGTAACGTCATAGCCGCTAGACCAGGGGCCCGTGGCTTTGATAGGATACCATATACTTTAAAAGATTTCTGTTTGTTTGCTTTCTTTCTTATCTTTAGATAAAAAGAAAAGAATAAGAACGCACCCTGCCCCTGCCAGCCCAAAAATAGCAAGGGAAACAACATCACCTCCTATTCTTGCAAAAGGCGTTCTAAGACCTCCTGCCATGAGCCCAACAAGGAAAGTTATGCTCTGGTTGTGGTATTTCTTTATCAGCCATCTGAGTATTTTAGTCATAGCAAATAAGCCTGCGAGTGCCCCTGCAATAAACACACAAATTATTATCAGGTTGAGCGAAGAAACTGCACTGGCCATGTATTCGTATTGGTTAAGCATTACTAGCACATAAGAGCCGGAGATTCCAGGAAGAATCATTGCAGAAATAGCTACAAATCCTGAGCCGAATATAACCGGCAAAGAATGGCTTGCCTGTCCTTCACTAAGTGAGAGAATTAAAAATCCAAGAGCAAACCCGATAATGCCAAATGTAATGTTTTTCCTGATAACTCTCCAGTTTTTTTTTGATAAAACAAAAATGCTTGCCAGGATAAGCCCGATAAAAAAGGAAAAAACCCTTGCTTCCTGAGTCTTGATTAGCGTATTCATAAGATTAAGCGAGGCAAAAAGCGCGACAAAGACACCAAAGTAAAGCTTAGCAATAAACCAGAATTCTTTGGCTTTAAGCAGGGCTATTGGCCTGAATACATTATTAAAGCAGAAAGAAAGCGAAAGAATAAGCTTTTCATAGATTCCTAAAATCAGGGCGATGGTTGCGCCAGACACGCCTGGAATTGCATCAGAAACACCCATGAGGCACCCGTAAAAAAAAGTCTTTGCATTTTTTTTGAGCGACATTGTTCTGCTTTTCATTTTCTGAAAAAGTTTATTGATTTTTATATTCCTTTCTAAAAAAGCAGGTTTTGCTTCATTCAGTTATCCTTGAAAGCCGTCTAAGCTCCTCAAAGGCTTCTTCCAGCGCTTTTCTCTTATCAGGGTTGTTGAAGTTAAGAGGGGAAGGGTGAAGGCTAATGAATACTTTAAATTCGTGCCATTCAAAAAGCTTTCCGTTGTCTCTTTTCATCTGAATATTTCTCCCAAGAATTGCTTCTCCAGAGCTGGCGCCAAGACAAACAATTGTCTTTGGCTTTATTATTTTAACCTCCTCCTCAAGATATAGCAATGCTGCTTTTGACTCAGCCTTGCTTGGCTTCCTGTTCTTGCCTCTTCTTTTATCTGAGACAGGCCTAAATTTTACAAGGTTGGTTATAAACACTTCATTCCTGGCAATATCTGCCCCTGAAAGCAACTTGTCTAAGTTTCTGCCAGCAGCCCCGACAAACGGCCTGATTAATCTATCCTCGTCTTTCCCAGGTGCTTCTCCTATGAAAAGAAGCCGGGGGCTAAGACAGCCTTCTCCTGGCACAAGCCTTGACCCAAGCAACTCGCTTTTGAGTGTTTTATCCTTCTTTATCCTTTGATAAAGCTCCTCAAGTGCTTTTGCTTTCTTATCATTAGCCGATTCCTGCATTTTTTCCCTTTCATAAAGCCGAAAATCCCATACTTTTTTAAACTTGCCTGTTGTTCTTGGCTAAAAATGAGATTCAGGGAATTTGAGCTTGACCCCTTTCAGGAGCAGGCTTTTGAATGCATACAAAAGAACAATTCTGTCGTGGTTTCCGCGCCAACAGGCACTGGAAAAACCCTTATTGCAGACTTTGTGATTGACAGGTTTAAGGATTCCAGCAAGAGGATAATATACACCAGCCCTATCAAAGCCCTTTCCAACCAGAAGTTTAGGCAGTTCTCAGGGATTTATGGAAATGAGAAGGTTGGCCTAATGACAGGAGACTTTGTAATAAACCCTAATGCCCAGCTGATTATAATGACCACAGAAATTTATAGGAATATGCTCGTAACAAAAGATGAGTTTGTTGATTCTATATCTTATGTAATTTTTGACGAAATCCACTACATTAATGACATAGAAAGAGGAACAGTCTGGGAGGAAGCAGTTATATTCTCGCCCGAGCATGTAAGGTTTCTCTGCCTTAGTGCTACAATACCAAATGCAAGAGACTTTGCGGACTGGATAGAAAGCATAAAAAGCCACAAGGTAGATGTGGTCTCAAATACAAAAAGGGCTGTGCCCCTTAAGCATTTCCTATATGACAAAACAGTAGGAATCTGCACACTCGATGAATTGAGAAGCTTTTACAGCCATAGCCTCTCCCGTTCGAGAAGGAAAGGTTTTTCCAGGAGAAATATGAAAAAGCAGATGCAAATTCCTTCTGCTTCTCATCTTGACCTGATTGAAACTCTTTCAGATGAAGGCTTTCTGCCTGTAATCTACTTCTCATTTTCAAGAAAAGAATGCGAGAAAAAAGCACAGGAGCTTGCAAGGAAAAAGGATTTTCTCTCTCAAGAGCAGAAGGCTGAGGTGATGAGAGTTTTTTCATCAAAAATCTCCTCTTTAAACATAGGCTCTCTTCTTTCGGTTTCACTTTTAAGGCAGACGCTTAACAAAGGCATTGCTTTTCATCATGCAGGCCTTCTTCCAACTTTAAAGGAGATTGTAGAGGAGCTGTTTGCCCAAGGGCTTATTAGGGTGCTTTACGCTACAGAGACCTTTGCAGTAGGGGTAAATATGCCTGCAAAGAGCGTTTCTTTTGATTCGCTTGAAAAATATGATGGAATAAGCTTTAGGTACCTGACCAGCAAAGAATACTGGCAGATGGCCGGCAGGGCGGGAAGAAGAGGCATAGACGAAGTGGGCTGGGCTATAGCCCTTGTAAATATGGAATTCATTGATTTCAACAAGATTGATTATATTACCTCAGGAGACAAGGAGCCTCTTATTTCAAGGTTTCAGCTTACTGATAATCTTATTCTAAACCTTGTGAAGAATTACGATGAAGGCACAATCAAGGAAATTCTCAAGAAAAGCTTCTATTATTATCTTAAAAGAAAGAGCGAAGGCGACATAAGGATTTGGGCAAGGTTTATCAACAGGCGAAAAAAGCTAAAGGCTTATGGCTATATCAGCCCTGATGGGAAAACACTAACCCAGAAAGGAGAGTTTGCCTCCAAAATATATGACCATGAGCTCGAGTTCACTGAGCTTTTCACCTCAGGAGTTGCAGAAAAGCTTTCCGAGCCGGAAATAAATGCAGTTGTTGCAGCGTTGCTCTTTGACAGGAAAACAGAGAGAGAGCGCTTTAAGCTATCAAGAGACAGGTCCAGCTACCACAGAATTCTGAACTTAATCAATTCAAAGAGCAGTATTTTATCAAAAAAAATAAACAGAAACAACCTTCTTAGGCTAATGCGGCTTATGATGGAATGGAGCGAAGGTGCGGAGTTTTCTGATATAGTTCAGCTGACAAGCATGCGTGAAGGAGACATTATAAGGCTTTTCAGGCAGGTAATCGACTTTCTAGGCCAGGCAGCTAAGGCTTCTTCAGACTGGGGAATGATAAGAAAGACTGAAAACTGCATATCAAGGCTTAAGAGAGGCATTGTTGAGGTTCTTTGAAGATGGTTTTCGCTTTCAGCCTTGTTGTTTGGTTTTCATTCGTTTATCTTTTTGATTGACCTAAGGTTGCTTATTCTTGTTTCAGCCCCTATTGAGGTAGAAAAAAGCTTATAGAAAAGCTTAGTCAGCCATTCAACCCAGTTTTTGTCAAAGATTTCATAAAAGATATAGCTCTTGCTTTTGCTTGCACGGTCTAAGTCTCTAATGTTTTTTATCTCCCTGAATCTTGCAAGCTTCCTGTCAACTATAAAGCCCCTAAGTGCCTGCTGTGAGTGTCTCACTTCTATTCTTCTCTTGCCAATCATGGAGTTTAACTGCACAGTTCTCTCTATATTCTCAATAGTGCCTACATCAACATTAGCCAGTACCTTTATCTGTATGTTCTTTCTTGCTAATTCTGCAAAAATCTCAGCAAAGCTTTTTTCTCCCAGAAAAAGGTTAATCCAGGAAAAGTCTCCGGAAAAGACGAGAATCTCTTCCTTGGCTTCAAGCAGCTGTCCTGCGAGGTTTTTGTTTATGTTAAAGATGTTCTCTTTCTGCCTTTCGATAAAAGAGTTTCTTTTATTTGAGTCAACATACTGGTAAATGTCGAAGGGAGAGAAATCGGTTTTCTTGTATGAGTGAATAATAGCATCCTCAAGCCTTTTCTGCACAGCATCCTCCTGAAAAAGCTCCTGGCTTACAGGATAAACTATTTTAACAGCATTCCTGTTTCCCTGCTTGATGAGCTTTATCCCGATTAATCCAGTTTCTTTCTTAAGGGTTTCAATGTAAGTGCTTGTGGTCCTCCAGCTTTTGCCAATAATCTTAGAAACCTCAAGCACGGTCCTTGGCTCCTTGGAGACAGCTTTTAGAATCTTTTGCTCAGTTTCCCTGTCAAGCATGTTTTCAGGCTTTTTTTTGGTTCTTATAAGCTTTACTGTTGCATAAAAGCCCTTTTTAAACAAAGACTTTTTTGCGCTAGGATTTCTTCAGGAAGCTATTTATATTTGTTTTCAATTCTAAGCTTTATGAGAATCTTATTGGTCACGCCAAATCCATCTGAAAACCTGAATAAAGGCTTTTTGTCGTGCCAGTTTCCGATTAATTTAGGATATATTGCCTCAGTTCTTTTAGAAGCAGGCCATTCTGTTAAGATGGCTGACTTTAACGTTATGGACATAAAGCTCTTCCCTTTGATTCTGAAAGAGTTTAACCCGGAGATGGTTGGCATTAGCTCAATGACTTCAGGAATAGATAACTCAAAGAAGATTTTTGCTTCAGTTAAAAATTTTAATCCGGCAATAAAAACCGTTCTCGGGGGTGTGCATGCTTCAGCTCTTCCAATTGAAACAATGAAGGATATTTCTTCTTTAGATTTCTTGGTGTTTGGAGAAGGAGAAATGACCTTGAAAGAACTTGCTGGCAGGCTAAGTATGGGCAAGCCTGTTTCTGGAGTTAAAGGGTTGGTTTATAGGTATAATGAAAGAATAATAAAAAACAAGATTAGGCCACTGATTGAGGATTTAGATTCTTTGCCTTACCCTGCGCGTCAGCTAATCCCTGAACATCTTTACTGCAGGCAGCATGTAACAAGAGGTTTCTCAAGAAAATATATGAAAATCCTTGAGTTGATTACCGGGAGAGGATGCCCAGGAAAATGCATCTTTTGTGCTTCTAGTGTAGTGCATAAGGGGCACTTGAGATTTAGAAGCCTAAGAAACATCATTGGAGAGATTGAGCAATACAAAAAAAGCCATGGTTTAGATTACGTCTCAATCGAGGATGATACCTTTGCCTTAAACCAGCATTTGCTGCTTGGGTTATGTGATTACTTTAAAAGAGAATCGCTTAGCTGGGGGTGCTATGGGAGAGTTGACAGAATAGATTTCAATATTCTTAAGGTTATGGCAGAAAGTGGCTTAAAAAAGATGGTTTTCGGAATAGAATCAGGCAGCCAGGCCATGCTTGATAAAATGAAGAAAGGCATAAGCATTGAGCAAGCCAAAAAAGCTGTAAAAAGCGCCAAGAAGGCAGGCATCCGGTTTGTGGAATGTGACTTTCTTTTGGGAGCGCATCCCGATGAGACCTTAGAAACTGTAAATGATACAAAGAAACTGATTTTTCAGCTTATGCCTGACTTTTTAGCTTTGTCAATAATGTGCCCTTACCCAGGCACTGAAATTAATTCACTTATGATGAAACTCGGGCAGTTCCCGGAGAATCCAAAGTGGGCTCAGTTTAGCCACTTTGGGAAGCTTGAAAGATATAACAGGCTTACTTATCTCACCTCAGAACAGCTTAGTTCTGTCCAGAAAAAAATTTTGAAAGAGTATTACACATCCCCTAAATATGTTCTGTCTCAAGTCAGGCAAATCCGGAGCCCAAGAGAGGCAAGGTACTTTTTTAGCCTTGGCATGAATTATATTAAGGAGTTTCTGCTAAGGTAATTCTTTTTTAAGCTTGTTTTGCATACAGCTTGTTCAATTTTCTTGTTTCTTGCCTTTTAAACTTAAAAACCAACAATTAAATAAATCAATGGCTTTACATTAAGCTTATGAGAGTGCTGAAAGAGAACTTTAAGGAAGGTGAATTCAGGCTGGTCCCAGAGAATGATGATGACCTCTGGCAGCTTTACCTGATGATAGAAAAGGGGGACAAGGCAAGCGGCAAGGCTACCCGAAAAGTTAAAATTAATGAAAAGGATTCAGCCAAGAAGGTGTTTTGGGTAAATTTACTTATTGAAAAGACAGAGTTTAAGGCATCTATTTTAAAGTTAATGGGCACAATCCTTAATGAATTAGAAGATGCACCAAAGGGCTCATACCAGTCTATAAACCTTTCTGCAGGAGATGAGCTAAAGCTTTCCAAAGATAGTGTTTCAAGCTACTTTAAGGAAAAGCTTGCGCAGTCAAAAAAGCCAAAATATATATTCCTGCTTGCCCTTTTTGACAGAAGCGAGATGCTCTTTGCCCAGGTTTCTAATTCTTTTGTTGAGATAATCTCAAAATCAGAGATTTCATCAGGAAAAAGGCAGGGCTCAGATGTAAATACTTACAAGATTTTTGTGGATGAGCTTAGGCTTTTCTCAGAAAGATACAACAGAATTATTGTTGGCTGTCCTTTTGTCCTTAGAGGAAAGATAGAGCAAATACTGCCTGATGCGATTAAGGATAAATCTGTTTTTGCCTCAATAAGCTCAGTAAGCTCATCTGGAATACGGGAGATTCTTTCAGGAGATGAGGTAAGCTCAGAAATCTCCAAGCTTAAGATTGGGGAAGATACCAGAAAAACAAACCTGCTGCTTTCAAGAATATCCCAGAATGACAAGGTTGCTTACGGCTTGAAAGAAGTTAAGAAGGCCTGCGAGCTCGGTGCATTGGAAGAGCTGCTTGTAAGCGAAAAGCTAGTCCTTAAGTCAAGGGACGAGGACTCTTTTGCTCAGCTTGACAAGCTTATGAAACTTGCAGAAAAGACAAATTCAAAGGTTTCAATAATCTCTCTTGAAAGCTCTTCACAGCTGGATTCTCTGGGAGGAATTGCAGCTTTTTTAAGGTTTAGCATTGGCTGAAAACTGCTAAATAAACAAGCCTTTCAATCCATAAGGTCTTTCTTAATTTATGAGCTGATAAGTCTCATAAAATTAATGGTTATCACATTTTTTCAGGCTTTTTTATCAATAATTAATTACTCCAAAACTATCGCAGGCTTGCCAGGGTTGGCAGTTTTTCTCTTTGCCTTTTCCAGTTCACTGCCTGATTCAGTTATCACTTCTATGCTGCAATTCTTCTGGATCTTGCTTTTTATTTGTTCTACGCTTTCTTTGTAAATCCCGGCTTCCTCTTCTGGTTTAATCTCGCCCATCATTGCTTTTGCTGGGTTTTTCAACAAGTCTTCTGCAATTCTTATGGCATCCTTTCCGTACTTCCTGAATTCGCTTGCCATAACAGCTTTTGTTATCTCTTTATTGCCCTTAGAAAGCTCATTCTGAATAAGGCTATATAGCCCATACTTCCATTCTTCGCTTATTAATAGCTTTAGCCTTGTGAAGTCTCTCTTGATAAGCTTTTGAATTGTCCGTACATCATCGCAGACAGAATTAACAAGCGATGAAAGAACCTCGACCTTTTCATCTATGCAGCTTTCATCAAAAGCAGGCCACTTCTCAACTGAAACCAGGCTCTTGTTCCCAAGCTTTTCCCATAGCTCTTCGGTTATGTGCGGGCAGATTGGGTTTAGCAAAATCAAGGATTTCTGCAAAGTTTCTTTTGAGATCTCTTTTTCTCTTTCAAGCTCTTCAAATAGCTCTTTAAGCCTGATTGTGGCAGCCCGAAAATCAAACGATTCATAATCTTTTTCAATATCCCGTATCGTCTTGTTGATAAGTGACTTAATCTTTTCACTGTCCTTTCCAATCTTAACATTTTCAAAGATCCAGAAAATCCTTCTGATAAGCCTGAGTGCCCCTTGGATTCCCTTTTCACTCCAGTCTCTGGGCTTGTCAGGTGACGCAATAGACAGCAGGAAGTATCTTGCAGTGTCAATTCCATATCTCTTGGATACCTCATCAGGTACAATTACATTTCCCTTTGACTTGGACATCTTTATGCCGCCTTCGCCAGACAGCATCCCTTGGTGGAAAAGCTTTTTGGCAGGCTCACGGAAACTTATTAATCTTAGATCATTGAGAAACTTTGCATAAAACCTAATATAGATTAAGTGCATGCATGCATGCTCTGCTCCTCCAATATACTGGTCTATTGGGCACCAGTACTCTGCTTTCTTAGGATCAAAAGCCATATCCTTATTTTTTGGGTCGCAGTACCTTAAGTAGTACCAGGATGAATTAACAAAAGTATCCATTGTATCAGTTTCCCTTTTTGCATCTCCTGAGCACTTAGGACACTTTACATTAATCCATTCCTTATTTGTTAGCAAAGGATTGCCTTTTCCAAATTTAACATCTTTAGGCAATGTAACCGGAAGGTCTTTTTCTGGAACAGGCACAGCACCACATTTATCACAGTGAATCACAGGTATAGGTGTTCCCCAGTATCTTTGCCTTGATATTAGCCAGTCCCGCAGCTTAAAGTTTACAGTATTTCTTGCTTTTTTTCTCTTAGCAAGCCAACTTGAAATCTCCTCTTTTGCTTTTTCATTATTAAGCTCGTTAAACTGCCCAGAGTTAATTAGCTTTCCAGGCCCTGAATGAGCTCTCTTATCAGAAAAACCCCCAGTTATCACCTGCCTGATTTCAATGCCATATTTTTTTGCAAACTCAAAATCCCTCTGGTCATGCGCAGGCACAGCCATTACCATTCCTGAGCCGTAGTCAGCAACAACAAAATTTCCAGCATAAACTGGCACGTTCTCGCCATTTGCAGGGTTTATGGCATAAGAGCCAGTAAAGACTCCCTCCTTATTCAGCTCATCAACTTCTTTCATAGATTTCTGGGAAACGGTTTTTATTTTTCTTAAGAATTCTTGCACTTCTAATTTTTGCTCTTCTGTTACCAGTTCCCCTAATTTGGGGTGCTGGGCAGCAACAACCATAAAGGTGACTCCAAAAATTGTATCAGGCCTTGTGGTGAAGACAGGCCAGTTTTTTCCGTTAATCTCAAAGTCAATCTCAACGCCGTGGCTTTTCCCAATCCAGTTTTTTTGCATTGACTTGGTTTTCTCAGGCCATTCAAGCTCATCAATCTTTTCGTACAGCTCGTCAGCATAATGGGTTGTCCTGAGAAACCACTGCTTTAAGTGCTTTATTTCTACTTCAGTATCATCATGCCTCCAGCATTTTCCATTAACAACCTGCTCATTTGCAAGAACCGTTTCACATTCAGGGCACCAGTTAACAGCAGATGTTTTTTGGTAGGCAAGGCCTTTCTCAAGCATCTTAAGAAAAATCCACTGGTCCCACTTGTAATAGTTGGGCGAGGCAGTGTTGACAACACGAGACCAGTCATAGCTAAGCCCGATTGACTTAAACTGCACTGTGAATCCCCTGATAGAATTATTGGTGTATTCCTGAGGGTGCTCTCCTGCCTTTATTGCAGCATTCTCAGCAGGCAGGCCAAGCGCATCATACCCAATAGGGTGAAGCACATTAAATCCCTTAAGAATCTTAAATCGCGCATAAACATCGCCGATAGAGTAGTTCAGCGCATGCCCCATGTGAA
The DNA here is from genome assembly GCA_011045925.1 of Candidatus Woesearchaeota archaeon. Taxonomy (GTDB): domain Archaea; phylum Nanobdellota; class Nanobdellia; order Woesearchaeales; family JASKKU01; genus DSBS01. The sequence continues at coordinate 12,662 of DSBS01000011.1, read as the reverse complement.
GCCCGTCCCCTGAAGGATACGGAAACATCTCAAGAACATAAAACTTAGGCTTATCAGAGCTTTCCTTTGCTTCAAAAGCCTTTTCTTCTTCCCATCGTTTCTGCCATTTTTTTGAAATGCTTAAAAAATCTGGCTCTTTTTCTTCCATTTTAATCACAGAGGCAGTATTATCCTGCTTAATTTAAAAAGTTAACTGAGACTTCAAAGCCGTCATAAGTAGGGTATTCCTCAACAATAGCATAATCATAGCCTTCAGGAAGGCTTCCGCTCTCTAACTCTCTTATAAGCTTTTTTGCATTAACCAGAAGCCTTCTTTTCTTTTTGTCAAGAAATATGTTTTTTTTGAAAAAGGGCTTAAACTCAGATAGGGGCTGGCTCATATTCTCAGCAGATTTAGTTATCTCTTTTATCTTCCTAATCCTGGGTGAAAGCTCTTTAGTGTAAATGCATCCGCGCAGAAGTATTCCGTCATTTGATATTATGTCTGTGGGTAGCCGCGTATTTTTTGCTTTCAGCAGCATCCTATTCCTGAGCTGTACAGCATCCTTAAGCTTTGCTGTGCACAAGTGTGCATTAAGGCGAGTTTTATAAATTCTTTTTTCAATGTGCTTAAGAATCCTCATTCCGCTTAAGTATGAGCCCTTTATCGCATAGCTTAAATCATCTTTTGTCTTATACCCTTTTTCACTCATATTGCTGCTATTTGTGTCAGAGTATTCAAGCTCATTCAGGTTAAGAAAGTCGATAGAATCTTTTAAGTATTCAATCAGCTTAATAGTTTCTTTTTCTTTTTCCGGAATAACTGGGATCTCTATTCCAGTCTTCCAGGAGAATTTTCTTGCAAGCTTAATTCTGTCCCATAAAGAATTCTCGAATATATCCGGGTGAAACCTGATCTCATCTAGGCCCGCATCAAAAAGCTGCTTAAGTCTTTCTTCTGTGCAGTTCTCCAGTGGGGCGTAAAGGTGTATATGGTATGCTCTTCCGAATCTTTCCTTTAGCTTCCTGATAAAGATTATTGTTCTATTAACCCTGCTTAAAGGGTCTCCTCCGGTTATTCCTGCCCCCTTTGAGTCATGTGACTCAGCTTCCTCAATTAAGGACTCAATATCTTGCTCGCCTGTCAGAGGAAGCTCGTTTGCATATATTACATCCTTGTTTTTCTTTTGCTCAGATATTGGGCAGTAAAAGCAGCTCCTGGGGCATATCCCTGTGATAAAAAGCACGGTTTTATACCCTTTGACACAGAGCCTGCAGCCTTCTGGAAGCTCGCCTATGCATCTTGAAAAGTACTTTGTGCTCTTTATCATGTTAAGGCAAAGGTAAAAGGCTTCTGAATAAAAAGCTTATCTAAGTAAGTTAAAGAAAAACAAAAAAATTAAAGAAGAAAACAGCCAGCTTACTTAGAAATCTTCTTTACTGGCACAAGCTGCTTCCATGCAATATCAAAAAGCTGCTCAAGAGCCTTTGCAAAGAAAGGCGTGTTGACCCAGATGCCTATGTCATATGAAGGATGCACCTCGTCATCGTGCATTATCATAAACATAACCTCTTTTCCATCCACCAGAACAAGCCTTGCAGAGATCTTGTCTATGCTCCTTACCTCAAGGATGTCCTGGACATCTTTAAGCGATTTCTGAAAACTTGCCTCGTTCTTTACAGGAGTTGCTACTCTGATAACGACTCCTCTTTTCTTAACCTTTTCCAGTGTTGGGCTGATAGTCTCCACGATTCTTATGAATTCCTTTTCTGTGGTAAGTATGGTTACGCTCTCTTCAGCGGACTTTATAAGGAACTCTAGGTGATTGTAAAGGTTGTGCCTTCCTTTTAGTGCTCCACTTTTGTCATGCGGCTCAACAAGCTCAATTCCCTGTGTGTGCAGGCTGTTAAGCTCAGAGAGAAGCTCACTCCCTTTTAGCTGTTCAAGCCTCTTAACATGGTCTTCAGCATCCTTTAGCATGTTCTTCTTTGCCCTTTCAACAACCTCTTCAGGCGGAACAGCGATGTACTTTATCGGCTTGCCGAACTTAACTATAACAAAGCCTTTCTTTTCCAGGCTCTCCAAGACATCATAACTTCTTGACCTTGGGACATTAGCAATGTCAGAAAGCTCACCTGCAGTTGCAGTGCCTCTAGATAGAAGCGCAGTCCAGATCTTAACCTCATATAAATTCAGTCCAAAAAATCTCCTTAGCCTGTTTAGGAATTCGTCCTTCACAATCATTTTCCATTACCTCCAAGTTGTTATATTTTAATGCCACTCGTATTAAAAGATTACTATTTTGTCATTATCCAGTTTCTTTTCTGCTTTTACAGATAGTAAATCTTTTTTCTCTTATAGAAGTGGTATTTCACTCTTTATTATTAAAATTAACGCATTTTCATTCGCAGTACTTTGTTTTTCTTTGTTTCTTTTTTTGAAACAAAGCGTTTCTGGCTTTCTGGCTAAAAAAGCAAAAACCTTTTATAGGTTTGTTAAGCACATTGGGTTATGGCAAAAAGAATAGCTGTAGTTAAGCCCGAAAAATGCAATCCTGCAGGCTGTGGAGATTATCTCTGCATGAAGCTTTGTCCAGTAAACAGGTCAGGCAGCGAATGCATACTGAAATCCAGCAGATCGAAGATAATAATAGAAGAAATGCTTTGTGTGGGCTGTAAAATCTGCTCAAATCGCTGTCCCTTTGATGCCATTACAATCATAAACCTGCCTGCAGATTTTGATGCGGAGCCGCTTCATCAGTATGGTAAAAATGGCTTTCGGCTGTTTAACCTACCGGTGCCTAAACTAGGCGGTGTGGTAGGAATAATTGGAGTCAATGGAATCGGAAAGAGCACTGTGCTGAAACTGCTCGGGAATGTTTTTAGCCCAAATCTTGGCAGGCTGGATTCTGAGGCAGATACAAAGGAAGTATTAAGTTTTTTCAAGGGAACAGAAGCTCAGCTTTATTTTGAAAGGCTATACTCAGAAAAGCTTTCAGTCTCTTATAAGCCTCAGCAGATAGATTCTATCCCAGTCCATTACTCCGGCACTGTTCGTGAGCTGCTTTTAAAGTCCAGTGAAAAGGCTTTGGTTGAAGCTTTTTCTGAAAAGTTTGACCTTTCCAAGATTCTGGACAGAAGCATTAAAGACATCTCCGGCGGAGAGCTTCAGAGGGTTGCTATTGCAGCTTCACTTATGAAACAGGCAGATATGTATGTTATGGATGAGCCTACTTCTTACCTAGATATTAAGCAAAGGCTCAAGGTAGCGAGAAATATATCTTCAGGGTTAACAGAGAAAAATACAATGCTCATTGTTGAGCATGACCTCATTATCCTTGATTACTTGACTGACTTTATTCACATTATGTATGGAAACCCTGGTGCCTATGGGGTAGTGAGCCAGAGCAAGTCTTCAAGAGAGGGCATAAACTCTTTTCTCTCAGGCATATTGCGTGAGGAAAATGTTCGTTTCAGGGATTATGAAATAAAGTTCCAAAAGCATACTCCAGCGAAGGAAAAGCTTTCGGCTTCTGCAGTTGCAGAGTGGGACAGCCTTGTTCTCAACCTTGGAAACTTTAGCTTAAAAACAGGAAAAGGATTCCTTCCTAAAGGCTCTGTTATTGGGGTGCTTGGGGAAAATGGAATTGGCAAGACAACCTTTGTGAAGATGCTGGCTGGCTTGGAAAAGCCCAGCTCAGGCAAAATAAGCACAACTGTTAAAGTAAGCTACAAGCCGCAGTATATTCCTTCAGATTCTGGCCAGCCGGTTTCAATGGTTTTAGCTGATGCCTTAATAAACCATAAGGCACAGCTGATAACTCCTTTTGAACTGGATAAGCTTCTTGACAGAAAAGTTAATGAACTTTCCGGCGGCGAGCTTCAGAGAGTTGCAATAGCCCGGTGCCTTTCACAGGATGCAGACTTGTTTCTTTTAGATGAGCCAAGCGCTTATCTTGATGTAGAGCAGAGAATTAAGCTTTCGAAAATTATTAAGTCCTTTATGGAAGAAAAGGGCAAAACTGCTTTAATTGTTGACCACGACCTGCTTTTTGTGGACTATATCTCTGAGCTCCTTTTCGTTATTCGCGGAGAGCCGGCAATTAGCGGGGAGCTTATTGGTCCCATGGGCATGGAGGATGGAATGAACCTTTTTCTTAACGACCTCTTTGTTACATTCAGGAGAGACGGTGAGTCGGGCAGGCCCAGGGCGAATAAGCTGGATTCTCAGCAGGACAAAAAGCAGAAAAAGGCAAATAAGCTTTATTATGCCTGATTTTTTCTGCTTTTAAATCTTCTTAAACATAATTTCATAAGCTATTATAAGAAGCAGTTATTATTATTCCTTACTATAGTTTTGGGGGGATATTTATGAAAAAGAAACAGTTGATTGAATTAGAATCTCTTCTAAAGAGAGACCTTCAGGCAAGGATTTGGGAGCAGTACGGGGTAATTGTGCCAGTTTCAGAGCTCGACATAGATAAAAACTGCAGAGTTGAGTATTGCTCAGTCTAAAGGTTTAGGCACCAGTTTTTTTAAGTTTTTATCTGGCTTAGAACAGCATTTTAGAGGTTTTCCCAGATGTGCTCAAATACGCTCTTAAGAGAGTCTCCAAGATGCTGGCTTTTAACCCATATTGCAGATTCAACCCCTGGATTTACTTCTTCAGGGGTTATAAACAAAACAGAATGCTCTCCATCGAATATTCCAAACCTTGAGCGCACATTCTTTGAATTCTTAATGTCTGCAATCTCTTTCAGAAGCTTAATGGTTTCATTGTTCTCGCTAGTAAGAGGCGCTGCGACTCTTATTTTAACTCCCCTTTCTTTTGCTTTCTTCAGATCAAAAAGCAGCGTATTTATTTTATTCACAATTGCCGAATCAGTGCTTATTAGCTCAATGCTCTTCTCAGAATTTCTTATAAGAAACCTTAAATGATCGTGAACATTCTTTCTGCTTTTTAGCGCGCCTGAAATCTCAAGAGGGTCAATCTTTGTTATTCCGTTCTCATAAAGCAGATTTAGCTCTTTTAGAATGGGGCTTGTCTTTATTTCTTCAAGAATCTTTATGTTCTCTTCTGCATCCTTAAGTATGCTTGCTTTTACTCTGTTAACTGCTTCTGAGGGCTCGATAGCAAGGTACCTTATTGGCTTGCCAAACTGGGAAATCACAAAGCCTTTCTTTTCTAGGCTTTCCAGAATGTCATAGCTTCTTGACCTGGGAACATTGGAGATCTCAGCAAGCTCTCCTGCAGTTGCGCTTCCTCTTGCGAGCAAAGCAGACCAAATCTTTATCTCGTAGCTGTTGAGCCCAAATTCCTTCATCTTTGAAATAAGAGACTTATCAATAATCATTTTCAAATCCACCTTCTTAAAGGTGTAGAAGAAAGCACTCTATTTAAATGTTTTGATTTTAGAGTAGTAAAAAGTCCTATTTTAAAAGCCTTCTCTTACATAGTTATGCTTTTTACCTGAATTCCGTCTATCTTTCTAAGGGTTTTTAAAAGGTCAGCAATATCTTTCTCTTTTCCCTTTGTACAGAGAATCACTAGCCCTTCATCCCTGCCTTTATTCTTTCTGTGAAGCCCCAGCCTTGCTTCGATAAGCCTTCCGTGTTTAGCAAGGGACTGCTGCAGCATGACTGAAACCTGAGACCTTTTTTCAACCTTCATTACAATTATTTTTTCTTCTTCCATTTTGTCCTATATTTTTCTTTTGGGCTTTATATCTCTTTTGGTTGTTAGCTGGGGCAGTTAATTAGTCATTGTTCAGAGCTGAATAATGTTTATAAAAGTCCTCTCTTTTTAATAGGGTATGAGCTTGCTTTTTGTTTCAATGTCTCAGGGCTTGGAGAACCTAAAGCTTTTCTTTACAGGCCAGGGGTTTATTGCAACACTCTTTTTTCTTTTAATCTTTTTTTCAGGCTATTTGTTTACAAAGCTTGTTGTTTCTTACCTGAAGATAATGTCACTTCGCACTGCAACTCCTGCTGATGATATCTTTGCTAGGAGATTCAAGTCTTCTTCAATGGGTTTTTTTTTTGTTCTTGCTGCAATGATGTTTCTAAATTATTCCGGGCTTCATCTAGAGATTATTAACAAGGTTGTTATGGTTCTCTTTATCTTTGTGACCTTTGATGCTGTATCCAAGCTTTTTGACTTTTTTATTGAGCATTGGAGCAACCTTATTTCTAGGAAGCTGATTGCTGCTGAAGAAGAGGTAAAGTCTGTTTCTCAGTCTTTCAGTCCCTTGTTTCACAGGCTCTCAAGAATTACCTTTTTAATTATAGCTATCATTGTTGTAATGGTTAACCTCGGAGTTGACGTGAGGCCAATCCTGGGTGGCTTGGGAATTGCTGGCCTTGCAATAAGCCTCGCAGCAAAAGACTCACTAAGCAACATCTTCGGGGGGATTGCCCTTACAGCTGATAAGGTTTTTAAGGTTGGGGATATGGTAAATTTGCCTTCTAAAAGCATAATGGGCATTGTTTATGATGTTGGCCTTAGGAGCACGAGAATTAAGACATGGGACAATGAGGTTTTCATTATTCCAAATGGTATCCTTGCAAATGAAGTAATCCAAAACTATTACCAGCCAGACATGAAATCCAGGGCAGTTGTGCCCTTTTCTGTTGAATACGGCTCAGATATAGACCAAGTAAAGAAGGTTGTGCTTGGAGAGATTAAAAAGATAAAAAAAGCCCTCAAAGACCCAGAGCCAAGCGTTGTCTTCAATAGTATGTCAGATTTTTCCCTGGATTTTGATGCAAGGTTCTGGCTTGAGAGCATAAGAGACAGGTACCTCTCAAGGCTCGAGTTGACTGAAAGGATTTACAAGGCTTTGAACAGGGAAGGCATCGGAATACCCTTCCCAACAAGAACCCTGTATATGAAAGAAGAGAAGGCAAAAAGAAAAAGGACAGCAAAAAAGAAGCCAGTAGTAAAAGCAAAGCCAACAAAAAAGCCAACAGCGAAAAAGTCAGCCAGAAAAAAGCCTAGGTAAGATTCTTTCCTTTTTAGCCAATATTCTTTTTATGTTCTTTGGGCTTCTTCTGGCTTTTTCTTGCAATCTCTACTATTCTTTCTCTGAGTGAATTTACGTCATAAAAAGTGCCTTTTTTGCTTAGCTTTTCTGACTTTATGAATTCTTTAATTTTCCCTTCTCCAATAATATCAGGCTTGCTGAAATAAACCAGCACCTGCTTTCCAAGCCTCAATGTTTTTCTGTAAAGCTTTTTCTGGTCTTCTATTGGATACTCTTCAGTTAAGTCAAAGACAAAGACAACCAGCTGCGCAGCATGGGTTAATGCAACCTCTGCCTGAACCTCAATTTGATTCTTTTTCTTTCTATTAAGAGACCCGGGTGCATCAATCATCTGAACTTTAAGAAGCCCTTCTTCAATGTTTCCGCAGAGAAGCCTTTTTGTTGTGAATGGGTAGCTGTTTATCTCAACATTGCTCCCTGTTAATCTCTTAAGAAGCGTGGACTTGCCTGCATTGGGAAAGCCAGTTATCACAACAGTAAACAGGCCTTCCTTTATGTCAGGAAACGATTTCATGGTTTTTCTTGCCTGCTCAAGGAACTCAAGCTGTTTTCTTACCTGCCTTAAGAAAGATGCACTCTTCCCATAGAAGTTAGCCCTTATTTTATTTATTTCTCCTTTTGTTTTTGCAGTTTTTATCTTGTCAAGGCTTTCTTTTCTAAGCTCACTAACCCTTTCACTTGCCCATGTTAGGGAAGACGCTGCTGTCCTATACTGGGCAGGCTCAAAAAAGCACTTCATCAGTTCCTGATAAAATACAGGCAGGCTCTCATAAGAAGGGTAACTGCTCTCAATCCTTTTTGCAATCTTATTCAGGGCATCATCAATGCAAAGCATTCTCTCCTTTACTATTATTCTCGCTTTCTGCACAGGCTCTTTTGTTTTAAGGGTGTTGTTAAGTTGCAGGGCTCTTTCCTTGGCCTTCTTGAATGCAAAATCAGTATATCTGTCATATTCATCTATCCTTTCAAGCCTTTCAAAGTTCATACAAACCAGGTTATGCACAGGGCTTTAAAAGCTTTTTATTTCTCCTTAAGTATCTTTCTTATAAACTCAAACTGGTCTTCAAACAGATGAGCAGAAATAGATATTGTGTTAATAAGTCCCCTGTCGCATCCAATCTCTTTTCTTACATATTCTGAAAGAACAAACAATTGGTACACATTAGCAGACCATCCAAAGAAGAGGTCATTTGAGCGTATAACAGCCGAAGTGTTAATTCTGTTTTCCCTGATCTTGAAATCAATCATAATTAAGCTTGGTATGTCCCTTTTTGCTGGGTTAACATCCTCAAAATGGTCCCAAAGGACAACTGTAGCCCTTCTGGAGTTTGGGTTTTTCTTGAGAAGAGGCACAATAAAGTTATCAATCTGGTTAATTCTTCCCTGAAAGTTAAAGAGCCTTGGGCCATAGCTGTACGAGTATTCGGGAGCGAGCTTCTTGGAAATCATAATTGCAGCAATCTCTTCTGCGGGAGGGAACTTCCATTCCTTAAACCTGCTGAGTATGGAAATGCATTTAGTGGTATCTTCCCAAGGCTTGTTAATAACCTGGTTCAGGTTAAATACTTCTCTGCATATCCTTGAGTTTTCGTCCCTAAAGTCAATTCCGTTCTCAATTACATGTTTCAGCGATTCTCTCCAGACTCCATATATGGTTTCTCCCTCAATAATCATTTTATATAACTCTGGAGATTAAGGTTTCTTTCCTTTCTTCCAATGAACTTAAGCCTGAAAAGGTTAATCCTGCACGAATTAAGTATAAAGCTGACTTCCCTTAGCAGTTCTGCGGGCTTGGTTTCGCCTTTGCAGTGGAAGCTCATAACATCGCCTCCATCAAAGATTCTGAATAGGCTTTCTTTAATGTAAATAATCTGTTTCATCTTCTCTGAAAACAGGTCATTTAGCCCACCTACTGAAACCCTAATGTAGGTTGGAGCTGTAAATTTATCCTTGATATAGTTGTGGAATGCAGAAGAAAAAGCGATTCTGAATCGCGTAGGCATCCCGCAGCTTTTGTAAATAGTTTCCTCGAAAATGCAGAATTTATCAACCTGCCTTTTAGATTCCCTTATCAGCTCTGTTAGATAATCCTGGTTGAAGTCAATCTTCTTCCAGCCATAGTTCCAGAACCTAATATAGTTTTTTGAGAGAGAAAAGAAATGCTTTATTTTCTCCTTGTCAAGCTTTATAAGATTTGTAAATAATTCTTCTGACTTTCTTCTTTGGATTGAGTTTACCTCAAGAAGAGAAGAAGCAATCTTCTGCAGGAATTCAATGAACACTTCTTCGCTTTCCCCCATCTTCTCAAAAAACCTTTCCAGGTCAATCATCACTGTGCTTTGCGAGCACGCAAGCCCGTACAAATCGTTCCCTAAGTCGTCAGAAACATCTTTCCACTCATGCTCCTGAAAAGTGTAAACTCCTGACTTACCAACAAGATATGGCACATCAGTAAGAGCATTGTTCTTAAAATAAATTATTTTATTGTTATTTGAGTACATCTCCAGAATCCTCTCAAAGAGCACAGAGTGCTCCTGGATGTCTTTTGCATTAACCTCCAGGACCATGGTAAAGTTCTCCCAGTTATTTTTGTGTGATTCAGAAATCAGTTCAAGCAAGGCTTTCTCATTGTTAATTTTGCTTATATCAACACAAAAAGAGAGCCTTTTGTCATGGTCACTGCATTTTCCATGCATTTTTGAAAGCATAAGAAAGACCTGGTCAGCCTGTTCAAGGAATTCCTCACATTTGCTTATAGAAATTACATCATTAACAAAAGGAAGGCACATATCTACAAACCTTCTTAGCTTATTTAGGTCTTTTTTGAAATAGCTTGCATCAAGAAGTATAGAATTGATTCTCTCAATCCATTTATTTTCATCCAGTCGGAATATTATTCCTTGTTTTTCGTATCCTTCAAGAGAAACCGAAAGGCTTTTGGACGGAACATAAATAGATGATTTCTGGACTTGGCTGGCAAAGCTGATTTCCTCAGGGTTTACAGCAAGAACAAAATACTTTTCACCTTTTGCCCCTTCCCTTGAAATTTCCAGTATTCCCTCATTGCTTAGCTTGTTAAGGTAGTAAAGAATCTTTCGGTGGAGCTTGGCGTTAAGCTGCTTTGCCTGCTTAATTAACTCCGTGTTTTTTATAGGGCTTGTTAAGGTATTTTCAACTTTGCTGTAATCAGGCTCAACCAGCTTTACAATCTCCGAAGTGGGGAGCTCTCTTTCAGGGGATTTCTGAAACAGGCTCAAAATTGAAAGCTCTTTTTTATTCATTTAGGCCAGAGTATATAAACAAAGCACATATTTAAGCATTTTGTTTCAGGAATCCCTGAACGGTTCAGGTTTTTTTCTTAAAGACAGTTTATATTTATAAGTGCTTCAAAAGGTAGGATGGCATATGCAATAAATGATAAGGCATTAAGCCTTCTCTTGCATTTGCGAGAGGATTCCAGGCGAAAACTGACAGAAATCAGTAAAAAAACTAGAATCCCTGTGTCAACATTGTTTGACATGCTGAAAATGCTGCAGGATGGAGTGATTAAGAAAAACACAATCCTGTTGGACTTCAACGCCCTTGGGTACAGTGCACATGCCTGCATTTTGATTAAGGCAGGCAAGAATGGAAAGGAGACTCTAAGAAGGCACCTTCTGGTGCACCCAAATGTGAACTCAGTGTTTAAAATAAACAATGACTGGGACTTCCTTATAGAGACTGTGCACAAAAACCTTAAGGATCTGGACGAATTCGTTGATGACATAGAAAGGCATGGCATCGAGCAGAAGAAAATACACTATCTGATAGATGAGATAAAGAAAGAGGGCTTTAATTTTTGCTGATGCTGGGGGGGCTTTGGTTAAGAATAGCCATGTTGGCAGGTTAATCTATCCCTTAGCATTTTTGCTTTTTGTTTCTGGCTGATTATAACAAATTATAAAAAAACCAAGGCTTTTCTCTTTTATGGAGGAAAACAAAATGAAAGAAACCATAAAAAACCTGGCTGCAGCCTTTATAGGTGAAAGCCAGGCAAGAAACAGGTACACCTTTTATGCCAAGCAGGCAAAAAAAGAAGGATATGAGATAATCTCTGAGATTTTCCAGATTACTGCAGAGAACGAAAAAGAGCATGCGAAATGGCTGTTCAGGCTGATAAACCAACTTAAGGAAAAGAGCAGCGAGTCCATTGATGAAGTTCAGGTTGAGGCCTCGGCGCCAACAGTATTAGGCAGCACAATCCAAAACCTGAAAGCAGCAATCGCAGGAGAAAACCACGAGCACACAAAGATGTACCCAGGTTTTGCGGACATCGCTGAGAAAGAAGGTTTTTCAGGTATAGCAGAAAGGCTCAGAAACATAGCCATAGCAGAAAAGCACCACGAGGAGAGGTTTACAAAGCTTCTGGAGCAGTTGGAAGCAGGCACCCTCTTCAAAAAAGGCAAAAAAGTATGGTGGGTTTGCAGGGAATGCGGCTATGTGCATTATGGCGAGGAAGCACCCGAGAAATGCCCTTCATGCGATCATCCCAGGGCTTATTACCAGCTTAAATGCGAGGATTATTGATTTTTTATCTTTTTTTAATTTTTGTTAATCTGATTTAGAAAAATATTTAACTAGCTTGCGGCTCTTTTTTAGCTTACAAATGGAAGAGAAAAAAGATGAATTTGGAAGCATACTCTTTAATTTCCTTGATTGTGAAAATAACTGTGTTTTTTGTGGCTCTAAGTTCAAGGATAAAAAAAAGCTGTTTGTAACAGAAAAGGATGAAGAAATCTTGTTTAATGATACAAAGCATTTCATAAAAAATAAAGTAAAAAAGATCGATATTAGTGGTCCTGAGCCACTAAGATACCATAATATAATAAGGTATCTAAAATCAATCCGGCCTTATTTCGAAAGGATTACTTTGCTTGATCCAGGAAATTCACTCGCAGAAGACGGTTTTGCAAGGCAACTTGCAAATACAGGCATTCATAATCTTGTAATACCCTTATATGGAACTTGTTCCGAAGTTCATGATATTTGTGTTGGCAATCCTGGGGCATTTGAGAAAGTTGTAAAAGGCTTAAAGGAATATTTTATTCATAAGAATGAGAATCAAAATGTTGAAATCAGCACAATTATTCTAAATCAGAATAAGGATGATATTATTAACTTGCCTTCTTTTATTAAGAAAAATTTTAATTTGAATTACCTTAAGGTCAACCTGTTTCTGGTGACAATCTCTCAACACGAAGTTTTTAAAGATGTTTTTGTAAGTTTTGAGGAAACTAAAAAAATTATATTGAATTTGTCTATGTTAGATAATTTCTTTTTTCGCTTCGATTATGTTCCTTTGTGCATCTTTTCAGAAGATCAGCTTAATCATTTTGCTGATAGAAAAAGCATTGCATTTTTTAATCGGTTTTATACATATAAATTGAGTAAAAATCAAGAACAGGCCTCAGCAGTTGAGAAAAAAACCTGGAAGGAATTTGTTGATGAATACAGGGCACAAGTTTATCATTCAGCCTGCAACGAATGCTCATTGAAAAATAATCAACTTTGCAGTGGGGTAATGAAGGCTTACTTGCATTTAAATAATAATTATGAATTCTCTCCTATATCTGAATCAGAATTAAAGAAGCTAGGTCATAT
>DSBS01000046.1 GCA_011045925.1 Candidatus Woesearchaeota archaeon | reverse complement strand
CAAAAACCTGGCTGCTTACCTTGATTCAATTAACACAAAAACACTTATAACTCTCGGAGGGGTAGGCGTTTCTGAAGAGCCTAAAAAGCCTAAGGTTTTCTGTACAGCAAATTCTGCTGGAATCCTCTCTGAATTTAAGTCTGAGTTTCCACTTGAGGATGCTTATGGCTCCATCGGCCCGATTTCAGGCCTGGCAGGTCTTATGCTTTGCGATGCTTCCAGGCATAATATATCTTCTATATGCCTGGTTAGTGAAACAGTGTCCAACCCTTTTTTTATTGGCTTGGATGCAGCCAGAGAGCTTGTTAATATCCTAACAGCAAAGTATGACTTTGGAATTGATCCAGGCTCTTTTGACAGCCTTTTTCCAAAAGACAGCAGCCAACAGCCGCCTCACCAGGCAGACCAGGCTGTTCAGACAGGGCTGGATTATATAGGCTAGCCAGAAGGCAGGCTCTTGTGCTTTCTTAAGAAGCCTTTATTTATAATTTCTAAAAACCCTTCTTTCTCTACATGCAAATGCTGTTTCAAAAATAGATAATCTTAAATAATAAAGATTTTAAATAAAATGTATTGGCTATAAAGAGTGATAATTATGCTTGACAAGATTCGTTCCGCTTTAAAGAGCCTTTTTTCAGGATTCTTTAAAAAAAAGAAGCAGCTAAAGCTTGGGCTTTACGGGCCTCCAAATGGAGGGAAAACCACTCTTGCAAATAAGATCTGCAAGGACTGGCTTGGAGAAGAGATGGGCTCAGTCTCAAATATCCCTCACGAAACAAGGGAAATTAAGATAAAAGAGCAGATTCTGATTAAATCCGGCAACAAGCAGCTTACCTTTAACCTTGTAGATACGCCAGGCATAGCCACAAGGATTGACTATGAGGATTTTGTGAAAGCAGGGCTTGATGAAGAAGAAGCGAAAACCAGGGCCAAAGAAGCCACAAAAGGAGTGATAGACTCAATAAAATGGCTTGATTCTGTTGACGCAGTTGTGGTAGTCCTTGATGCAACAAAGGATCCCCTTAACCAGGTAAATATAACAATCCTCGGGAACCTCCAGGCAAAAAAAATTCCAGTCCTGATAGTTGGAAACAAGATAGACTTAAAGCGCGCAGACATAAAAAAGATAGAGAATACCTTCCCGCAGTATAAGGTTGTCGGGATTTCAGCTAAGTACGGCACCTCAGTTGAGGATTTCTATACGGAGCTCTTTAACCTGGTGAAACCATGATAACAATAGAATTCATTCCATTCTCCCAGATGTCCGGGCTTTCTACAGAGCAGAAGATAAAGAAAATACTTAAGTCAGTAAAGTCAGACAAGATTGTGCTTCTGCAGGGCAAGCTGAAGAAGGACGAAGAGACAGAGCTCATAAAGCTTACAATGTCTATGGTAAACGAAAAGTTTCATGGGATTGAGCCAGCTATATTCTCGCCTGAAATAAAGAATACAGGAAACTTCCTTAAGTTTCTGAAAGAGAAGTTTATAAACATGCTTTTATCTGACAGGCAGGGAATCACTTTAGTTGGCCCTGCAAACCTGATTAAAGAAATAAAAAGAGACCCGGAGAAGATGCAGCTGCTGCTTGACCTGAATGTTTCCAGGAGGAAAAAGAAGTAAAATGCCCCACCAATGTGTTCACTGCGGAGAGCTGTATGATGACAACGCAAAAGAGATAATAGAGGGCTGCAGCAAATGCCAGTCCAGGCTTTTTTTCTTCATAAGAAAGGAGAGGCTTGATCACTTGAAGAAGCTTCAGAGAAAGCTCAGTGATGACGAGATAACCAGAATAGAAAAGGACGTAAGGGAAATGATTGGGGAAGAAGTGGACAGAGACAAGCCGATTGTGCTTGACCTTGAGACTGTTAGGATTGACAAGCAGGGCACTTATCTCCTCGACCTAGTAAGCATCTTTAACAAGCAGCCTCTTGTTTACAAAATTAGCGAAGGCAAGTATTACATTGACCTTGGAGAAACCTTCAAAAACTTTTCATTCTCTTCCCAGGCAAAGAAATAGGCAGTGGTCTTTCTGGAAGGGTTCAAGGGTGCAGGGCTTAACTTCCCTGAATCTCTGCTCTAGTTCTTTTCTAACTTCCTCAAAGATTCTTCTGGGCTTTTTTGAGATATCGATGCTTCTTGCCTTGATAGAAATCATTGCAAACCCTGACTGCTTCAGGAAGAGCCTGCAGTTCTTTAAGAAGATTTCAACCTGGTTTTTCTGGGCGATGTCCTGAAAAACGAAATCTGATGCAATAACAGTATTAAAGTATTCTTCCGGCTTGTTTGCATCCTCAAGCACAGGAACTATATTTCCCCTCGCTTCAGCAAGGCTTATGAGCGAGTAAGTTACATGTGGGCTGACTTCAACAGCAAAAATCAGGCCATTACTAACAATGTCGGAGATGTGGCTTACAGTTGTTCCTGATGCAGCGCCTAGGTAAAGAACCACTGAATCCATGCTAAGCTCAGGCATTCTTAGCCCATTCATAAGACCAGCAGCAATCTTTGACCTGAAGGGCACCCATTCCCTGTATTCTTTTCCATTCAGGCTGATTAAGCTTTCTCCATAAACACTCTTTCCAGGAGCCAGGCTCTCAGTAGCAAAGACTTTCTTTCCCTTGAGCATGGTTTGCTTTACCCTTGGATTACTTCCTTTTTGCATCCTTAATTCTTCTCTCCATTTCTTTTATAAGCTCGGCGCTTTTGTCTTCTTTGCTGAAAAAGTCAATCCTGGCGGCAATTGACAGCTTGTCAGCAATAATCCTAGCAACTTTACCTCTAGCTTTCTTCTCAGCTCCCTGAACCGCAGGATGCTGAAACAGTATCCCGTATTTTGGGCATTTTGAGCCCCTTGTAATATGCCTGAACAAGGCTTTCTCTGCACCCAGAAGCTGTATTGTCGAGGCAGGCATAATCGCAAGGCTTCTAAGGCTGCCAGCATGTGACAGCAGCTTTGCAGATATGCTTGGCCCTGCGATTGCAGAAAAATTAGGCATGATTCTCTTCTCTTTCTCGGAAATAAACTCAGAAGCAATCTCACGCACAGTAAACAGCTCTTTTATCTTTCCGGCAGCTTCTTTTAAGAATTCACAGTCTTTCTTTTGGCACTTCCACCCCATGCTTTTTTTAATTCCAAGCAAGCTGTTAATCTCCTCTTTTTCCTTGCTCAGAAGCATTTCAACAATCTTTTTATTGTCATCCACCCTTAAGCAGAGTTCGGGGTAAATAGTTAGGGCAAGCCTTCTAAGCCTTCTTGCCAGGTAATTAATTGTCTTGTCAGACTCATCAATAAGCCCGGAAGCCTGGATAATAAGGTCTTCGGTGTAATCCTTGCCTGAAATCTTTTCTTTTGCAATCTCGATTCCTTTTCTTGCAATCTTATCTTTTTCTTTAAACACTTTCTTTGAAAGCCTCTCGAAAAGGCTTATGTCAAATGAAGAAGGCAGGAATTCTGAAACTTTTTCATCCTCTTGACTTCCTATATAATACTCTCCTGTAATATGCCTGTATACCAAAGCCATGCTTTCTTGGTTTTCTGCCCTTTTAATTAAGTTTTTCTTTTTTGCAGGGCTGCCGCCAGCCGGAAATAAAAAAAAAGAATATACAAGACAGAAAAATTTAGGCACTATTTCTTGACTAAGGTAATCTCTATTGTTGAGACCCTTACCTGCCGGTCTTCTTTGTTCTTGAACTCCTCAGAGTCTATCTTTATCTCCTTCACATAGACCTGGTCAATCAAGAACCTTTTTGCAGAAATCTCTGCAATGTCCACACCCCTGGATATAAATTTTCCTCGTGCTTTTATGGTCACTTCTTCAGCTCCTTGGGTCGTAAACTGCATTACAACTGCCGTCACATAGTTCATAAAGGGCTTGTTCCCAATATATATCGCGTTATCTGCTGCCATTCTGTAACCTCCTAGAGTTTTTATGTGTGGTTGGGAGTTTAGTATAAAAACCTTTTGCATTCAAGAAACTTCTCTCCTCTAAAAAGGAACAGCGATGTATTCAGAGCTGATTTTATCAATAAGAATTCTTTTTCTGGCTTTCTCTTTATGGAAAGGGCTCCACTCTTCTTCAGTATTTTCTGTTCCCTGCCGGAAATCAAAGAAAGAAGGCATAACTATCAGGTTTATTCCTTTGTATCTGGATATAAGGTATGCTTTAAACAACTTTCCTTCTACTTTGACAGCAGGGTGCTCATGCCCAATAATAATGAATCTTGCTTTTTCAGGCACTTTAAGCAGTTTGTCCCCGTGGGTAATGAAGACATCCTTAATGCTTATACTTCTCTTAGCTTTAAGACCTCTTTTTTCAAGGAAAAACCTTAGTAGGGTATCATGGTTTCCTTCAATAAACCAAGCTTTAATCTTGTTTTTTTCAAGATTTTCAATAAAGTCACTAAGCTTTTTCTCTGTTCTTCTATTTAGCTTAGAGAAGTCATGAAGAATGTCGCCATTTAAGATAAGCCTTTTTATTTTGTTTTTTTTACAGCCAGCAGCAAGCTCCAGAAGTTTTTTGCTCTCGTCAAAATATGATAAAATTCCCTTACCTGAGAGATAGTCTGAGAAGCCCAAATGCAAGTCAGAGACTACTCCAGTGTTTCCAAAAGCCAGGAGGCTTCCCTCTATTTTGAATCTTTTAAAAATCTCCATTTTGCTGTTTTCTGCCTGTTTTTTCTTTTCTTTAATGATATTCACTGCCCAAATTTAAAAAATTTTTTAAATAGTTAATGAAAAAAGCCTTTTTATGCTAGCCGCCCGGAATAAATCCCAGCTTTCAGTAATACTGATTCTTTCTATGCTTGTTGTAATGGTTGTGTTTATTGTGATTATTCTTGTCATTAATTCTGAGCGGCAGGGCTTTGAGGTTGATATCGGCTCATTTGAGCCGGTCAGGGATGAAATCTTGAATTGCCTTGAGGACAAGTTTGAGTATGCAATCTACAAAGCAGGGATGCAGGGCGGTTTTATTTCAGAAAGTGAAGGAGGGCGGGAATTTTTCTTGTCCGAAAGCTTTTTGAGTTCTGGAGACTTTAGGGTTCCTTTTGCTTTAAGTGAAGAGGTTTATTATAATGAGAGCTTTCCCTTTGACTGCCCGAACCCATATGGTTCGTCTACCCAGCCTTTTAACCACATTTATGAGTCTCCCCCAGCCAGCTGTCAAAAGCATTACCTGTTTAACACTAAGCTGGAATACCGGCCTCCTTTGCGCAATCTTAGGGCAAACCGGACTGTCCAGAATATTCAGCACTACCTTAATGGGCAATATGGGGTTATACAGTGCCTGCCTCGCTTAACTTCTGATTTAGTTTCTGAAGACTTTGAAGTGCTTTCTGTTTCAGAGCCTTGGGCAGGTGTTTTTCTTTCTGAAACCGGGATGCTTGCCAGGCTTGACTATGAGATAACCCTCAGGAGAAAAGGAACAGGTGAAACAAAAATCCTTAGCGACTTTGAGTCTTTTATCAGACTCAGGCTTTATGATGTCCTGGATTTCCTTGATCAGCAGCTTTTCCTGGATGCAAGCTTTGCTGACTTTGAGCCAGGCTCATCTTCAGAAGGGATAGAAGGGATGACTGTTAGGGTAATAAGAAACCCAGACCCTAGCAATCACCCAGGAGCAGACATTATTTCTGTAGAGGACTCAAACAATTTTGTAAGAGGAGAAGAGTATGTCTTTCAGGTTGCCAGGAGAAACCGGGCCCCAATCCCCCATGCACTGCCAAAAGTCACTTTGTCTGATGGAACAGTTGCTTATGGGGTTGTCAATATATCCGTTTACGAACACTCCTCGATTCAGGAAATAAGGGAAGCATTTGATTTTTTTTATAATCTTCCCGCTTGTGATGATGATTCTTTAAGGAAACACGTGCGCACACTTTTCTATAAGACAGGGATAATAAATGCAACAGACCCAGACTCGCATCATCTTACATACGCTGACAATATAGATAATTCAGACTGCAATTACTGGGAAATGCCTTTTAAATTTACCTTTAAGGATGCTTTTGGAAAGGAAACAGTCATAGAAATAATTGACCTTATAATAAATTGATCTTATAATATAAGGTTCTTTTTTAGCCTTATTTCTTTCTGCTTTTTTCTTTTAATTCCTGATATTTTTTCTTTTTTTCACCCTGGTTTTCACAATCTTTTTAAACTAAGTCTGTTTTCTTTTTTTATAGGAGAAAACCTCTTTTTATCAAGGGAAAAAGTGAGCAAAATGAATGATGAAAACACCAGCAAAAAGCCTGCGAATTACTCTGCTGAGCATATTACTGTCCTGGAAGGCCTTTCTCCAGTAAGGAAAAGGCCAGGCATGTATATAGGAAGCACAGGGCCAAGAGGCCTGCATCAACTTGTTTTTGAGCTTCTTGACAATTCAATAGATGAAATCCAGGCAGGCTATGGCGATTTTATTGAGCTTTTTATACAGAAAGACGGCGGTGTAACTGTAATTGACAATGGAAGGGGGATCCCTGTTGAGCTGCACCCAAAATACAATAAGCCGGCTTTAGAGTTAGTCCTTACAAAGCTTCATGCAGGAGGAAAGTTTAGCAAGGACCTTTATAAAATAAGCGGCGGGCTTCACGGTGTAGGCTTATCCGTGGTTAATGCCCTTTCAAAAGAGCTTGAGGTGAGGGTTAGAAGAGATGGAAAAACCTGGACCCAGAAATACGAAAAAGGCCTTCCTGTAACCCCTGTTGAAAAAGGCCTTCCTACTGATGAGACAGGCACAGTTGTCATATTTATTCCGGATGAGACTATTTTTGAAACAGTAAACTTTGAGTTTGATACGATTATTTCAAGAGCTAGAGAGCTGGCTTTCCTGAATCCCGGAGTTAAAATCCTGGTCAGGGATGAAAGGACTGGTGAAGAGGAATTTTTTCATTTTGAGGGAGGGGTTGCGAGTTTTGTAAAGTACTTTAATGAGGGAAAGACGCCGATTCATGAGCCTTTTTTTGTAAGCAGGGAGAAAGAGGGAGTTATTGTAGAGATTGCAATCCAGTACACCAAAAGCTACAATGAGTCGCTTCTTTCTTATGTTAACACAATCCATACTATTGAAGGCGGGACCCACGAGCTGGGCTTTAGGTTCGCCCTTACAAAAGCCATGGGCAAGTTTATAAATGAAAACCTTGGCAAAGACATCAAGATATCATATGAAGACTGCAGGGAAGGGCTTACTTCAATAATATCAGTAAAAGTGCCAGAGCCGCAGTTCGAAGGCCAGACCAAAGCCAAGCTGGGAAATACAGAGGTAAGGGGGATTGTAAGCGAGATCCTTTTTGACTCCCTTTTTGATTATCTGCTAAAAAACCCAAGTGAAGCAAAGGAGATTGCAGGGAAGATAATCTTTTCTTACAACACCCGGCTTGCAGCAAGGAATGCAAAAGAGCTTGCAAGGAGAAAAAATGCCCTGGACAGCTTTTCCCTTCCAGGCAAGCTTGCAGACTGCTCATCAAAAAACCCTACTTCGACTGAGCTTTTCATAGTTGAGGGAGATTCAGCAGGCGGCTCAGCCAAGCAGGGAAGAGACAGGGAGTTCCAGGCGGTGTTGCCTCTGCGGGGAAAAATCCTTAATGTAGAAAAATCACGGCTGGATAAGATCCTTCAGAACAAGGAAATTGCTTCAATCATAACTTCCCTGGGGACAAACATAGATGACAGCTTTGATATAAAGAAGCTCCGTTACGATAAAATAATAATAATGACAGATGCAGATGTAGATGGTGCACACATAAGGACCCTGCTGTTGACATTTTTTTACAGGCATATGAAGGTTCTTATAGAATCAGGGCATGTCTACATAGCCCAGCCCCCTCTCTTTAAGATTAAGCTTGGCAGTAAAATTAGCTACCTTCATACTGAGCAGGCATTGTCAGAGTTTCTAAAGGCACACCAAGGAGCCAAGTATGAGCTTCAGAGGTATAAAGGGCTCGGAGAAATGAACCCGAGCCAGCTCTGGGAGACAACAATGAATCCTGAAACCAGGACTTTATGCAGTGTTAATATAGAAGACGCAATTGAATCAGACAGGCTTTTTAACATTCTTATGGGAGACGATGTTTCACTGAGGAGAGAATTTATAGTTAAGAATGCGCTCACTGCAAAAAACATAGATGTTTAAGCAATTTTGGTTAAATATTGGAATAAAAATGATATCCCTGGGCATAGAGAGCACGGCCCATACCTTTGGCGTGGGAATTGCTGACCAAAAAGGA
Source organism: Candidatus Woesearchaeota archaeon (assembly GCA_011045925.1). GTDB lineage: Archaea > Nanobdellota > Nanobdellia > Woesearchaeales > JASKKU01 > DSBS01. Next base: position 19,786 of record DSBS01000046.1, on the reverse strand, counting down.
AGAATTCTTGCAAACAGGAAGAGTGTTTATGCAACTAAGCATGGTGGAATGATTCCTGCAAAGGTCTCAGAGCACCACCTTGAAAGCTTTGAAGGTGTACTTTCTGATGCAGTTAATGATGCAGGCATTAGCTTGGCAGATGTTGATGTTATTGCATATTCAAAAGGGCCTGGAATAGGGCACACTCTCAGGATTGGCTCAGCACTTGCAAGGTCTTTATCGCTTCTTCTTAAAAAGCCAATAGTGGGCGTAAACCACTGCATTGCACATCTTGAGATAGGAAGGGCGCTTACACCCTGCAAAGACCCGGTTTTTTTGTATGTTTCAGGGGCTAATACTCAGATAATAGCTTTTGAGGAAGCAAGATACAGAATCTTTGGGGAAACGCTTGATATAGGCGTTGGAAACTTTATTGATGCCTTTGCAAGGGAGGCCGGCCTTGGTTTTCCAGGCGGCCCAGAGGTAGAAAAGCTTGCAAAAAAATCCTCAGGCAAGTATGTAGAGCTACCTTATGTAGTAAAGGGAATGGATTTTTCCTTTGGCGGCATTTTGACACAGCTTAAAAAGATGCTTAAAGAGCATTCTGTTGAAGACCTCTGCTTTTCTCTTCAGGAGACCGCCTTTGCTATGCTGCTTGAGGCAAGCGAAAGAGCTATGGCTCACACAGGAAAGAAAGAGCTCCTTCTTGGCGGAGGCGTTGCCTGCAACAAGCGTCTTCAGGAAATGTCCAAAGCAATGTGCTTTGAGAGAGGCGCAAAATGCTTTATTCTTGAAAACCAGTTCAATGCAGATAACGGAGCAATGATTGCCTGGCTTGGCCTTCTTGAGGCAAGAAAGCGAAACTTTGAAAAGATTGATAAAACATCAATCCTTCCTTACTGGAGAACAGACGAGGTGCAGCCATGAAATGCAAAATTTGCGGTGAAAAAATCAGGACAATATTCCTTAATAAAATACTTGGCACTTATATTAAAGACAAAAGCGGAAAGGTTGTTGTGGTCTGCTCCAGCTGCCAGAAAAAGCTTGGAAACGACAGGGAAAAGATACTGAGTGAAGCCAAATGAAAAGCCCGGATATTTTCATAGTAGTTGCTGCTTACAATGAGGAGAAGAGAATCTTAAAAGCAATATCTGGCCTTCAGAACTTTGGGTACAGAAATGTTATAGTGGTTAATGATGGCTCCAGGGACAGGACAAGAGAGCTTGCTCTCTCTTCTGGTGCAGTTGTGCTTTCTCACCCAGTAAACCTTGGGCAGGGTGCTGCACTGCGGACAGGCATTCATTATGCCTTAAAGGCAGGGGCTGATATAATTGTTACATTTGACGGAGATGGTCAGCACCAGGCTTCTGAGATTAGCAGGCTTGTTACGCCAATTATAGATAGGAAGGCAGATGCTGTTCTTGGGTCTAGGTTCATTAAGAAAGGCTCTGCAGTTAATATCCCTTCCTCAAGGAAGTTTTTTCTTAAGGCAGGGGTTATTTTCACAAGGCTGGTTTCAAGGATAAGGGTTACAGATACGCATAATGGCTTTAGGGCCTTATCAAGGAGAGCAGCATCAAGAATAGATATAAAGATGAACGATATGACACATGCATCAGAAATACTTGATGAAATTCATAAAAAAAAGATAAAGTTTGTTGAAGTCCCTGTTACAATAACCTACTCAGAAGAAAGCGTTATGAAAGGGCAGAAAACCTCAAATGCGTTAAGAATCTTTGCAAAAATGGTCAATAAAAAGATTTTCGGGTGATAAAAAATGGCGGCGCTCTTTAATATTGTTCTTGTATTGATTGGGGTCTTTGTTATTGTTTTTTCCAGGCTTAATTTTTCCTGGAATAAGCTAAGCAAAGAAAACTTTCTTTTGTTTTCGGCAGGCGGGCTGGTTATGATTATAATAGGGGTTTTTCCCCAGCTCTCTTTTGCAGCGGCCTCTGTCCTCGGAATCCAGAGGGGCTCAGATTTTCTTCTTTACTTTTCTGTGATTGTTTTGTTCTACCTGCTGATAAGGCAGTCTGTTAAGACAGAGCAGGTTGAGAGCAAGCTGTCCAAGCTTGTAGAGAACCTGGCAATATCTAATCCTGAGAGAAAAAAGCCAGGCAAAGAAGAAAAATCAAAAAGCCGCCAGAAGAAATGATTTTGCTTATAGCTTACTCTTTTTTCTTTCTTCTTCTCTTTCTTTTCTTTCTGGCCAGCTCAGATGAAATAAGGTAAAGCAAAACAACAGAAACCCCCATCATGAGAAGGTTTCTCGGCGTAATCAGGCCAATCAGCTCTCTTCTCCGCTGCTCTACACCTGAAACCTCCACCGGCTCTTCTTCCTCTTCTTCGATAGTAAAGTCCAGGTTTGTTTCTATTGTAATGTTGCCGTTGTTGTCAACAACAAAGATTATATCGGACCTTTCTTTTGCGATTGAGATGTTTTTGAAGCTTTCAAATGTCCCTGCAATCTTTCCCTTGCTGCTGCTGAAAAAGAAGTCCCGAAAACTGCTGTTATAACTGAAATAATGGCCTTCAAAGCCTTTTACATTATGAATCACAAAAGCATTGGTGTTGTTTTTAAGCGATTTTTCACTGCTGTAAACACTGCTAAAGTTTCTGATAATAGCTGCAAAGTTATTCATCTCAAAGGTATTCTGTGATAAGTTAATTGATGAGCCGTCTAACGAGAAAACACCCACGGCATTTCCCAAAAAGCTGTTGCCTGAGACACGAATCCCACCAGAAGAGAAAGTAGAAACCCCATGTTCGAGGTTATTAATGAATTTGTTGCTTTCAATATTAAGCTCACTGCAATTTCTGGCCTCAATGCCTCTTATATTCACCTCAAAATGATTTCTGGAAATCAAAATGCCAAAGCTGTTCTCAAGCTCAATCGATATCCCTGCAACCCTCCTCATGAAGCTGAAGACAATTGCAACATCCTCAGAGGCATTAATCCTTATGCCGTTTCCTTTGTTTGAGCTTACCGAGCAGCCTGAAATGGTGATATTTCTGCTGGATTGCCCGTATATAGCATTCTGCTCTGTATCAAAACTGCTTTTAGAGATGCTGACTTCAGAAGAGTTTACAACCTGAACGCCGATTCTGCTGTCCTGAAATGCAAGTGCATTCAGAATTACATCCTCTGCTTCCAAAACATAAACCCCTGTGTAATCTCCCTTAAAGTTGATGTTCTTGATTGTGATATTTTTAATTTTGTCAGTTGAGTTCCCCAAGATGAATATGGTCTTAGAGCCGAACTCATCATATCCATTAAGCTTTTTATAGGCGCCATCAATAACTACATTGCTGGCTGTAATGCTTATGCAGGCTTTCTCCTGGGGCTTTGCGAAAATATTGTTCTTAATAATGTAATTTCCAGACTCATTTATTTCCACGCATCGTGTAATCCACCTGCCCTGTGAGGCAAGCCCTATCCCTGAGAACAAAAAAGTAAAGAGCAGAAAAGAGAGCAGAAAAGAAAAAACAGCCTGTTTTCTTGCAATTACCCGTTTTTTTGCGTGCATTTTATCTTTCATAAGCTTTATATTTAAATAATTTTGTGATTCTTAAAAGGTGCAATTGATTTCCCTTTGCTGAAAAGTTTTATAAAGTCCGGCGGTTAAGGTGTTTTTATGAAGAAAATTAATTATGAGAAGGCCAGTGAGTTTTTGCTTCTTGCCGGCCTCCTGGTGCTTAGCCTTTTTGTGCTATGGCCTCTTTACAAGGAGCTTTTGTTTGCAGTTGTGCTTACAATTATCTTCTATCCCTTATACAGCAAAATCCAAAGCAAGATTAAGATAAAATGGATTTCTTCTCTTATAATTATAGCCATTATCGTTGCGCTTACATTATTTCCTATATACCTTATTACCAGGGCGATGACATTTGAGCTTTTCTCATTCTTCAATTCTTTTAAAGATGCAGAAATAAACCCTATAATTACATTTGTTGAGCAGCTTCCTTTTTCTGAAACAATCTTTTATGAGCTTGAAAACATTAAGGCTTTGATTTTCTCCAAGGCCAGCCAGTTTTTCCTTGCTCTTCCAGGAATCCTTCTCCGTTATGTTGTAATCCTCGGGGTTACCTTTTTCCTTCTTTCTGATGGGGTATCTGCAACGAAAAAGGTTCTTGACCTGAAGATTATCAAGGATACACATGCCAACTTCCTGGTGAAAGAAACAGTAAAGACAACATACGGCATAGTTTATGGGCAGATCCTGGTGGGGCTTGTCCAGGGGTTTTCAGGAGGAATAGGCATTTTTATAGGCGCACTTATCTTTGGCATTCCCGGTTCTTCCCCTTTGATTTGGGGAACTTTAATGGCTATCTGCTCACTTGTGCCTGTGTTTGGCACTGGTCTTATCTGGCTGCCTCTTTCTTTAATAAAGATAGCTAACGGGGTTCTGACAGAATCCAACAGCATGATCTTCTACGGAATCTTTATACTTCTGTGGGGGGCGCTGGTGGTTGCAAATATAGACCACTTTGTAAGGGCTTATTTTGTGAGCTCTAAGACACGCATTCACCCAATGGTTATCTTTGTAGGGGTTATTGGCGGGCTTTTTACTTTTGGCTTTGTCGGAATATTCATAGGCCCAATCATTCTAGGCCTGACTATCAGCACAATAAAATTTATGAGAAACATGGCTTAGGAAAGCTTAAGGTGACAGCAACATGAGATTCAGGCTTAAGAGGATTCAGATTTCTTCTGGCGGCCCAATGATTGCAGTGATGAATATATCTGATGCAGCTGAAAACAATCTTCACAGGGGCGACAGGATTGAGCTCATCAAGGGTGCAAAGAAAGCAATAGCTATTGTTGATACAACCAAGGATGCCTTGCTTGTTCCCGAAGGCTGGCTTGGCCTTAACCATGAGCTTTCTTCTAAGCTTGGGCAAAGCGGAACGGCTGATGCAGGGCTTATTGATAAGTCGCATTCGCTTGCTTATATTAAAAAAAAGCTGGATGGAAAAGAGCTTTCAGAAAAAGAATTCCTTTCAATTATCTCAGACATTGCAAGGAACGCCCTCAGCGAGATAGAGATTACCTATTTTGTCTCAGCCTGCTACACGCATGGCTTGTCTAATGAAGAGACTGCTTTCCTTACAAAAGCAATGATAAACACAGGAGACCTGCTGAAAATAAGCAAGAAATTTGTTCTTGACAAGCATTGCATTGGCGGGGTTGCCGGAAACAGGACAACAATGCTTGCTGTTCCAATTGTGGCAGCGGCAGGCTACACGGTTCCCAAGACATCATCAAGAAGCATAACCAGTCCGGCAGGCACGGCGGACACAATGGAAGTGCTGTGCAAAGTAGACCTGCCTTTAGGCAAGGTTAAGAAAGTAATTGCTAAGACTGGAGCCTGTATAGTCTGGGGAGGGGCGCTTTCGCTTGCCCCTGCAGATGATATAATCATAAGGGTAGAGCACCCGCTTGGAATTGATGCTTACGGCCAGCTCGTAGCGAGTGTTCTTGGAAAGAAAAAATCTGTCTCAAGCACGCATGTGCTTATAGACATCCCCTACGGCCAGGGAGCCAAAGTCAAAACCAAAGCAAGGGCAGAAAAGCTGGGAAGCATCTTTAGGTATGTTGGGGAAAAAATAGGCCTTAAAATCTTTCTTATGTACAGCAAGGGCTCTAAGCCGGTTGGGAAGGGCATAGGCCCGGCTCTTGAGGCAAGGGATGTCTTATATGTGCTTAGGAATGACCCAAGACAGCCCCTTGACTTGAGGAAGAAATCCCTTGAAATGGCAGGCAAAATGATTGAGATGACAGGCAAAAAAAATGGCTTTGCGATTGCAAGAAAGATCCTGGACTCGGGGCTTGCCTATGAAAAAATGGTTGAGATTATTAATGCCCAGGGAAAAAGGCATATTGAGCCCGGGACAATTCCTCTTGGCAGGCTTTCCTACGAGGTTAAGGCTCACCGCTCAGGCGCAATTCAGGCCATACGGAACGATATTGCAGTGTCAATAGCAAGAGCAGCAGGCGCACCAAAGGATGCTGAGGCAGGCATTTACCTAAAAAGGCTTGAAGGCGAGAGAATTCTGAAAGGACAGGCGCTTTTCACAGTATACTCAAACAGCGAAGCCAGGCTTGCTCATGCAAAGTCAATCTGCAAGAAGCTGTCGAAAGAATTCTACATAATAAAATAAGAGGCAAAATGCTTCTGGCAGAATCAGAGCTTAAGGTTTTTCATTCCCTTCATATTCCCCATGTTGCCCATCATCTTCTCAAGGCTTTTCTCGCTTTTTCCCTTGAACATTTTCATGAGCTTCTTAGATTTCTTGTAGTATTTTATAATCTCCCTTACATCTTCTTCCTTTCTGCCTGAGCCTTCTGCAATTCTCCTGATTCTTGAGATGTTTAGCTCTTCCGGGCTTTCAAGCTCTTCCTTTGTCATTGAATTAAAGATTATTTTCCAGTCGTCTAGCTTCTGGTCCTGAAGGTCAAGCATTTCCTTTGGGAGATTAGCTCCGCCCAGCCCTGGAATCATCTGGATAATCTTGTTAAGTGGCCCCATTTTCTTCATGGCTTCAATCTGCTCGTACAGGTCAAGAAGGTTGTATTCCCCTTTCAGGAACTTGCTTCCCAGGTCTTTTGCTTTCTCTTCATCTATGCTTTCCTTGGCTTTCTCAAGCAGTGCATCAATGTCACCAAGGCCAAGCATTCTTCCAACAAATCCTTTTGGGTTAAACCTCTCGAAATCGTTGATTTTCTCTCCTGTCCCAATAAACTTAACCTTTGCATTTGTGATTGAGCAGGCGCTAAGCGCACCCCCGCCCTTTGCTGTTCCGTCCAGCTTAGTAATTATAACTCCAGTAACATGCGTTATCTCATGAAACGCCCTAGCCTGCTTCTCGGCACTCTGGCCAATGTCAGCACTAAGCACAAGAAGAACCTCTTCCGGAGAAATCTTTTTGTAGAGCTTGTCAAGCTCAGCGATAAGCTCTTTGCTCAGCGCATCCCTGCCGGCAGTGTCAATAATAACAATATCAAATTCTTTTAGCTGCTTTTCCAGATCAGTGTATATCTTAAGCGGATTCTTCTCTTTTTTGCTTCCAAAGACAGGCAGGCTTATTTTCTTTCCAAGCTGCTCAAGCTGCTCAAAAGCAGCAGGCCTCCAGGTATCTGTCGATACGAGCGCAACTTTGTAGCCTCTTTTTGCGTAATAGTTCCCCAGTTTTGCTGCCTGGGTTGTCTTTCCTGACCCAAAAAGGCCCACAAGCATAATCTTTAAGGGCTTCTTCTCAATCTTTGGCTCCTCTGCAGCCTCTCCTCCCATTAAGTCAGACAGCTCCTCATAAAGAATCTTAATTACCCTCTCTTTTTCCGATAAGCCCGGAATAGCCTTTTCCTCTTTGAATTTCTTCTTAATGCTTTGGGAGATTTCCTGGACAAGCGCAATGTTTATGTCAGACTGAATCAGAGACCTTTGAATCTCCTTAACAATTTCATTAATAAGCTTCTCATCGACAAAGATTGCATTCTTAATCTTGCTGAGAGTGCTCTTCAGTGATTCTCCAAGCTTTTCAAGCACCATTTTGATAATGTCTTTTCTGTTTATATAAAAAGATTGTGCTAGTTATGGTTTTCCTCGCTTGCCAGGCAAGACTGGCCTTAAAATCCTTTAATGCTCAGCTTTTAGAGAAAGGTTTATAAAACCAGAGCCCAAGAAATTAAAGAGCATATGGGCATTTCTGAAACCAGGGCAAGGATAAAGGAGCTTGAAATATTAATAAAAAATTGTGAAGATGAGAAATCCAGGGCGAATTCCCTCGCAAACTCGCTTCTCTCAAAGTATATTAAAGGCCAGATTACGCATGAGGAGTATGAAAAAGAGCTAAGAAAGCAGCTGGGAGGCCGGGACAGAATAGAATCTATTGCTCATTATAATTCATTCATGAGAAAGCTGGCCCTAGAGAAATCTACCCTCAATTCACAGGTTCGCCAGCATGAAAAAACACGCAGGGTAATTTCTGTAGCTGCAGTTCTGCTGATGTTTGCTTTTCTTTTTCCTTTCCTGATAAACTCAGAGATTGGCACGGATGCCCTGACAGGGCTGCTCTTCTCGGATGATTTGTCAGCACAGAACCAAACGCCAGGCACTCAAGATGCTTTAGAAGCAGTTGAAGCAGGTCAAGAAGAGCCGCAGGAAACAAAAGAGCCGGCTGGCGTGCCAGAGGAAACTGAAGAAGATGAGCCACAGGGGATAAAAATACGCCCAAGAAAAGAAAGTTTGGGAGAGGAGGCAACTTCGCCTGCGGATAATATCTCGCTCAATCTCACCATAAACGATACTGGCATTATTGACAACATTTCCCTTGGCAATTTAACCGAAAACCTTTCAGATAACGAGACACTGTTTAACCTGACCCCGCCTGAAGACAGCTACAATATATCAGATAACGTGTCAGAAGTCATTGGCAACATATCCCTAAACATCACAGACCCGGTGCAGAATATAACAGTAAATAAAACTGAGCCAGATACTCCGGTAGTAAACATTACCGAGCCGGACCTGAATGCGACATTCCCAGATTACAACGAAACATTGCTAAACGAGACTGAAAAGCCAGATTTAAACCAGACTGAACAGGTTGAAGAGCCAGCCGATGAATTAAAACTAACTTTTTTTGTAAAGAATCAGACTGTCCGCACAAACATTACCTCCCGCCTTAACTTGCTTTCAGTTTTCAATAAGTCAAACACCACTTTTATCCTTGTAAACTATGATAACCTCACTGCTTCAGTCTCAGAAAGCTTTCTTTCTTTCAAGCCCAACAGAGAGGGAAATTTTAGCCTCAAGTTTCTGGCAAGCCACAAAAACAACACTTATCATTCAAATATTTTCTTTATTTTTGTAAGAAACAATGCAACTTTAGATACGGGACTTAACGAGACTGAAGAATCTTATCCCGGCCAGAATGAGACGCTTGACAACAAAACACAGCCAATAATCTCTCACCCGATCCCTGACGTAGCTCTTAATTTTGGGGAAGGGCTAGAGCTTAACCTTAGTGTTTATTTCAGGAGCAACTCGTCGCTTGTTTTCACCTATGCCTATAATTATTCCCTGCTCTCTGTGAAGGAAAACTCATCAATTGTTGCAATAGAGCCAATTAAGAACATAAACACCACTTCAAGGTTCAGGGTATTCAGCTCGAATCTCAAGGAAACAGCCACTTCAGGCTTTAACATTACTCTATTTGAAGACTCTTCGCTTAAGCATTTGCTTAATGATACGGATACAGAGACTATTGAAAAGGAGCCGAACAACCCGCCTGAAATCATAGGGAACATCTCTTTGGTGACTCTTGAATCAAACAAAACACTTGTTATTGATTTGGATTCCGTTTTTTTTGACCCGGATAACGACTCTTTGGTCTTCCTTTCAGTGTCAGAGTTTCCTGTTGTTTCTTTTATTGAGTTTTCCAGCCTGAACCTTTATGCCGAGCAGCCTTTTGAAGGAGAGAGAAAGGTCAAAGTGATGGCTTTTGACACAATAAATATTACGGCCCTTGAGTTTTATGTAAATTACTCAGCGCCAGAAGCAGAGCTTAACATTTCTTTAAACAAGACAGGCGAGCTTAACCTTTCAGAGCCAGATGACATTGATAACATATCTGAGCTTGCTTTTGATGAGAGGCTTGCTGACCTTTTTAACCTTGAGCTTGATTCGCCGGCAGAATGGAGAAGGACATTCCGGGTAAATAATGATGAGAGAAAATGGAAGTACAAGACAGTATCAGTTTCCATACCAAAGCATGCTGAAAACATTTCTGTCTACTCAAATAGGGCTAAGCTTAAACTGCTGGATTTTGAAGATTTATATGCCTACCAGCAGGAATCGCTTGCAGTTAATGAAGATGAAACCGGCCAGGCGGATGAAATAACTGTTTTAAATGATTCAGCGACGGATCCAGATAAGGGCTTAATCTTAAATGAAAGCGACCAGGGCCATTTAATAAATGAAACACCGAGGCAGGCTCAGGAAAAAGGCTTTTCAGTGTTAGAAACACCCGATTCCTTTATTGTGTATATAACAGACTTTTATGAGCCTTTCACAACAAAAGAATTCATGGTTGAGTACTACACAAAGGGAATCAGGTCACATTCAAATTATTCAATAGTAACCGGCCTGACTCACTACAAGGAGTTTAAAATCAAGAACCTTGATAACATTACTTACTATGGCTTTAGTATAGAGCTTGAAGAGAAGCCGGCTTACAGGTACGAGGTAGTCTCGCCAACAAACTCAATCAGCTTCAGGAAGCCAACACCCTCAAACACCTTTACAAAAATCTTTTTTGATAGAATTGAGCCCTTCCAGGTATCATCATTCTCAATTTACTCAATATATGATACTTTCACATTGTCCTCAGGCTCCTGGATCAATAGCTCATGGAATATCAGCTTTAAGACTGAGTTTAACAGCACCTTAACAATTAACTCGAAGAACAACTCTTTCTTTGAGCTAAAAAATATAGCCTGCCTGGAGATGATTGACACGCCGGAAGCTTTAGAACAAGAAAGCCAGGATTCGGATTCAGTGCTGAACCTTTCAGAAAAAGAAAGCTCAGTTTTAAATGATTCTGAACAGGCAAGCGAACCTTTTTCCGGGCTGGATCAGGAGCAGGCTTTGGTTAATGCATCAGGGGAAACTAAGCCCAACTCTTCTATCATGAATGAGAGCAGGCAAGAAGCTGAATCAGATGAAGCTTTACATGAAACAGAAGATATGCTTAACGAATCTCAAAGCATAAAAGCAGAAGACGAGGCTCCTGGCCAAGCAGCTTTGCATAACCAGTCCTTACCTGAGCAGCCTGGGCTGGTGCCTGAACCTGAAGCCCCTAAGGCTTTGTTTAATATATCCTTTGAGCAAAGAAATGGAGCGATTTATGCTGATTCTGGCTTATGCGCAAGAATGGAGATGGAGTTCTTTGTTCCAAGTGAAAACACCTCACTCAGCTTTACCTTCATGAACATTACAAAGAGTGTAATGCCGACCGAGACCGGCTCTTTCAGGAATTTTTCAGTGTCTATCCTGGATTTCTGCCCTACGTGTTCTGATGAATGGGAAATGAACTCTTCCTTTGTCTGTGCAAAAATAAATTCTGGTTCAGACAGCCTGGATTTTTATCCTGTTCTTAGCTTTAATCTTACTGCACTCCCTAGGAAATTTGCGCACGAGCTTACGCTTTGCTTAGATACCGTTTATTCCAGCCACCCAAACACTATCTATGCAGCAGTGCTGGATGACAGCATTGCCTCTTTCTTCTTTGGGAACCTTTCTGCTTTCTCTACCAAATTAGATGCGCCTGATAAGTTTGTTTCAGGCAGGCCTTACACCACAGTAAGGATAAACCAGACTATTACTGAGCTAAGCCCAAGGCAGGTCTTTTGCGGAACAATAAATGACTTGTACTTGTCTGACAGTGTAAGGCTTATAATCCTTGGCCAGGATATGAAAGGAAGGGCTTATCCCTTCTCATGCTTTTTAACGACTGAAGACTCCAACACAGAGCTTTGGGTTAAATATTAAATTACAATTTTTAAGTTAGATTTTATCCAACACCCAGCCTTATTTATTACAGAAATATTATGGAAAATATTAAAAGCTGGGCATTTCTTCTCAGCTTTATTATGTTGTTTGTTGTAAGCTACTCGGAAATCGGCCTGAAGGGAAAAAACCGCTCTATTTTTGAAAAGAAGCTGATTAAAAACCTCTCTGCAAAGATTCCGGAGAGTCTTAAGTTTAAGGCTTCGGTTTCAAGCATGAGAATCCTGCTAGAATTCTCAAATGAGCTAAGCAATGATGAATTCAGGATTGTAAAAGAAGCCTTATCTTCAGCTTTTGGTGTTTCCTGGTTTGCGCAGGCTTGGAAAGCAATAAGCTATGAAAAGCTTGCAGGCTTGCTTTTGGAAAGCCTGAGCCAGAATAAGCAGTTTATTTCAGCAGGCTCTTTTAAGATTAACACAATCAGGTCTGACAAAAGCTACCACAAAACATCTGTTCAGCTTAACTATGAGCTGGGTGCGCTGGTTTCTTCTCATTTTTCTAAGAAAGTTAAGTTAAAATCCCCGGATTTTGTGGTAGAGGTGATAGTTAACAGCAAGGGGTTCTTGTATTTCTTTGAAAGGCATCAGGGTCCTGGCGGCCTTCCCGTTGGGGTTGAAGGCAAGGTGCTTTGCCTGCTTTCAGGAGGGATTGATTCGCCTGTTGCTGCATTTCTTATGATGAAAAGAGGGTGCAGCGTGGATTACCTGCATTTTTATGCAGGCTCTTCTTCTGAGGCGGAAAACTCAAAGGTTTTTTTTATGGCTGAGATGCTTTCCAGATTCCAGCCTTCCAGCAGGCTTTTTCTGGTTCCATATAACCACTTTTACAAGGCGTCGCTTGGCCTAGAAAATAGCCAGGCAAGGTTCGAGGTACTTGTATTCAAGAGGTTTTTGCTGGAAACAGCTTCCTGCTTAGCGCAGAAGAAAGGTTATCTTGGCCTTGTTACAGGCGATTCTCTAGGACAGGTTTCAAGTCAAACCTTGGATAACCTCAAAAGCCAGTCTGAGGGAATAGGCTGTTTCCTGCTTAGGCCTTTGGTTGGTTATGATAAGCATGAAATAATTGAGATTGCAAAAAGGATTGGAACTTATAGCCTAAGCATAGAAAAATATAAGGATTGCTGCTCGATATTCGCAAAGTCGCCTGCAACTAAATCCAGGCCCGAATTTATTGGCCAGATTGCAGAGCAGATTAATTTAAAGAGGATTGTAAAGCTAACATTAGAGGACTTAAAAGTGCTCGAATTTCCGCAAAACATTTAAAAAACACTAAAACCTGCTTTAATCATCCCTCCGTAGCCCAACCTGGATAGGGCGTCTCCCTCCTAAGGAGAAGGTTGTGGGTTCGAATCCCATCGGAGGGGCTTCTATTTTATCTAATTACACAAATTCCTTAAAACCTTAGAACCTGGAAAAAATGGAAAAATCAAAAAATCAGGCAAGGTGATCTCTTGCCTCTTTTATCATTTCTATAAGTGCAGCAGACTCCTCGCTGGTAAGCCTTCCAAGCTTAGAGAAAGACCACTGGTCATCATTCTTGTTAAGCCTGGATATCTGAATCTTTGGGGTTCCCTCATTGTAGCTCATAACAGAAACAACAATTTTGGAGTTAAAGAATTCTCTCTCGGTTTTAAACAGCTCTTTGTCAAGTTCTTTTTCGTATGCCATTGTAATCAGGATGGGTTAGGCAGGCTTTTAAAAAAGTTGTGTTTTGTTATTTTGGCCTGCTGCTCTCTAGAAAACGCTTTCTTTTTTTCTCCTCAAGCCTTTCAATAGCATACCCTAGCATTGTTCTTGGCATTCTTTTCTTGTGCTGTTCAAGGAACTGCTCAAGAAGGGCCTGATCTCTTTTGCCGAGCTCACGCAGCATCCAGCCGCTGGCCTTATGAATCAGGTTGTGCCTGTCATCAATGAGGATTTCACAAAGCCTTAATGTTTCATCAAAACTTCCTTGTCTTATAAATTCAAGGGTTGAAATGACTGCAATTCTCCTTTCCCATAAAGATTCAGAGCAGGCAAGACTCTTAAGGATTTTTGTTCTTTCTTTTTCTGGCCTTTCCAAAAGCCACTTCCCGGCTATGTTCGGAGCAGAGCAGTCAACAAGGTCCCAGTTGTTTATGTATTTTGTGCTGGCCAGGTATAATGTAAAAATATTTTGCTTTTCTTTTTTGCCTCCTTTCTCAAACTTCAAAATAAGAATAAGCAGGGCAATAAGCCTTTTCTCGTGAATCTTGCTTTTAAGAAGCAACAGAATTTCTTTTCTTTCCAGGTTTTGGAAAAGCTTAGCAAGCTTTCTTTGCTCTGGAACATTAATCCCAAGGAAAATATCGCCTTCTCCGTATTCTCCTTTTCCAGTCTTGAAGAACCTCTGCAGGATTGCTGCTTTCTCTGGGTTTCTTCTTTTTTCAAGTTCTTTTTCAAGATTACCAAGGCAGGAATTATTTGTTTTCATACAGGCAGCCAAGAAAAAACTGAACTATATAATTATATTGTAATTGGAATGCTTTTTGCTTTTAAAAATAAAAAACATCTTAAAAACCGCTTACTTCTGCTTCTCAGCAACCTTGGCAATCCAGATTGTTGCGATTACTGCCAGGATTGTTACAAGCACTGCGTATACCCATGGGCCTCCTCCAGAAAGCGCGCACAAGGGCCCGGCTCCTTCAGCTCCGCAAGGCCCTGCAAACAATGACCTTATCGCATCATTCCATGCTAGGGCTGCAACCAGCCCAAAGGCTGCAGTAATGAGCGCAGCTAACTTTTCAACCACCTGAGAGTTCATAGTAATTACCTCCTAACTTTTAACTATTTCAGATTAAGAATATAAACTTGTTTATTTTGCAAACTTAAAAAAAAAATGGGACTGCCGGAATTTGAATCCGGGTCACTACCACCCCAAGGTAGGAGGCTACCAAGCTACCCCACAGCCCCGCGGGGCTAGGCTTTTCTGTGCGGTTTATAAATTTTGTCTCAGCTTCTTTAATCTCTTAGTTTTCCAATCTGGAGAAACAAAAAGCTTTATAAATGAACCCCCTATCCACTGGTTTGCACTTCGGACAAAGGATATGCTACGCACATATTCATTAACCGTCTGATAAGGAATCCTGCCGGATTCCGCTATAGACGCGGATTTCTGATACAGGATTCTCAGAGGTTGATTTAAATGCCAAATAAGAGACATCCCAGAAGGGGCACAATGCAGTACTGGCCCAGAAAAAGGGCTTCAAGGGTAGTTGCAAGGGCAAGAAGCTTTCCGGCTGTTGCTGAGCCCAGGCTTCTTGGGTTTGTTGCTTACAAGGTTGGCATGACTTCTGTTCATGTAAAAGACAATAGGGCACATTCTCTTACAAAGGGGCAGTTAATTTCACTGCCTGTTACAATCTTAGAATGCCCTCCTGTGAAAATCGTTTCAGTCAGGCTCTATAAAGACACTTACAATGGAAAAAAACTCTTTAAGGAGATTTATGTTGATTCCGGAAAAAACCTAAAAAGGCTTATGCCTTTCTTAGACTCGAAAAAGGGCTCCTTTGATAGTATAACCCCGGAAATGCTTGAAGGAATTATTGATATAAAAGCAGTGATATACACACAACCTGGCCTCACTTCTGTCAATAAAAAGACCCCAGACACTTTAGAAGTTGCAGTGGGTGGTAAAAGCGTTCAGGAAAAGCTTGATTACCTTAAGTCGCTGGTTGGCAAGCCAATCTCTGCTAAGGATTTTGTTTCTGCAGGCAAGTTTGTTGATGTTCGCGCAGTTACTAAAGGAAAAGGCTTCCAGGGCCCTGTAAAAAGGTTTGGCGTTGACCTTAGAAGCCACAAGGCAGAAAAAACAAAAAGGGGGCCAGGATCTCTCGGCTCATGGGGGACAAAGGGGCATTTTTCATACAGGGTTCCGCTGGCTGGGCAGATGGGTGCACAGCAGAGAACCGAGCACAACAAGCTGGTTGTTGCACTTGGAGATGACCCAAGCAAGGTAAATGTAAAGGGAGGTTATCTCCATTACGGCTTGGTTAAGAATCCTTATATGCTAATTAAAGGGTCTGTTTTTGGCGCCCACAAAAGGCCGGTAGTCCTTACCGCGCCACTTAGGCAAAAAAAGGCAGAGGCTTACGAGCTAAAGATGATTGACCTTGGCTCAAACCAATAGGAAGGTTTTAGAAAATGAAACTAAGCGTTTTTGACCTGGAATGCAAGGAAGCAGGCAAGATAGAAATGCCTTTGCAGTTTCAAGAATCAGTCAGGCAGGACCTGATAAAAAGGGCCTTTGAGTCAATAAGAGCAAATGGCAGGCAAAGGTATGGGGCAACTCCCTTAGCTGGAAAGAAGTATGCACCCGACTTGTCAAGAAGGCGAAGGCATTACAGAGGCTCTTACGGCTTTGGAATATCGAGGATACCCCGAAAGATTCTGGTTAGAAGGGGTACCAGGATGTACTGGGTTGGCGCTCAGGTTCCGGGCACTGTTGGGGGAAGAAGAGCTCACCCTCCAAAGTCAGAAAAGCAGTGGGCAAGGCGGCTGAACACAAAAGAAAGAAGAAAAGCGATTCGTGCAGCCCTTTCAGCAACCATTGATAAAAGCCTTGCTGAAGCAAGAGGGCACTTTGTGCCTCAGAATTATCCTTTTGTAATATCTGAAAAGTATGAGTCTTTAAGCAAGACAAAACAGGTTACAGAAGCCCTGGCAAGGCTGGGCTTTTCCGCGGACCTTAACAGGGCGAAGCCAAAGACCATAAGAGCAGGCAAGGGCAAAGCCCGGGGAAGACGGTACCTGCGAAAAAAGAGCCTGTTAATTGTTGTTTCAAGAAATGAGGCTGAGCTAAGCAAAAGCGCAAGAAATATTCCTGGCGTTGATGTAGTTCAGGTTGACAGGCTTAATGTAGAGCTGCTTGCACCCGGAGGAATGCCTGGGAGAGCCACGCTCTTTACTGAATCAGCAATTAAAGTTATTGAGGAGAAAAACCTTTTCAAGTGATAAAAAATGACTCTCATAAAACCAATTAACTCGGAAAAATACATTAAGCTTCTTGAGACAGAGAACAAGATTGCGTTTGAGGTTGAGTTTAGCGCCTCAAGGACTGATGTTAAGTCCGAGGTAGAAAAGAGCTTTAAGGTAAAAGTTGATGGAGTAAGGATTATGATAACACCTAAAGGAAAAAAGAGGGCTGTTGTTTCAATTTCGAAAGATACCCCGGCTTTTGATATAGCTACAAAGCTGGGGCTGGTATAAACTCAGGTGAGGCAAGATGGGAAAAAGGATAATTGCTCAAAGAAGGGGTTCGGGATCATCGCTATACAAATACCCCCGGTTCTGGGCAAAGGAAGAGGCAAAGTATATCCCCCTCGAACAGGGGACACAACCTTTTTCAGTAACGATTAAGGAAATCTTTGATGACAGGTCTCATTCGGCTCCTTTGGTTAAGGTAGCTCTTAACGGAAGAAAATTCGCCCATATAGCAGCTCAGGGCATTTCAGAGGGAGATGCTGTTTCCTATTATGATCCAAACCAGGTAAGGCCCGGGAATGTGCTTATGCTTAAGCAGGTTCCTGAGGGAACAAGCCTTTTCAACCTTGAAGGAAGGCCAGGAGATGGCGGAAAGTTTGTCAGATCAGGCGGCTCAAGCGCCAAGCTTGTCGCAAAGCACGCATCACATGCTGTTGTTTTGCTTCCTTCAAAGAAAGAGAAAGTCTTCAGCCTGAACTGCAGGGCAACCATAGGCGTAGTTGCTGGCTCAGGAAGGGTGGATAAGCCTTTCCTTAAGGCTGGAACAAAGGGCTTTTATGCTAAGTACAAGCACAAAAACTGGCCAAAGGTTTCAGGAAGTGCAATGAATGCGGTAGACCATCCTTTTGGAAACAAGAGGTCTTTAAGAAAGTCAAAAGCCAAGCCAGTCTCGAGGCATGCACCTCCTGGAAGAAAGGTTGGGTACATCGCCGCAAAGAGGACAGGCAAAAAGTGAGTGATTAACCATGGCAAAAGAAATCCAATTCAGGGGAAAGGAACTTGATGAGCTTAGCTCAATGAGCATAAAAGAGTTTTCCCAGCTTCTTGCTTCAAGAGAGAGAAGAAAAATAAACCGAGGTTTTACTGAAGCTGAGAAAAGGCTTATTGAGAAGGTCAAAAAGAAAGACTTTGTAAAAACACATTGCCGTGATATGATAGTCCTTCCTGTTTTTGTAGGGAAGAAACTGGGCATTTACAACGGCAAGGAGTTTGTTTCGATTCAGGTTACATCAGAAATGCTTGGCCACCGGCTGGGAGAGTTTGTCCCAACAAGAAAGCAAGTAAAGCATAATTCACCTGGGATTGGAGCAACAAAATCCACAGCCCATGCCTCAGTTAAGTAATCGGATGGTGCAATAAATGAACTACAAGCTTAAAATCAAGGAAGAGGAAAGCTATGCAAAAGCAAGAATTGACAATGTGCCAGTCTCGCTTAAGCAAAGCGTTGAGATTGCAAGGTTTATCAGGAACAAGCCACTCATAAGAGCTTATATTCTCCTTGAAGGCATTGTAAAAAAAGAGATTGCAGTAGCTTTTAAAAGATACGGGCGTGCAATTGGCCATAAGAGAACGATTGCTGCTGGCAGGTTTCCGCAGAAGGCAGCCGGGTACTTCATTAAGCTTCTCAAGAATGCAGAGGCAAATGCATCCCTGAAAGGGCTGAGTAAAGAAGACCTTGAGATTAGGCTAATCTGCGCAGACAAAGGCACAGGAAGGCCAAAGTACGGAAGAAAGAGAGGCAGGACAGCTAAGAGCACGCATCTTCAGGCCATTCTTGTTGAAAGGGAAGGAGCTAAAAGAGAAGGAAAAACAAGAAAGCAACCAAGGCAGAAGAAGACAGAGCAGCCAAAACAGCCAAAACAGCAAAAAGAAAACCTATTAAAAAAAGAAGAAAAGGTGCCAAAGCAAGAGGCAAAAGAGGAAACAAAGCTGGAAAAGCCAGAGCCTTCAGAGAAAAGCAAGGCTGAAGAAAAGCCCAAGCAAGAGCCGAAGGCAGGCATGAAAAAACCGAAAAAAAAGGCAGCTGAAAAGCCCGAAGCCAGGGCTGAAGAAAAGCCGCAACCTAAGCCGCAGGAAATCAAAAAAGAAGAAAAGCCTGGGCCTAAAAAAGAGACGGAAAAACCAGAAAAAGAACAGGCAGAATCAAAAACTAATGATGATAAACAAGCCACAAGAGGCGAGAAAAAATGATTGAGCGCACCTTTGTAAAGAATAATGTAAACCTATTCAGAATAAGAGAATACATCTTCAATAAGTTTCCAAATGCAGGAATTTCATCTGTTGAGGTTAAGAGGACTCCGCTTGGCGAGAAAGTAATACTTTCTTCTTCCATGCCCGGGCTGGTTGTAGGCAGAAAAGGAAAAAATATTGTTTCCCTTTCAGATGAGCTTAAGGAAAAGTTTGGGCTTGAAAATCCAGAGATAGAAGTGCTTGAAGTAGAGAACCCTTTCCTTGATGCAAAAATCATGGCTGAAGGCATTGTGGTTTCGCTTCAGAGGTTTGGCCCAAACGGCTTTAAGTCAGCAATGCATAAGACAATTGATAAGATTATGAGAGCCGGTGCGCGTGGAGTTGAGGTTGTATTGTCAGGAAAGATTCCAGGAGCCAGGGCAAGGACATGGAGAGTCTCAAAAGGCTACCTCAAAAAGTGCGGCAACCCTGCCCAGACGCTTGTAAAAAAGAACATTAGTGTTGCAAGCCTTAAGGCAGGCATAATTGGTGTTGTTGTAAAAATATTGCCCCCGGGAGTTAATCTTCCGGATGATGTTTCCATTAAGCAGAAAAGTGAAGGTGAGGCTAAATGAGCAAACGCTCGAGAAAATACGACGATATGGATGCAGAGGAGCTTAAGAAAAGCCTGTCAAGCCTTAAGCAGGAGTTAGTTAAGCTCAATAATCAGAGAGCTTCGTCAACCAACTCGAAGGTTGCTTCAGATATAAGAAACTCAAGGAGAGATATAGCAAGAATAAAGACGCTGCTTAATGCGAAATTCGAACAAAAAAGCAAATGAGTGATATATGCACGACATGCGGACTCCCCAAGGAGCTCTGTGTATGTGGAACAATAGCAAAGGAAAACCTAGAAATCCGGATCTATACTGAGAAGAGACGATTTGGAAAAATCTGTACGGTTATCAAGGGGATAGAGGCAGAAAGCATAGATGTCAAGGAACTGGCTAAGGTCCTGAAAAGCAGGCTTGCTTGCGGAGGGACCTTTAGCAAGGATGAGATAGAGCTT
>DSBS01000049.1 GCA_011045925.1 Candidatus Woesearchaeota archaeon | reverse complement strand
TTTGAGCCGGGCCTTTCTGCCCAAATCCAAAGCTGTCCATGCCTTATTTTACTGGCAGTGTCTTTATAAAAGTTCTCTTTTTACAGGCTTTTACTCAGTAAGTTTTAAATAGAACTGCCTGAAAACGCAGGCATGCTTGAGCAGTTACTGAGAGAAATGCCAGAATCAATTTGCAATAAGGTGCGGCTCGCAGATAAGCCAGGCAAGCTTTTGCTCTTGTTCTGAAAGGTTTTACAAGGTTATGGTCTGCTCTTCATGCAAAAGCACCCAGCTGAAGAATGTAAGCTATATTGTTTCTCCAGGCCCAAAAGCAAAAGTAGTTAAGGTTTTGCAGGGCAGAATCTCTTAGCCATATAGCTGCCGCTTTTCCTGTAGCCAAGCCTTCTGTAATACTCCCGGGCCCCGATGCCTGAGATTACCTTGATTCCTGATGCACCTTTAATTTTGGAAACCTTTTCTGCTTCGCCTAAAAGTGCTTTTCCGATTCCCTGATGCTGAATAATCTCTTTTTTGCCGATTCCTGAAGCTTTTCCGTAAACATGAAGCTCTCTTACAAGAGCAGTTTTTTTTTCAGCAGTTCCTAAACTTTTTTCTTCTTGAATCCTAAGCCTGCAAAACCCAAAAATAATGCTTCTGTTTTGGCTTTCCATGCTTATGAAATATTCCTTTCCGCCCGAAGCAGAATATTCCTGGCAATACATTTCTTTCTTTTCACTTTGCTGAGGCTCTTCACTGCTTTTTTGAATCCTGCCAGCTTCTCTTGAGCGTATCTCCCTACTTCTTTTGCCAATGCCCCCGTCTGTAAGAACCTGCCTAATGTTTGTAATTGTTACACCTGCTTCAATTACATTTCCGGGAATGTCTCTCTGGATTCTCATCACTCTTACATAGCGTGGCAGCTTAGGCAGAGCCTCATTAAGTATTCTTGAAGCTGACTCGTTGGTTATTGCTCTGTACTGCCCTTGCTTCCACATTTCATAAAGCTTAGTTCCCTTTGTTACTAGTGTCGGGTAAATCTTAAGCATGTCCGGCTTAAACTCAGGCTCAGAGAAAAGCCTGAGCAGCTGCTCTTTGTCATGTTTTTCACTGCTTCCTGGAAGCCCAAGCATAAAGTGGTAGTTTATTTTAAACCCGAGGTTTTTAAGTTCCTTAGTTGACCTGATAGTGTCATTTACAGAATGGCCTCTTTCAACTAGCATCAATGTCTTATCGCTTATGCTCTGAACGCCCAGCTCAACCCTTGTTGCACCCAGGCTTAGCATTCTTAAGCCGTGCTCCTTAAACCCAAAGTCCGGTCTTGTTTCAATTGTTAGCCCAACACAATTGACATAGCTTTTTTTATCGTTGTATTCCTGCTCTTTCTCAAGCAAGGCACTGCCCTTTATCTTTCTGAGCCTGGCATGAATCTTCTTTACCCTGTCTTTGTCTCCAACATCCCCAGGAAGCTCAAAAAAGCCCCTGAACCTGGCAATATCGAGTTTTCCCTTTCTCATAAAAAGCCTGGAAAAGTCGTTTAATGCCTTGAGGCAGTATGCGACAAACCTTTTTTGGTATTGCCAGCTTAAGGCTGGGAAAGTCCCTCCCATAACAATCAGCTCGATTTTCTGGAATTCGTGCCCCATTACTGCGTACTGCTCAAGCCTATTAAAAACCTGAAAATAAGGGTCAAAATTATTTCTTATTGCCCTCATTGTAGCTGGCTCTTTTCCAGTATATGACTGTGGTACATTCCCAAAAAAGCTTTCAACCCCGCCAGGGCAGTATATGCATTTTCCATGCGGGCATTTTGCCGGCTTGGTCATAACAGCACAGGGAGCAACCCCTGAAAGCGACCTTGTGGGCTTGGTAATTATGCGTTTCCTGAGAACATCATACATGCTGTCATCGGCATTCATCAAAATCTCAATGTTTGTTGGAAGCTTTTTTACAGAATGCTTTCTTGCAAGCTCAATCTTGAGGTTGTTGAGTTTCTTCTCTGATAGTTCTTCTCCTGAAAGTATTCTTTCTGCAAGCTCGCTAAAGTATTCTTTATTCATAGAAGGAGTAGTTGCTATTATGCTTTTAAGTTTTCTGAAACCAAGCAAAAAAAAGAAATCAATCGTAAAGGTTGCTTATCAGGCTGACAGCGGCCATAACTGAGATGAGCAGGCCGGCAATTGTGCTGAGAGTTCCTATTGCTGTGCCGAACCAGGCAATAATAACAACAGGAATGCATACAGCAGTAAGCCAGAAGGAATTGTTCTTCTCAATCCACGCCAGTATTAAGCAGACAATCGAAAGCGGAAGAACCCAGCTCCACGCAATATACTTGTAGCTCTGCCCAATAAGCGCAATAAAAAAGCCGGAAGCAATAATTATCTCGAGAAACATCTGAATGAGGTTTATTAGGTTAAGCTCTTTTCTTTTCTCAGCAGGTTTTACCTGGGTTGTTGCAGCCCTGGCAACCCCTGGGGTTGTTTTTTTCTGTTTTGGTCCGGTTTTATTAACACTCTTTTTTGCCTTTGAGCTTGCCTTTGCAGTGGCTTTTTTTTTAGGAGCAGCCTTTTTAGGGCTTCTTTTTTGAGAAGCCTGCCTCTTTTTTGATGCCATCTTCAGGGATAATTAAGGAGCCAGATATTTAAATATTTTTGTTTTCTTTTAAGTTAATACCTTTTTTCTTGGTTTTTTTGTGTTCTTTTTTTAAAAGAAGCATAATTGCAAGAAGCATTCCAATAGAGATAGATGCGTCAGCCAGGTTAAAGTACGGAATGTTAATTATGCTGACAAAATCAATAACATAACCTCTGAAAATCCTGTCAACAAGATTGCCTGCAGCACCGCCGCAAATCAATGCCATTGGAAGGCTCAGCCCGGCTTTTTTAACTTCCTTTAGCTTAGCTAGGACTATTGCTATAAAAACTGCAGAAACAACCGCAAGGATAAAGGCATTTCCTTTAAGCATGCCAAAAGCAGCACCGGTATTTCTAAGGAGCTGAAACCCCAAAAGCCTGATTCCAGCAGCCTTAACCTCATATTCAAGCGGAAAAGAAAGGAAAAGAAGCTTTGAAACCTGGTCAGCTGCCACAACCAGGGCTGCAACAGCAAAGAAGCATGTTTTCTTAGAATCTTCTTTTTTCATTCTGCTTCTCAAGCATGTAAAGCCTTTGGTTTATGCTTTCCAAAAGAACCTTTAGCATTTCTAGTTTTGAGTTTATTATCTCGAATTCCTTTTGGATGCTTTGTTGTGAGTTTTGCTGCGGCTGAGCCTGGCTATAGTAACCGTATCCCTGGTGCTGTCCGCTGCTGAAACCCTGCTGGCTTCCTATTTGGCTCTCTGGATTAGTATAATCCCTTGAATAAAAATTCCCTAATTCAGGGGTTTGCGTGCTGCTGCCCGAGGAATCATAAGGGCTTTTGCTATCCACGCTTTTGCTGGTGCCGGGCAAGTCTGCATCAAGGCTGCTCTTAAAGTCATCCAAGTCCAGGTCAGCATACGGGTTCCTTTTTCTGAACAATCTCTTAAAAAAAGCCATTATTTCACTCCGGAAATCTTTGCGGAAACCCAGGACATTGGCTTTTCAATAAGCCAGGCTCTAAGAAGCCTTCTCTCTGGGATTATCTTCAGGTTCCTGCTAAAGTAAAGGTAGCTCATTTTTATGAAGCTGGTTTCTTCAATAAAGCTTGAGTAAGCCTGCTTAAGCATAATGCTTCTCTCTTCAAATGAAGGCTCCTGGGTAATTTCATCAACCAAGGTTTCCTTGCTTTTATTAAACAAGTAAAGGGCTTTTCCTGAAATAATAACCTTTCGGTCTTTTTTGTTCCCGAATTCTTCCGGGCTCTCAATGAATTTCCTAGCATCTTCCTCTCCAAAAGTCTCAAAATCTTCACCTTCATTAAAAAACAATGCAACGGCCTCATCGCTTTCCTGCAACCCAACATAAACCGGCAGTTCAGTATCAGCTTCCTTTAGCTGATTATAGGTGCTGAAAAGCGTAACCGCTGAGATTATAAAAAAAAGGGCAACTACAATTATTAAAACCTTCAGGAATATCTTAGCAACTTTCTCAATAAGGAAGAAAGCCAACGCGATAATCCCTATAACTATCCCAAGCTGAATAAGTGTTTCCATTCTAATTGCGCCATTAAGATGTGAAAGGCAAACCAAACAGCAATAATGAAGATGAAGAATGCAAAAACAGAGACTGCGCTTTCCCAGGCTTTTATGTTAAATATCATTGATGAAGCCTTAACAAGAACCACCACTCCCCATATTGCAAAAGCCAGCATCAAAACATAAAATACAGCAGGCACCCGGATTATGCTGTTCAACAGGATTATAAGGCCAAGCACAGGAGGGAGGTAGCTAAGCACGTTCTCCAGCTCTCTGCTTTTCTTTAAGCCTGAGAAAAAGAAGAAGAAGGCCTGAATAAGGTAAGCAAGCATGGTGATTAGTGCCAGCATTGCAAAAGGCCCAAGAATAATTAAGAAGCCCGCTATGACTAAAAGGCTTATGTCCTTGCCTGCAAAAAAGTAATTAAATAGCAGTGCAAGTGCAATCAGCACGGAAAAAATTGAGTAAAGAAGCATTTTTCTTTTTATTCCGGGAAGAACATAAGATTCTTTCATACGCTCCTTGTCAAAGGTAAGCAGCCCCCAAAGCGTAGCCATGATGCTCGCAAAAATGTTTGGCAGATGCTGGTTCTTCTCAATATCTCTTCTTTGGACTGCCTCCTCAACATTGCTTTCCTTGATGGCCTTTTCAATGTCATCAAAAACCTGGTATGTCTTGTCTTTTATCTCCCTTTTCTCATCCTGTATCTTTTTAATAATCTCGTCTTTTTTTTTCAGGAATTCTTCGTATTCCTTAAGCTCTTCAGGCTGCATAGCTTATCTTATAAGCATTCTTTCTTTTAAATGTTTCTTTTTTAGAGCCTGCAAAAAAATCTTAACTACGCAGGAGAAAAAAGCTCAGTCAGTTTTTTCTGGCTCTTTGCCTCTCTGAGTATTCTGCTATTGTCAAAAACCTGGGAAATGTCTGTTGAAAAGTGTTTTTTTGCGTATTTGACTGCGAACAAGGCCATTAGAGTTTGTTCAGAGAATTTTACTGGCTTGCTCTCAAAAACCTTTTTGACAGTTTCCCTGACCACCCAGACACCCAGCGGAGCCCAGTAATCCTTTGTAATAAGCCTTACCACAATTACGCTTGCCTGCCTTTTCATTTCTTCCAGCTTTTCAAATACAGAAAGGCGGGAGGCGTAATAACCGCCGGCAGTTTCTGTAGCATACTCCTTTCTCCCGAAAATACTCTCGTAATTTGTGCCGAATAAAAGGCTTTTCTTTGCTTGTGGCACAGGAACCTCAAAAAGTTCATATGAAACCTGGCCCGGCAGCATAAGAACCATAAAGAAATTTCCATAATCCATGCCAAAAAAGCAATTGTTTTCTTCAATATGCCTATACTTGACAAGGTTTTTTGCAATATCTTTTCCATATATGTCATCAGTTGCAGTTATCGCCCACCGGGTTGGCACAAGCTTTCTGGAGGCAACCCTGCCCAGGCTTCCAGATGAAAGAACCTTTGTGAGGTAATATACATCATACTTTTTTCTTAGAGAAGCTATTGCATCGCTGGCTTTTGTTTCATCAGCAATGGCCTTTTCAACTTTGTATGGTATTTTTGGGTTCTGGGCAATATCTATCTTTTCAAGCCTGGCACTTGGGCCGAAGGGGGTGATTGTATCATTAAAGCTCATGCTGAAATTTGGAATTTTCTTAAGGCTAATCTCAACATCAACTGGCTTTCTTGCAAGAGCAACCTCTTCCCTGGCTTCATTTATCTTTGTTCTCTTAATGCTTTCTTTGATGTTCATTCTGAGCCTTGAATTAACAAGCTCAGACCTGAGCTGGATGACCTTGCTGATTGGGGCATTTTCCCTGCTCCATTCAATCGGCTCGTCGTGCTTGTTGTAGTCTTCAGCTGAAAGAAACCCGACAGAAACATCAGGATAGCCAAACCTGCCTACAAAAATGCTTGGCGATTTCCCAAAAAAGTCTTTCTTAAGAAGGCTCTGGGATTTTATCTTTGCCTGCATCTTTACTGTAATGGGGCAGGCCTTTCGCCCACAGTACAGCCTTCCCTTGCAGAATACGCATTTTGTTTCCATATTTTGCTCTGCCTTAATGGAATGCCTGCCTGTATTTTAAGATGTCGCATTAAGAAGAGGCAAACAAATCCTGGCTATTTAGAAATACTGGAACCTGCTGTCAAGAATCTCCTCAGCAATCTTCATATAATCCTTGGCGCCGCGAGAGCTTTTGTCATACTCAAATATGCTCACCCCTTTTTTTGGCACTTCTTTTAGGGTAGAGTTGACTCTTATCTCGCTTAGGACTTCTCCATTAAAGCCCTTGTTTATCTCAGCGAGGCTTTCCTTGCATGCCTTGCTTCTCTGGTCAAACATCGTTGGAATAACTCCTGTTATGCTTATAGGGTGCCCAAACGCTTTTTTCACAGACTCAACCATTTCAATTACTTTCCTTAACCCGGTGATTCCAAGGTAATCAGTTGAAACAGGCACAAAGGCCTCGTTAGCATATAAAAGGGCATTATAATTCAGCAGGCTGTTAGAAGGCGGGCAGTCAATAAAAACAAAATCATAATTGAATACGGGCTCAAGTGCCTTCTTCAGGATATTCTCCCTGTTTGGAAGGCCTGCCATTGCCAGCTCAGCCTTGTCAAGGTCTTTGCTTGGAATTATGTCCACAAAATCATTGTACTTAAATAGGCATTCAGAGACATGGGTTTCGTTTATCAGAAGGTCATAAGCTGTTTTTTCACCGGCAGCAAAAAGGCTTAGGGAAAGGTTTGCCTGCGGGTCTAGGTCTATAAGAAGAATTCTTTTTTCCTTTGCAGCCAAGGCAAAGGCTATATTGACGGTGCATGTTGTTTTTCCAACGCCGCCCTTTAGGTTAATGATTGCAATTTTTCTCATTTTTTAGTAAAAAAAGAAAAAGTGGTAAAATATAAAGGTTTTCAAAATCTCAGGCAAGCCTTATGGTTTCTGCTCCCTTTGGAACCGTAACAAGCTTAACCCTTCTTTTAACACCTTCCTTTCTGCTTGGTGCATAGGATACTTTGACAATATTCTTGCCTTTGCTTCTTGAAGGCCTTGGGGTTTCGAGCTTTAGGTTTATAGCCCTTTCCGGGACCAAAAAGGTTTTTTCCCTTCTTCGCCTGTTCAGAACGTATTTCAAAACTTTTTTTTTGGCCATATTACCGCCTGCTTAAGCCTCCTCCTACCTTATATTTAAGATTTTCGCTTTTATGACGAAAAAACTCATAATTTTTACTTTATTTTTTTAGTCTTCTTCCAGCAGGCTTTAGTTAAGCCTTAGATGCCAATTGTTTCCTTGAACCTTTTCATCTTAATCACTTTCTCGATGAAATCCCTTCCTTTATCGGTAATTTCAAGGTACTGGTGCTGGTTCCGTTTTTTCCTGGAAACAAGGCTTTTTTCGACAAGGTCATCAAGGTATTCATTCATCATTTTGTAGGATAGGTTTGCTTTTGTCATAAGCTGCGTGGGCTTCATTTTTCCCCTTCTGTTAAGGACAGAGAAAAGAATGTCATATACAATCTCCATCCTTTCTCTTTTTCTCATCTTGTTTTCACCAGCATTACAAAGTCAAAAAGAAGAAGCAGGAACCCAATAAACTGGACCATTGCTGCAGGCGCGTAAAGCGTATGCAGAAAACTTGAAAGCAGGAACAAAACCTGCGATGCAGCGAGGATGATAAAAGCTGAAAGCATTATTCTCTGGAAACGGGTTTTGCATTTTTCTGAGTTTTTGCAGTAAAATACAGCAATATGCGCAAAAAGCAGTGCTGTTGTTAGGTAAAAGAGAACCTGGTTAAACGAAACTAGGTATGTAAACACAATTAGCATATAAAGCATAAAAGGCAGGTGCTGTTTTTCCCTTGATTTTGTAAATAAGAAGAAAAGCAGGAATAGCCCCACAAGAAATAAGCACCTGCTTACAAAGGTTACTGGCTCAACAAGCGGAATAATCTTATAGCTTTCATAGGTAAAGTTTATTCCTAGAAAGCTAAAGCTCTTTGTGATGGGATAATACAGGTTTATGTTCTTGAAAATCCTTACAAGGTAAGACAGGGACACAAGTACAAACGCAAGAAAAAAAAGATGCGGCCTTTTTCCGCTGCTTATTTTTTTAATCTGAAGGCTGTAAATCCCCAACATCAGAAGAACAAGGCTTCCAATAAGCTCAAAAAAGCAGTCAAAGCCTCTGAACCATCCCGGGCATACCATTTTAATCTTCCTCCTGGCTTATTAAAAGAAGAGACTGGCTTGTTATATAAAAGGCTTATGAAGTTCTTTTAAGAAGATCATATTAGCACGCTAGTTAATCTCTATCTTCTCAGCCCTGTTTTTTTTAATAAGGACTTGTGTTATCTCCCTGGGCATTTTTACAATCTCTTCATTGGAAAAGGGCCCGTATATCTTTAGGTCTGGCCCGATGAAACGTGGAACCGGCGCGATTATTCTAACAAGCTCGTGCTTTTCTTCTGTCTCCTGCTCCTGGTTTTTGTTGCCTGTGCTTTGGTTAAAGTTAAGAAAGTCCGGCTTATTCAGGTTAAGCAGCCTGTCAGGAACCCCTCTTTTGTATTTATCCAGGACATCCCTAGCCTGCTTAAAGAGAACCTGCTCTTCAGGCAGCAGGTTTTTTAGCTCTTCCGAAGTCTCCTGGGTTTTAACAGAAATCTGCGCGAGGTCAATAATCTTTTTTGTTCTTCTTTCTATAATTTCCTTGATAATTGCCTTAAGGTTGTTTAGCTCCCTAAGGTGCTTTTCTTTGTCTATTGATATAAACAGGTCTTCAGTTTTTCCATTGGCAAGGGACCTGTATTTTTCTCCAATATATGCAAGCACTTCACTGAAAAAATCTTTTGGCAGGGGCTGAACAATGGAAGTCTTCTTCTCGTTTCTAAGAATATCAAAAAGGGATTCGTATGTTATATTAATCTCGTCTTCAGCCATGTTTTTTGTAAAATGGAAGCCTGTTTTTAACCTTTTCTTTTTGACCAGGGCTTTGGCATTCCAGATTTTTACAATTCGAGTATTTTTCCTACCCTGCTTACATTAATTATTCTTGTCTTCCCAATCTTCTCCTCAATGCCCGAAGCCTCATGGACATGTGAACAGAGAACCACATCAGGCTGCATTTTTTCAATACCTTCCCTTAGTGCCCGGCTTCCTTTAAAAAACCCGGTAAACCTTTCCATCAGGGTGCCCTCGGGGTGTGTATGCGTAACTAGTATCTTTTTTAATCCTGAAGCTGATTCAAGCCTGCCAAAGTTTCTCTCCATAAGATACTGCAGCCGGGACTCACTTGTTGGGAACGGCCCCACGCAGGCCCCTCCTGCTCCTATAAAGGCAATATTGCCGTAAACAGCCGGGCCTTCATTAAGGTTTCTTATGCTGTACGTTCCAGAGAAGAAGTCCGCGCTGGTCTCTGAATCGTGGTTCCCAGGAACAAAGAGTACTTTATGCCCCTTTTTGACAAATTCATGAATAAACCCCTTCGGAACCTGATCGAAGTGAGTTAAGTCGCCGCATATAACAACCAGATCCGCTTTTTCGTCATTGGCTTTTTTGGAAATCTGCTTTGCCAGGGAGATGTCTCCGTGCAAATCTCCTACAGCAAGAACTCTCATTTTCGCACAATAGAAGCAATCTCCTTTGTAAGGTCAATAACAATTGAAGGCTTTCTAAGCATAAGCCTTTCGCTGATGAAGTATTGAATGTGCTTTTTATGCCGTGAGTCTACATCCTCGGGCATTTCAATAAGGCTTCCATCAGGTCCTGTGGCTGCAGTTGAGACAATGGGCGCTCCAATCTCCCTGACAATCCTCTGCATCCAGTGGTTGGGAATCCTGACTCCTATTGTTTCTAGGCCATTGTTTACATAACCAGATATGTCGGTCTTTTTCTTAAGCTTAAGTATTAGGGTAAAAGGGCCTGGAAGCTTTTTAATCCATTCTTCTGCTTCCTCATTTACATGGCAGTTCTCTCTAATCCAATCAATTCCCGGGACCATTACAGAAAACGGCAGGTTGTTTTTTTTAATATCCCTGATTTTTTTTACAGCCCTGTTGTCTGTTGCAATAGCACCCAATCCATAAATGGTATCAGTGGGGTAAACAGCAAGCTTGCCCTGAAGAAAATCTTTGATGAAAATATGAGGCTTTAGGTCTATTTCGTCTTTAGTTATTACTTGCATCATGCCCCAGGGGTATGTTTTAGATTATTAAAACATTTCGAAAAAATTTCGGCACTTCTGGCGGGGCTTGTCTCCTTTTGCAAACAAGCAAAAAGAAAAAGCTAAACTTTTATGGCTTAATCTGAATGAAACCTGATTATGTCAAATAAAAGGTCTTTGTCCTCAGGTTCACTTCCGGTTATTTCTTTATAGCCCTGGCTGAAATCTTCAGGCGAGAAAATTTTTTCTCTGAACCTTTCATAAGGCATCTTCTTATCTTCCGCCCTAGAGTAAGGGCCTCTTATGGAAGGCAGCTTTTTAAGCTCGATATAATCAAAGTATCCATCAAGAAAATCATTTGGCGCGCTATATATCAGATATTGCTCATCAAGGGTTCTTTCAATCTTGTTTTCCATGGTTTCACCTGAGGAAGGCGGGGTAATCTCGGGGTTATAAACTTTTCGTTACACAAGAGTGGAAACCTGCTTGTTATACCAAAACCTTTAAATTCTTTTTTTCTAACCAGCTTTTTGAACGGACAGATAGCGAGCTTCCGGTTTTACTGAGGAAAGTCCGCCCACCCTTTTTGAGGCCCTCAAAAGGGCATGCTTAAAAGGCATGGCAACTGAAAAGAAATAAAACCCCCTGTGTCCGCAATGATGCGCTTGAACCTTTTCAAAGGGAGATAACAGGCAGAGCAAGTTCACAGGAAAGGATGAGATGCCAGTCCCTCCTGGGTGCAAGGTTTATCCGCTTAGTCAAATGCTCGCATGCTGTTTCAGCAACAGAAGGCGGCTTATTTCTGTCCGTTCTACATTCTTTAATGATTACAACTTTTTTTAAAAAACAAGTTTTATTAAGAGAGCAATGGACTCAAAAGTTATTCTTAAGACCCAGGACCTTAGTGTTTACTTTGGGGACAACCGCATTCTTAACAATATAAACCTCTCTGTTCACAGCTCAGAGATACTTGGTGTTGTCGGCGTATCCGGCTCAGGCAAGACAACCCTGCTTCTTTCATTGTTGGGGCTGGTTAAGCCTTCTTCAGGAACAGTCCTTTTTTCGCACAAAAGGAAAAAAGACTATGTGTTCAAGCCTGTTAACGAGCATCTGGACTATTTTCGCTCTCACGTTGGATTCTCAAGTCAGCATCCCTCTTTTTACACCAAGCTGACTATAAAGGAAAACCTAAGCTTTTTTGGCAATATGATGCTTGTTGGTAAAGGGCTTTTGCAGCAGAGAATAAATGTGCTGCTGGATCTGTTTGAGCTTAAGCAGCACAGGGATAAGCTTGCAGAGGAGCTTTCAGGTGGGATGCAAAAAAGGCTGGATATGGCTATCTCAATTGTCCATAACCCGCTAATTCTTCTTTTGGATGAACCTACCGGCGAGCTTGACCCACTGCTAAGAAAGGAAATCTGGTTTCTTACAAAAAGAATCAATGAGAAAGGAAAAACAGTAATTCTTTGCTCTCATTTCATAAATGACCTGGAGCAGGTTTGCGACAGGATAGCAGTTCTGCATGAAGGAAACCTTATCACTGTGGGCACTCCGGCAGAAATAAGGGAGAGGATAAGCCTTTATGACCAGGTTGTTGTTGAGTCAGTCCCGGGCAACTATGACAAGATTATAAGCCAGGCCTACAAAGACAAGCACATTAAGATAAGGAAGCACATCAAGCAGATGAACTACCTTATTTTTCTTGTTGAGAACGGGCATGACTCGCTTAAGAGGTTTATCTCAATCCTGGATAGCAATAAGGAGAAGATAATTGATGTAAGGCTCAGGAAGCCGCCGCTTGAGGAAATGTTCGAGCTGATTTAGCAAATGAGAAGAATCTTAGAGGTAATAAAAAAGGATATGAAGCTTCTTATGAGAAGCAAGCTTTCTTCGCTGCTTATGCTGATTGGCCCTCTTCTTATTGTATTTATGTCCGGTGTTGCCCTGGATACCCAGACACGCTTTAACATAAAGGTTGGGGTTTTCAGCCCGACTTACAGTGCACTTTCAAACTCTTATATTGACTCTTTAAGAAAAGAAGGGTTTGTTGTTGACAGGCTTGGCTCGGAGCAGGAGTGCATAGATTCTGTCCGTATGGGCTCCTTTCATGCCTGCGTGGTTTTCTCTGAAGGCTTGCGTGTGGACAGGGAGTATGAGGGGTTCATAAATTTCTATGTTGATTATTCTCAGATTAACCTGGCATGGATTATCAAGGACATCCTTTTTACACCTGCAGAAGACAAGATGAGGGAAGTTTCAAAAGACCTGGTAGGCACGCTGCTGGATTTCATTACCTTTACCACAACAGAAATTTCAGCAGGCAAGCCGATAGTGAACCGCCTGACTACAATTAACGACAAGCTCTCCAGCTCGCTTACAGCAGCCTCATCATTTATTGATATAATTAACCCGGTTTACGATTTTAACCGATTTAAGATTACAGAGTTTAGAAATACCATTGCAGATGTAAAGACACGCTCTGATGTTATTGCCTTAAGGTCTCTTACAAAATTCCAGGAAGTCCAGTCATCAGCAAGGAATCTCAAGTTAACTGTGGCGAGCTTGAATGATCCTCAAGTGTCCTCGATGCTAAATCCGATTATAGATGATATGATTCAGAATATTAACTCATCTATTGTTGCTGTCACTTCAGACAAGCAAGCCCTTTCTTCTTCAACAGAAGCACTTTCAGCAAGATTGTCAGATGTAGAAAAAAGCATAGCAGAAATTAAAATACTGCTGGAATCCATTCAGGCATCTAAGGAAAAAACGCTCTCATACATGCTTACAGGCAAGCAGGATACCACTAATATGCTTGGTGACATCTTCCTGGTTCAGAAGTCTCTCAATGATATAGAAAGGCACGCAAATGAGATAAGGATTCTTTCTTCAGAGCAGATTACCGAGCCGTTCAAGACTGAGGTTATGCCTGTTGTCCAGGAAAAAACCTCAATGGCTGTGCTTTTTCCAACCATGCTTGCAATGATAATCATGTTTATAAGCATTGTAATCTCATCAACCCTTATGCAGATTGAGAAAAACTCAAGCGCCCACATAAGGAATCTTGTTGCCCCAACAAAAGAATCTGTTTTTGGCTTTGGCAGCTATCTCACAACCCTGATAATCCTTTTTGTCCAGGTTTTTATTGTCCTGGCAATAATTTCGCTTGCTTTTTCGTCTTCCATTTCCGGAATAGGCTCGTTTTTGTCAGTTGTTTTAATTACTTTTCTTTCATCTTCTGTGTTTATAATCTTGGGCATTCTTGTTGGGAACATCCTTTCTTCAGAAGAGTCTTCTTCTACGGTTGCTATACTGCTCTCTTTATTCCTGGTTATATTCTCGGGCATAATCTTCCCGATAGAAGGTTTCTCAGCCGGAGTGCAGAATGTACTGAGGCTTAATCCGCTTAACCTGTCTGAGTATCTTTTCAGGCAGGTTTTAATACACGGCTCTTCATTCTCAGAGATTTTGTTTCAGATGTCCCTTCTTGTTTCCTGGCTTCTTGTGCTGCTGATTGTACTGGTTGCGATGCAGTCTTTCTTAAGCAGGAATGATCTGGGGATAAACACAAGAAAAACCATAAGGAGGAAAAGCCAGAAGCAGGAAAAGGCAGAGCCGGAAGAATATGCGAAGCTTAAGAACCTTATTGATGAGACAAATGCTTTGCTGTCGCCAAAAAAGAAAATATCAAAAGACGAGCTTTCTATTGCAAAGGAAAAATACATCAGGATGCTTTCCCTTTACCAGCAGCTTGACAAGAAGTCAAAGCAGAGGATTTATGATGACCTTAACCTGATACACAAGAAGCTGTCGTCATTTTGATAAAGGGTTAAGCGAATTTTCGAAAGATTCTTAATAAGAAGCGAGTTGATAAAGAACATGACAATCCTGCAGGTAAAAAACCTTTCTTTTAGGTATAGGAAGGGCTTTTCGATTGATGGCATTTCTTTCTCTCTCAAGAAGAAGGACTTCCTCGGCATACTTGGAGTGAGCGGAAGCGGGAAAACCACAATCATCCGAGCTGTTGCCGGGCTTGTTACTGATTTTTCAGGAAGAATTTTTCTTGGGTTTGAGAGAGAAAAGCTCGGCATTTCCTTTCAGCAGCCCAGTTTTTTTGATGAGCTAACGGTAAAGGACAACTTGGCTTACTTCTCAAGGATTTCCGGCCGGCACAACAGAAATATTTTTGAAAAGAATTACGCGTTTCTTATCGATTTCCTTGAGCTAAGGCGGTTTGAAAAACGCCCGGCAGAGAAGCTTTCAGGCGGAATGAAAAGAAGGCTGGACATTGCAATCGCACTTATAAATCAGCCCGAGTTTGTTATTCTTGATGAGCCTGTTGGGGAGCTGGACCCAATCCTTAGGAAAAAGATTTTTGTTCTTATTGATATTCTTGCTAAGAGAGGATGCACTTTTATGATTACTTCGCACATTCTCTATGACCTTGAGAGAGTCTGCAATAAGCTTCTCGTTGTAAATGATGGGAAGCAGATGTTTTTTGGCGATTCAAGTGAGTTCATGGACAAGGTTAAGCAGACATTTAAGACCAAGATAGCGTTTTCATCTGCTGAGGATTTAAACAAAATGAAGGCTGCTTTTAAGGATAGCAGGCTTGTTTTTTCAGCAAACACAGCAACAATGATTCACAAAAAGGACAATATGCAGATTAAGGAGCTTTTTTACTTCCTGGAAAAGGAGTCAATAAAAGTTTCGGAAGTAAGGGTAAGCCAGCCCTCGCTTGAGGATATTTTTGTTAAGATGGTTTCAAACGAGGAAAGAAAAGAATGATAATCAGAAAAAACCTGAGCATCTTTTTCAGGAACAAGTCATCATCAATTATTATGGTGCTCGGAACATTCCTTATCCTTTTTGCCCTGGTTTCGTTTTTCAGCGAGGACTCGCAGGTTGTTCATGTGTCATATTTTCTTAATCAGTCTTCTGAGACTTCTGAAGCCATTATTTCTCTTCTGGCAGATTCAGGCTTTATTCTGCATGAATTCCCTACTGAAGAAGGCTGCGTGTCTTCAGTTTCCGAAGGAAAATCCAAGATCTGCCTTTCTTTTCCGGACAACCTTGAAATCAGCGAGGATTACAACGAGTCTCTTTTTTTTTATATAGACACAAGCAGGATAAATGTTGTATATTACATCCTGGACCAGGTAATGTCTGAGTTTAGCGAGTACAGCTCACGCCAGAGGCATAGGCTGATAGGCGACATGCTATTAGCCATTGACAATGTGTCAGGCATGCTTGATGAAGCTGAAGCTCAGTTAAGGGAGGTTTCCAAAGACCTTGAATCAGCTCAGGAGTCTTTGCTAGATCTTCAATCCGAGCTTTCAGGAATTGATGTTTCTTACCCCAATCTTAATGCCCTGAATTTTTCCCAGTCTGCTTCTTCTCTAATTACAAGGTTCCGCCAGGCATCATCAAACTCAAATAAGTTCAGGAGGCTTTCGCAGGGCCTTATCAGCGCGATGGAGGACTGCGGCTGTGATGTTAACCAAAGCTACCGGGACACCCTGAACCAAACCTCTGTGTCTCATTTTGAGGTTCTGAACAATTCAGACAGCCTGATAAAGTCTTTGTCTGCAAATGTTAACAGCTTCACTAAGTTCTACTCAGACTCAACAAAAAGCTTTGATGATATTGAGAAAATGAAGAAGTCTGTCTCTTCTGACATCAAAGGCCTGCTTGACCTGGTTGATGACGCCCTTACTGAGATTTCCCTTGTATCAAAAGCGCTAAAAGACAGCAATGCCGAATTTGAGAGGCTTGAAATAAGAAAGGCAGAAAAGATACTTGAGCCAATAAGCACTTCCATTGTGCCTGTTACTGAGTCATCCAAGCTCGGCATTGCAATCCCTTCTGTCTTTTTAATCCTTCTCGCTTCTTCGTCTCTTTTGTTTTCTTCTTCACTTGTTATCTTTAACAGAGACTCAAGGGGAGGGCTGAGAGAAACCTTGTCCCATAAGCCAAGGCTTTTCTTTTACTTCTCTATCCTTGCTTCATCGCTGATTCTTGTTATCGGCCAGGCTTTAGTTTTTATGCTGGTAGTAGTTATCCTGCTGAGCCTAAGCCTTAATGTGTTTCTTATGCTGGCTTTTGTTTCAGCCTGCTCGGCCATTCTTTTCTCTTTTGGCGGGATACTGATAGGCAACATCAGCGATTCCAAAGAGATGGCTTTCTTTTTTTCGATAGTTGTGACTCTTATACTCCTGGTTCTTTCGGGCGAAATACTGCCGGTGGAGTTTATAGCAGAGCCTTTCCAGAGCCTGATTGTTTACAACCCTTACGAGGTATTAAGGGCTTCGCTGCACAGGATTATCATTCATGGCGCTACAGGTTTTGACGAGATGCTTTTTGATTTTGCTTATATTGGGATTCTTGCAGCAGTGCTGTTGTTTTTGTCATTTTTTAGCTTCTCTACTTTCAGGAAGCTAAGGACATCCAGGCTTTACAAGAAGGAAAGGAAGCCCGCGCCAAAAAAAACAGTAAAAGAGGGAAAGGCCGTAAGAAAAAGAGCAGTGAAAGATAAAAGGAAAAAATGAGGATTCTTATATCAGGGACTCCTGGGACAGGAAAAAGCACTGCTGCATGTCTTCTTGCTAAAAGCCTTGGGGCAGAGTGCCTTAGCATAACTAACCTAGTAAAGGAAAAAAACCTGGCTTTAGGCTACAACAGGAAGCTGAGAACCTGGGACGTTGATGAGAATCGGCTGAAAAGGGAGATTGAGCGCTGCATAAGGAAAAATCACAAGATCTTTGTGGAAGGGCATTTGTCTCACATTGTTTCACACAGGCTTTCAGACCTTTGCATTGTCTTAAGAACAGAGGTTTCTGAGCTTTTCAAAAGGCTAAAGAAAAGGAAGTATCCGCTTAAAAAAATCCAGGAAAACATTCAGGCGGAAATCTTCAACACCTGCTATGAAGAAGCCAAGGAAAACAAACACAAGGTTCTTGTAATAGACACCACCTCTTTTTCATCTGCAGAAAAAACCTTACTGAAAGATTTTATATATGAGCTTTCACTTCAGTCTTAAGCATGGCAGGCGGAAAGATAACCAGCGGCTTTTCTTCGCTGGATGTTTTTTTTATGGCAAAGGAGCTGAATGACTTTTTGATGGGCTCCAAGGTTGTTAAGGTTTACAACATCCAGAAGCAGGGATGCTTTCAGCTCAAGCTGCATAACCCGAAGCACAAAAAGCAGGATTTTGTCTTTTCTGTGCCAAGCCTCTTTTTCAGGTCATCTGTTGATTACGATAAGCCGCAGAAGCCTAGCTCTTTTGTTATGCTCTTGAGAAAAATGCTTTCCGGGGCAAGGATTGCGGGCTTTTCTCAGCTTGGTTTTGAGCGTGCATTGCAGGTTGAGTTTCAGCGAGAGAGCCTTTTTAGGCTTTATTTTGAGTTTCTCCCTCCAGGAAATGTGGTTCTTTGCGATTCTGAAGATAAGATTATCCAGCCGTGGCATTCAGAAGAGTTTAGCACAAGGGCTGTTAAAAAAGGAGAGAGGTACAATTTTCCCAGGAGAGAAAACCCGCTGAATTTTTCTGGTGAAGAATTCCTGTTAGCTATTAAGCATTCAGGCAAAGAGAATGTTGTTAAGGCGCTGGCTGTTTCTCTGGGCCTTGGCGGGTTTTATGCTGAGGTGCTTTGCAGCCATGCTGAAATAGATAAAAATATGCCTCTTGGTTCTTTTGATAAAAAGTCTTCAGGCATCCTTTTTTCAGCCTTTAGGAACCTTCTAGGTTATGAGCCTAAGGGCTACTGCTCAGCCAAGGTGCCGTTTTCCCCAGTTCCCTTTCCAGGCCATGATGAAAACCGGCAGTTTTCATCCTTTTCAGAAGTTGTGGAGAGCTACTTTTCATCTATTTTTGAATTTGCTGAAAAGGCACAATCTGAAAAGGATAGGTCGAAAACCAGGAAAATCCTTGAATCACAGGCAAAAACCCTGGCATCAGCAGAAAAAGAGTATGCTGAGTGCAAGTCGCAGGGTGAGGCAGTTTACGAAAACTATCAAATGCTTTCTGAACTAGTCTCAAAAGTGAACGAGCTCAGGAAAAGCGTTAAGGACTGGAAAAAGATTGAAGAAGCCCTGAGGGAGCAAGGCTATAAGGTTTCTATTGATTCAAAGTCAGCCAGGATTACTGTTGACATTTAGCCCTTAAGAGCTTATTTTTTGGAAAATGTTTATAAAAGCCCTTTTTATCTTGCTTTTTTATGATTAGGTATCCAATATGTTCGGTTGTGGGGCATGTAGACCATGGAAAATCAAGCATACTTGACTTTATCAGAGGCAGCTCTATTATTTCCAGGGAGGCAGGTGGCATTACTCAGGCAATCGGGGCTTCCAAGGTTCCTGTAAAAGAGCTTAAAAGGTTTTGCGGGATGCTCTGGCAGTCGCTTGGAAAAGAGGTATCTATCCCAGGGCTGTTGTTCATAGATACGCCGGGCCATGCAGCCTTTTCTAACCTTAGGAGAAGGGGAGGAAACCTTGCAGACATATCGATACTTGTTGTTGATATCAATGAAGGCTTTAAGCCTCAGACTGTAGAGTCTCTCCAGATACTGAAAGAATACAAAACGCCTCTTGTGGTTGCTGCAAACAAGCTTGACCTTGTTCCAGGCTATAGGTCAGACTCAAAGGCTTTTGTGCTTAAGAATATAGAATCCCAGGCAGAGCCTGTAAAAGCCCAGATTGATAAAAAGCTCTATGAGCTGGTTGGCTCAATATTTGAGCAGGGCTTTAATGCAGAGAGGTTTGACCGGGTTGAAGATTATACAAAACAGGTCAGCATAGTTCCTGTTTCTGCAAAGACCGGCGAGGGAATTCCAGAGCTGATTACAGTTATTCTTGCACTCTCCCAGAAATACCTGGAAAAGACACTCCAGCTGAATCCAGGCAAGGAAGCAAAGGCAACCATTCTTGAGGTTAAAGATATTCCTGGGTTTGGGACGGTTATTGATGCAATCCTTTATGATGGGGTTCTTAGAGTTTCTGACAGCATTGTTTTTGGAACCCTGGACGAGCCTGGCTCTTCCAAGGTCAAAGGGATTTTTGTACAGCCTCCCTTAAGCGAGATAAGGGACAAGAAATGCAGGTTCAAGCCAGCGAAAGAGGTTGTTGCAGCAGAAGGAATAAGAATATATGCACAAAGCCTTGAGCGGGCTTTGTCTGGAATGCCGCTTGTATCAGCCAGAAGCCAGCAGGAGCTGGAAAGGGCAGTGTCTGAGGTTAAGAAAGATGTAGGGCAGGTTGTGTTTGAGCGCGACCATGATGGCTTGGTAATTAAGGCAGACAGCCTGGGCAGCCTTGAAGCTCTTCAGAAGCTGCTTCAGGAAAACAACATCCCTGTAAAAAAAGCAGGGATTGGAAGCATTACAAAAAAAGACCTGATTGAGGCTCATGCAATGAAAGAAAAGGATGCCCTTAAGGGCGTTATCCTTGGGTTTAACTCAGAGCTTAAGGATGAGCCAAATGATGAGGGTGTCGAGATTATATCTGAGCCTGTAATATATAAAATAATTGAGCGTTATCAAGACTGGGTGGAAGAGAAAAGCAGGCAGCTGGAAAAAAACAAGCTAAGCAAAATCCCTTCTATCTGCAAGCTCAGGATACTCCCGAATTATGTTTTCAGGGAATCCAACCCTGCAATCGTTGGTGTAGAGGTGCTTTCTGGCGTGCTCAAGCCAGACACTCCGGTAATGAATACAGAAGGCGCACCTGTAACCAGGGTTAAGCAGGTTCAGCTTAATTGCGAGAATGTTCCTGAGGTAAAGAAGAATGCGCAGGTTGCGGTTTCGCTCCCTAAGGTTACTTTTGGCAGGCAGATTAAGGAAAATGATATTCTTTACACTCTTATTTCCTCAGTCGAATTCAAGAAATACAGGGAGGCAAAGAAGATGCTTTCCCCTGATCAGATAGAACTTCTAAGGGAAATAGCCAGCATTATGAAGCAGAGAGACCCTTCTTTTGGGCTTTAAATGAACCAGAAAAGATTTAAAACAGACTTTATTTCAGGCATTTATGAACATATCCGTATATAATGTAATGAACTCGCGCGATGTAAAGCATTTGCTTTCCCAGCTCAGCGAG
The DNA here is from genome assembly GCA_011045925.1 of Candidatus Woesearchaeota archaeon. Taxonomy (GTDB): domain Archaea; phylum Nanobdellota; class Nanobdellia; order Woesearchaeales; family JASKKU01; genus DSBS01. Next base: position 17,900 of record DSBS01000049.1, on the reverse strand, counting down.
GCATTCGGTACAGACCTCAGCAGATTTTCAAAGCAGTACCACTTTTTCTACTCTGAGTCAAAGAAAAGGGTTTATGTATTCTCAAGGGAAGAGCTGGAGCTGGACTTTTCAAAGCTCAACATAAATAGGTTTGGCATATATTTTGCCAACCTTCAAAAAGAGCCGCGGCTTTCAAACGAGGGATGCTTTATTGTCGGGCCGGCTGCTATTAGAAATGTGGTTGAGGTGAATGAAGAAAACGCAAAGCAATGGTTTATGGGAAAGGATATAGCTTTGGATGCAAGGCTTGAGCAGAAGATTAAAGAGTCGGCTAACACAGATGCAAATCCCTTTGTTATCTTAAAGCATGGCAACGACTTTATTGGCTCAGGCAGGGTTGCCGTGGGAAGAATTATTAATTTCCTGCCTAAGGAGAGGAGAACTACTTCTGTTTTTTAAGAGCTTTGCCAATCTTTCTAAACACTATGCTGGCATAGCCAACAAACGAGCCAGAAGGCATAATATCAGATGATTGGTAGTACTTAAGGAGCTCTGGCTCTGAATCCAGTTGCATTGTTTTCTCAGCCAGCCTAATGTAATGAAGCAGTGCAGTTATTGTGTGTACACCGCATATGGTTTTCTTTCCTGCAGCCTCAAGGAAAACTTTAGGGCTTTTGTTAATGATGTTCTGTATAATCTTCAGGTCATCTTCTTTAACTTTCTCTTCAGCATTCTCTCCTAAGTTATTTTCTCCGTAATTAGGTCCGTAGTGAGTAAAGTCTGAGCTTGCAATCACCACAACTTCCCTGGCAAGCTCCTTTGCAGCCAGAAGGATGGCGGAGGCAAGTTTCGGGTAGTCACAGCTGAAGTCTACAATAATAGGCACTATCCTGAGTCCTTCATTATATATAAACTGAAGAAAAGGGACCTGAACCTCTATGGAATGTTCATAAAAATGCGGCCTTTCGTCGCAGGGAATTCTGGAAAAAGATGCGATTTTCCTGCTAAGCTCTATGTCATTTTTAGCAATTCCCAAAGGCGTTTCAAAGTCACTGAGCGAAACCGAGCTTGAGCCTACCCCTGTGTGGTTTACCCCAAGGACAACAAAGGTTTGCTTTTTTGATCTGCTTAGCCATGCATAGCCATGGGCAGCGCATGCCCCTGAGAAAACATAGCCTGCGTGGGGTGCAACCAGCCCAAAAGCCTCTTGTTCTGGTTTCTCGTCAGGCAGGCGCCCGGGGCCCAGCCTGGAAAAGAAACAACCCTTTATCTGGTGCACAAGCTTTTCCCTGGAAGCCTCGTAAAAAGCCCCTGAAACAGCAGGCTTTCTTAGCATAAGCCATAAATAATGCGTAAACTTTAAAAAGTTATCTAACTTAAAAGAGCTAAATAATAAGAAACAGTGAGTACAAACAGCACATATAAAGAACATTTCGAAGATAACAGGGAAAAACAGAGGATTTTTCTCTTCGAAATAATGAGAGCAGGCAAAAAAATTCAGGATTGGGTAATAACATTTCTCTGTGGAGAGGATGTTCTGCCTATCGTGGAGTATCTTAAGGGAAAAGAGAACATATCAGAGTTTATAATAGCTGAAGACCTAAAGCTGGACCTGAATGTTATGAGAAACCAGCTTTACAGGCTCCAGAAGCATAACTTCCTGACTTTCAAGAGGAAAAAAGACAAAAAAAAGGGCTGGTACATATATTACTGGACCCTAAACCTCTCAGATATCCCTTTCCTTTACCGTAAGATAAAGAATGAGGAGCTTTCCAGGCTGGTTTTAAGGCTGGAGAGGGAGAAGGCAAGCAACTTCTTTTCCTGCAACAACTCATGCATGCGCCTTAGCTTTGAGCAGTCCATGGAGTTTAATTTCAGCTGCCCAGAATGCGGCTCAATAATGAACCAGGTGAGCAACGACCACATCATTTCAGATTTAGAAGAGAAAATAGACAAGCTGGAGCATGAGATCCAGGATTTTAATGAGAGGTATATGCAGCCACAGCTCGAGAAGCAGAAGCAAAAGCCAGAAGCAGGCAAGCCAGCCCCTAAGAAGAAAATGCCAAAGCCAGAGGCAAAACCAAAAGCAAAGCCAAAAAAGGCCGCCATAGCAAAAAAGAAGCCAAAATCAGCTTTAGGAGCCAAAAAAACCAGAAAAAAGCCGTCAAAGCAGGCTAAGCCGAAAAAAAAGCTAGAGAAGTCTAAGCCCAAGAAAAAATCACCTAAAACGCCCAAGACGAACACAAAGCCCAAGCCGAAAAAGGGCAAAAAACATTAGCTTTAAGCCAAATTCACGCCTTCTTAAAGAACCAGTCATATTTTCTTTTAATCTCCTCAGAAAAAACAACAGGGGAGTATATTCCCAGCTCGGAGATTACGCCGGAAAGGTATTTTGGGTCTACTCTCTCAAACATAAGCCTGTTTATCATGACTTTTTCAGGCGCATCATGCCAAAAGTCTGCTTTTTCTGCTTCCTCAATGTTAACCTCATAGCCAAACACGCTATGCGGGTCGAATTTCCAGGAGTTAGTACAAGCATAAACAGGCACATCGTAAGTTGAGGCAACAAACGAGAACAATTCCGAGCCTATCTTATTAATAATCTTGCCCTCATTCGTAATTGCATCAGCTCCAATAAGCATAATATCTGCTTTTTTGATGGCAATCCTTGCAGCTGAGTCTATAAAGTATGTTACAGGAATGCCATGCTCGCTTAGCTCTATTGCTGTGCGCCTGCCTTGGTAGTGGGGCTTAGTCTCTGTGCAGAACACCTCAAACCTTGTGCCTTTATCCCAGGCCCTTTTTATTATTCTCATTACAGTGGAAGAATGGCAGTGGGTGTAAACCACAGAATTCTTTTTAATTTTCTTTTCTCCAATCTCGGCAATAATCTCATCACTTTCTTCAAAGTGCTTTAGCACAAAGTTTATTCTTTTAATAATCTCTTCGATTAGCTTATGCTTTTCTGCCTGGCTCTGCTTTGGGAAATCTGAAAAGTGCAGGGAATAGTTCAGCGAGTTCATCATTGCAGGCTCGGTTGGCCTAGTTTTTCTCAGGATTTCGCTACAGTTTTTCAGCCTTCTTTTTATATCGCTAATTTGCCAGTCTTTTGTCTCCTCAATAACCTCAAGAACTGCATGCATTGCTGCCTTTGCAACATTTTCTGCCCCCTGAATATCAAGAGTCTGGATTTTTTCTACATAATCCTCAAATCTCATCTTGCCCTCTTTGCTCATTCGCTTCTCCTCTTATTTGGGATTTGAAAAAAAATAAATTAAGAATTCTGGTTCAATTTTACTTCTTTTTCTTCTTTGCAGGCTTTTTCTTTGGCTTATTTGCTGTTTTTTTTGGCTTTCCTACCAGAAGCCTTTCAATTTTCTTTTCTTCCTCAAGAATTTCGTCTTCATCCCTGTAGATTTTGTTGACTATCTTCAGCATGTTTATGTCCATCCTGGCGATTCTTCTTTCCATTATCACAAGAACCCTCAGGGCATACAGCACTGCAAGTATCATTCCTATTATAATCCCCAGAATTATCTTTATGAGATTCACATCAGCTTCCATTTTTATAACCTCTAATCTTTCTTTTGCTAAGGTTTTTTAAATACTTTTCTTTTAACTATTTAATGGTTTTTGCAACGGTCCCCTTAGTTTTTTTTATATCTTAAATACAAAAGTATAAAAATAGCCTTTTTTTCTTGTTTTTGTTGCGAAAAGAGGGGCCAATTTCATGAAAATTCTAAAGCCTTCTATGAGAGAGAAGAGCAGGTATGTTCTTTTTGAGCTGCGCGGAGGCACCTGGGATAAGTGCAAAGTCAGGATTATTGATAGGATAAGGGAATTTATGGGGATTTCTTTCTTTTCTCTTGCAGGGGTGAAGCCCGTCGACAACCTTTCAAAAGAGAATTTTTTTGTGCTTCGGGTTAACAGGAAGCATTTAAATATGCTAAAGTCTTCCGCAATTTTTATAAACGATTGCAAAGACTCACCTATATTCATAAGAAGCATAATTGCTTCTGGTACTTTGCTCAAGATTAGGCAAAAGCTTAGAGAGGTATGCGAAAATGGAACTGATTGACCACCAAATGATGGGATATGACCGTGCAATCACTTTGTTCAGCCCGGACGGAAGGCTGCTGCAGGTAGAGTATGCAAAAAAGACAGTCAGGCAGGGCTCGACTGCAATAGGCATTGTCTATAAAGAGGGTGTAATCCTTGTTACAGATAAACGAGTGCTTAATACTCTGCTTGTTGCAGATGCTGTGGAAAAAATATTTGTTGTGGATGAGCATATTATCGCAACCGCAGCCGGAATCATTTCTGATGCGAGAGTTTTAATCTCCAGGGGCCAGGTTTATGCCCAGCAGCACAGGCTTAACTATGATAACCCAATAGATGTTTTCCTTATTGTAAAAGACTTGTGCGACCTAAAGCAGTACTTTACCCAGTCGGGGGGAGCCAGGCCGTTTGGCGTGTCTTTGCTTATAGCAGGCTATGATGCTGAGCCAAGGCTTTATGAGACTGACCCGACAGGAATCTACTTCAGGTATCTTGCCAGGGCAATTGGCGAGCATGAGGAAGAAGCAGAAAAGATACTTCAGAAAGAATATAAGCAAGGCATGGGCTTTGAGGAGGCTGTAAAGTTTTCCCTGAGCATTATGAAAAAGCTCCTTAAAGAGGAGTTCAGCCTTAACAGGATTGACCTTGCTTATGTTGACTCATCAAAGACAAACAAAAAGCTCACAAAAAAAGAGATTGAGTCTTTTATGAAAAAGTAAGCCCCGGGGATTTGCCCAGGTTTATTGATTTATATTTAAAAGTATGCAAATGAAATCAGGAATGGCAAAGGCCAAAGGCCCGGAACCGGGCCTGCTTCTGTTTTTTGGCATATGCCTTTTTGTGATTTTAAAAAACAAGGAGGAATGATAAAGGATGGTTTTTATTCCGGAAAAGGAAAGCATAAGTTTTAATGTAACTAAGATTAAGAAGGCGGGCAATAATTTTGAGGTTGTTATCGAGCCTGAGCTTGCAGTCAAGCTGAGGGAAGGCCAGGATGTTGACTTGATAGATGCAGCAAAGAGCATGCATGTTTTTACTGATGCAAACAAGGGCCTGCTGGCTGCTGATAAGGACATCATGGAGGCTTTTGGCACTATTGAGCCTGAAAAAGTCATCAAGAAGATAATCAAGGAAGGCGAGGTTCACTTAACCGCTAAGATCAGGGATGAGCTAAGGCAGAGGAAGCTCAGGAGGCTTATTGACATCATTCATATGAACTCTGTTGACCCAAAAACAAAGCTGCCCCACCCGGTTTCAAGGATCGAGGCTGCGATAGAAGAGGCAAAGCTTCATGTAGATGAGTTTAAGCCTGTTGAGGAGCAGATTGAGGGGTTTGTAAGCAAGCTTAAGCTGATATTGCCGCTTAGCTTTGAAAAGAAAAGGCTTGAGGTTACAATCCCTGCCGTTTACTCAGCAAAAGGCTATGGCTATGTTAAGCAGCATGCGCCTTTCCTGTTTGAGCAGTGGAACAATGACGGCTCTTTCTCCTGCAAGCTTGAGGTTCCTGCGGGGCATGTAGAAGAGATAATGGATGTGCTCAACAACATGACTAAAGGCGAAGTTGAGATTAAGATTCTCGATAAATAATGAGGTGAATAAATGGGAGAAATAAAAGTAAGCAACAAGCAGGTTGTAATCCCTGGAGAGGTTCTGGCTGAGGGAATGGATTATGTCCCTACCGGATCAGCTTACAGGGAAGAAGACAAGATCCTGTCTATGCAGACAGGCCTTGTGGAAGTAAGCAATAGGGTGATAAAGGTTATACCTTTGTCAGGCCCTTACTTTCCAAGAGAGGGAGACACCATTATTGGAAGAATTAGCGATGTGCTGCTTTCAGGGTGGAGAGTTGAGATGAACACTGCCTATGAGGCAATCCTTCCAGTTAAGGATGCAGTAAACGAGTTTGTAGGCAGAGGCGCTGACCTGAGCAAGTTTTTTGACATTGGCGACCTGATTTTTTGCAGTGTTTCCAGGGTTACGAGCCAGATGCTGATTGACTTGTCTATGAAAGACAGGAATTCAAGGAAGCTTTTTGGGGGCAGGCTGCTTGGCATTGCGCCTGTAAAGATTCCAAGGGTTATTGGCAAAAAAGCATCTATGGTTGCCATGCTGAAGAATGCAACAGGTTGCAAGGTTTATGTAGGCAAGAATGGCCTGATATGGATTGACGGAGACCCAAAGATGGAGCAGGTTCTTGTCAAAGCCTTGCAGATGATAGACGAGCAGGCGCACACGTCTGGCCTGACGGAAAGGGTAAAGAAATTTCTTGAAAAAGAGACAGGAAACAAGATAGGTGATAATGATGAGCTTCAGCAAAAGAATTGATGGAAGAAGCCTGACTGACCTCAGGCCTATGGAAGCAAAAGTGGGGGTTATAGATAAGGCTGATGGCAGCGCTTACTTTAAGATTGGCAATACTGCTGCATATGCTGCAGTTTATGGCCCAAGGCAGATGCTGCCAAGGTTTATGCAGGACCCGAGAAAAGGGGTTTTAAGATGCTCTTACAGCATGATGCCTTTCTCAGGCATGGGCGAGAGAGTAAGGCCAGGCCAGAACCGGAGGGCAAAAGAGATTTCTATGGTAACCGAGAAGGCAATTCTGCCTGTGGTTGATATAGAGAAGTTTCCTAACTCTGTCGTGGATGTCTTTATTGAGCTTCCCCAGACAGACGCAGGCTCAAGGTGTGCAGGAATTACAGCAGCAGCACTTGCACTTGCTGACGCAGGGATACCGATGAAGGATATGATATCATCTGTTGCCTGCGGCAAGATAGATGATAAGCTTCTCGTTGACCTTCGCTATGAGGAAGAGGCTTTTGAGGGTGAGGTGTGCGATATTCCTTTTGCATTTATGCACAACTCAGGGAAGATGACCCTTCTTCAGGGCGACGGTGCTGTAGATGCAGAGTCTCTGCTTAATCTTTTTGATATGGCAAAGGAAGCAGCAGAAAAAATCTACGAAGTGCAGAAGAATGCGCTTCTTGATAAATACAAAGTAGAAGGTGATTTAGATGTTGAGCAGTAAAAGTGCAAAACAGCACCTGGCAAAATACCTTAAGGAAGGCCTTAGGTATGATTCCAGGGAGCTTGATGAATACAGGGAGATAACTATTGAAACAGGCGTGAGCAGCACAGCTGAAGGCTCTGCGAGAGTTAAACTGGGCAAGACCGAAGTGATTGCAGGGATTAAGCTTTCTTTGGAAACCCCTTATCCAGACACCCCGGAAAACGGCAATCTTATGGTTGAGGTTTCTTTGCCTTCACTAGCTTCGCCGGAGTATGAGTCTGGCCCGCCAGGCATTGATGCGATTGAGTTTTCAAGAGTTGTTGATCGTGGCATTAGAGAGGGGAAAATCATTGATACAAAAAAGCTCTGCCTCAGGCCAGGAGAGAAAGTCTGGAATGTTTCAATTGACATAGTTGTGATAAACAATGATGGAAACATAATGGATGCCTCTGGGATTGCAGCTATGGCAGCTTTGCTTGACACAACCATGCCAAAGCTTGAAGGGGACACAGTTAGTTATAAGGAAAAGACAAAGAACAGGCTTCCGATTAGCTCGTGGGTTGTTCCTGCGACTGTGCATAAGGTTGGAGATCATTTCCTTGTTGATTTGACTTGTGAGGAGGAAGAGGCTTCAGATGGAAGGCTGACACTTGCAGCCAAGGAAGATGGCAGAATATACGCATTGCAGAAAGGCGGCGACAGCCCTCTTTCAAAGGAAGAGCTTGATGCGATGCTTAAGCTTGGCCTAGCTTCAGGGAAAAAAATATTAGCAAAGCTTAAAGAGGTGCTTAAATGAGATACACCCGTTTTGAGAAAGCAAGGATACTAGGGGCGAGAGCCCTTCAGCTTTCCATGGGCGCTCCGATGCTGCTTAAGCTTAGTGAGAAGCAGCTCCAGGAGCTTAAGTACAATGTAAATGAGATTGCCAAGCTGGAGTTTGAGAAAGGGCTTCTTCCCATCAAAGTAAAAACTCTATGAAAGAAAAAAAGCCGGTGAAAAAGGAAAAGAAAAGCAGGCTTCCCCTTCTGTTTTCTGTTTTCCTGGCTGCTGTTGTTGTTTTCTTTTTTCTGATTGTTGGCTTCTCAGTTCATAAGTCTGTGCCTGAGCTTGGGGAAAAGCCGTCGTGGAATGAAACCAGCCGGATGGTTTCGCTTGACGCAACGACTTACCTTCTTAACAAGCTTCATTTTTACAGGCTTAATTCCAGGCCTTTTTCCACTGAGCCTGCTTTGGTTAAGATTGTGATTCTTGATTATCAGCAGGAGCTGTTTGCTTCAGTGGCGTCAGATGTGATGCAGGTTCTTGACTATAACCCTGGCGATAATGTTCCTGACATTATTATTTACCTTGAAAGCGATGCCTTCTTTAGGCTTTACCAGGAGCCTGATAACAGGGACCTTGTTAGGGTAATGAGAAGCCAGGATAAGATTCTTGTTGACAAGGTTAAGGATAGGGTTACACTTTTTCTTAAGGGTTATTCGGCTTTAGCGTACCTTTACTAAAGCCCTAGGCTTTCAACAATTTCTTCTCTGCTAAATTCTTTCAGGTCTTCATAGCCCTGGCCTGTGCCCAGAAAAAGGATGGGCTTTTTGCTTATGTAAGAAACAGAAAGAGCAGTGCCGCCTTTTTCATCTGTGTCTGCTTTTGTCAGTATAATTGCGTCAATGCCTATTTCGCTGTTGAACCTTGAAACCTGCTCAACGCAGTCGTTTCCTGTGATGCTTTCACCTACAAATATCTTAAGGTCGGGGCTGATTACCCTGTTTATTTTTTTGAGCTCATCCATTAGGTTTTTGTTTGAGTGAAGCCTGCCAGCTGTATCTATAAGAACCACGTCAATATCCTTTGCCTTGGCATAGTTTACAGCGTCAAAAGCAACAGCAGCGGGGTCAGAGCCATACTCATGCTTAATCATTTTTATGTTTAGCCTGTTGGCATGCTCTTCCATCTGCTGGATTGCAGCAGCCCTGAAGGTGTCAGAGGCAGCGATCACGCTCGTCAAGCTGTTATTTTTTAATAAATTGGCTATTTTTGCAATGGTTGTTGTTTTGCCTGAGCCGTTTATCCCAAGAAATGTAATGATGTATGGCTTTTTCTCCTTTGCCTGCCTGATTATGTCTATCTTTTCAAAGTCCAGGACTTCCTCTATCGTGCTTTTTAGCGTGTCCTGGATTAAGCTGTCTAGCTTCTTTTTTTCAATGGGCTTTTCTGTAACAGCACGCTTAAGGCTTCCCTTAATTTTTTCGACAATCTCGTAAGCAACATTATTTTCAAGCAGCGTTATTTCAAACTCAAAAAACAGGTCATCGAACTTTTCCTCGCTTATATTTACGCTTGAGACTCTTTCCTTAAGCCTTTGCATGAAGCCTTTTCTTTCTTCTTTCGGCTCTTCTGTAAGCTCTTTTTTTGTTTCTTTCCTGTCTTCTTGCTTAGGCTTTTCTGTAATTTCTTCTGGTTTTTTTTCTTGCTTTTGCTTATCTATAATCTCTTGTGGCTCTTCTTCAGAATCTTCTTCCTTGGGAAGCCCTGTAATTTCTTCTGGTTTTTTTTCTTGTTCTTTCTTTTTCTTCTTCTCTTCCTTTAGCCTTTTTTTCTCTTCTTTTTTTTCTTTCCTGTCTTCTGGCTTTTCTTCTTCTGCTGCCTCTACTTCCTCGATTGCTTTCTTAGAAAACCTGCTTATTGCGTCTCCCAGCTTTTTTTTGAAGAACTTAAACATCTTCACTCACTCTCTTCGCCTGAATAAAGCTGTGCCTCAAGCCGCTTCATGTACTCGTTCAGCTCGTACAGCCTTGCACCTATGAAGTCCTTTGCCTCTTCAGGTGTTTTTTTTACAAGCACCCCGCTGCCTACGTTAACAAGAAAATCCTTAACCTCTGGCTTTTTCCCTTTGATAAAAATCCCGCCCACCAGAGGGATTACAATGTCCTGCTCTTTGCCTTTTGTTATCTCACCAATGCACTGCTTTGAGTATTCAAGCTCCATTATCATCTCCGAGATTTTTTCAAGCTCGTTTTCTATCTGCACCCTGGTCTCGCTGTCCATTTTTTATTCCCTCAGGAAATTGTCTATCTCATAAACCTCAATAGAAGTGCTGTGCTCGCCTATTGCGTAGCCAGAATCGTTAAGCACTAGTCCTGAGCTTACGAAATTGTTGCCGAAATTAACGCTCATTTTTATGCATTGCACTTTAAATGCCTTTTCAATTTGCATTGTTTCTTCTTCGCTTAATGCAGGGCTTGCAACAGCTTTTGTGCTGTTTTTTGCTGCTAGTGAGCCAACCAGCGGGTTAGAGAAATTTGCCCTTTTAACCTTAATATACTTTTTGAGCATTTGCTCTGTTTTTTCGCTGAGTTCTTCTGAAATCAGCAAAGCTTCTTTTCCGGACAGGATAAGGTTTCCAAGGGCAGTTGCCTTGTCCTCAGAGACAATCAAGGTTGGCTTGTGGCTCGTGCAGATGCTTTTTATTGTTTCAAGTTCCTCTTTAAAGCAGATGTCGGGAATTACGATTAAATCATCGTTGCCTGCAATGAAAACACCAATCAGGTCTGTGCCAGTAAAGGTAATCCCGTAGAACGGCACACCAAACAAGGTCTCCAATTCCTTTTTGAACCTTTTCTCATAAGACTTGCCTATAAGCCCTAGCTTATTGCTTACAAAGATTCCTGTGCCTATGTTAGGGTTGCTCTCAAAAGAGAGCTTCATTGCTTTCATGATTCCAGAGGTTTGTCTAGCTCTTTTAAAGCTTTTGCTGAAACTGCCAGATTTAAGCAAGATTTATATACTTTCTTAGGTTTCTTTATGCTGAGGTGATATTATGAAAGCTGTAGCTGGATGGCTTTTTGGGCTTGGCGTAACAGCCCTGGCATCGATAATGCTGATACTGCTTGGAATAGTGTACTTTATGCTGGCGACCTGGATAATAAAATTAGGGGCAACATGGGCAGGAGTAACTCCTGTTGACGGAAACATGGTAATCCTGACAGCAGGAATCATCACAGCAGCATCCATGATTGGCTCTGCGCTGAAGCGGTGAGTTTTTTTCTTTTCCTAAACAGAGCGCATTGTTGAGGTTCTTGTTTGGTTTAAGCAGCAATTAAGTCATTTGCGTGAATTTACGAAAGATTTATATGTTATTTAAGTTATAACATTTGTTATGACAACTAGAACATTGTTTCGCAGCCAATACTGGAGTATACTAAAGCTTTTCTATGAAAACCACAACACACCTGTTCACCTTAGGGAAATATCGAGGAGAATAGGAATTAAGGAAAGCTCAACTTTCCTGCACCTGAATTCTCTTGAGAAAGCAGGAATACTGCAAAGCAAAAAAGATGCAAACCTAAAGAAATACTCAATCAGAAGGCAGCAGATTCCGCTTATTTTTCCATTGTTTGATACAGATCGCCTGGAATCCCTTCCCTTTCTTAGGAAAAACGCGGTTAAGGAATACCTTGCTGCACTAGTACACAAGCCGGCTTTGCTTATTGTTTTTGGCTCCACAGCCAAGGGCACATTTAATGACAGCTCAGACATTGACATTCTTCAGGTTTCAGGAAGCAGTAAAGAGTCTGGCCAGGCAAAAAAGAGCGCCGAAGCCCTGACAGGCCAAAATCTGCAGGTTTTTCGGGTTTCTGAAGCCAGGTTTTATAAAGAGCTAAAGCTAAAGCAGGATTATGTTGTGCAGTCGGCAATTGAAACCGGCTTTCCTGTATTTAACAAGGAATACTTTTATTGCCTGATATACAATGAATGAGCATTACCTAAGAAGGCTTCTTGGCTCGAGGCAGGAGCTGGAAAGAAAGATTGAAGAGTTCAAGAATGCAGGTGTTGTGAAAATAATGCCGCCAGACATAAATGCGGTTAAGGGGCATATTGCTAAGGCAGTTAGCAATATAAGATTTGTTGATAGCATCTCAAAAGAGTTTTCTGACTGGGCTGTGGTTGGCTGTTACTATTGCCTTTACCATGCTGCGCTTGCCTTGATTATCAGGAAAGGCTTTTTCTCAAAAAGCCACGATGCAACGTTGTGCCTTCTCATGCTTGAATACTATAGAGATCTTTCTGAAGATGATTTAGCGCTAGTCAACTTTGCTTTTCTTACAAAAGAAGACATTTTGTTTTATGTAAAGGCAAAAAATAAGAGAGAAGAGGCATCTTACTCAGCAAAGACCAGGTTTGGCTGGAGCGACATTAATACGATTTTCACAAATACAAGGCTTTTCCTGAATAAGGCAAAAAAATTGATAAGCGAATGATAACCACAACTTATCAAGTCACACTGGAGTAATTAGGCATACATTTTAACACTCTTTAAGTCATATTATAATAAACAAAAAAACTCACTTCTTCTCTTCCATCCCTGCAACATCCTCTTCATCAGAGAACATGTACTCTTTAAGCTCCTTGGCGAACGCCTTGTCGTGCTGCCTTATCCACTCAAGTATCATTGCTGCGTGCTCTTTCTCTTCATTCGCGTTATGCACCAGGATTTTCCTTAGGTTTTCATCCTTGCAGGCATCTGCCCTCTGGTTGTACCACTCCACAGCCTCGAGCTCTTCTTTCAGGGAGTCAATTGCTCTCTTCATATCCAGAGTCTTATCAGACAAATCCTTTCTGTCTTCATGCATCATTTTTTCACCTCATAACAAGAATTCGCTGAGGGGGGGATTTGAACCCCCGTGTCCGGATGGACAGAGGATTAGCAATCCTCCGCAATGGCCAGGCTATGCGACCTCAGCTTGCATTCAAAGATTTCTGCAGCATTTTTAAATCTTTTGCAAAGAAAAAGAGAACAACCATAACCCTTAAAAAACCCCTCTGCTTCATACCTTTTATGAGCTACAGCAGGCTGTGCTTTGCAACAGCAGGGATTCCTCTTTCAGCAAAGCCAGGAATTATCTCAGGAATAGAGAGATTAAAAGAGCTTGGGCTTGACGGCATGGAGATTGAGTTCGTTAGGGGAGTGCGAATGTCAGACGAGCTTGCGCACCAGGTAAGAGCCACTGCAAAAGCCCTTGGGAAAGAGCTCACAGCACACGCTCCTTACTATATTAACCTAAACTCAGCAGGAAAGGAAAAGCAGAAGGCAAGTGAAGAAAGGATTCTCCAGACAGCAAGAAAGCTTCACCTCTGCGGCGGCAGGTCAGCAACATTTCATGCAGCTTACTATATGAAAGCCTCAAAAGAGGCAGCATATGCAAAGGTAAAAGACTCGCTCAAAAGAATCACAAAAATCCTGCAGGATGAAGGAAACAAGGTTGAAATCCGCCCAGAGCTCACAGGCAAGCCAACGCAGTGGGGAGACATAGATGAGCTAATCAGGCTCTCCCAGGAGCTGGAGCAGGTTCTGCCCTGTATAGACTTCGCCCATAACCACGCAAGGCTTAAGGGAAAGTTTAACACATACGAAGAATTTTCAGAGCTGTTCAGGAAGCTGGAGGCAGGGCTTGGCAAAGAAATCCTGAGCAACATGCACATGCACCTTGCCGGTATAAACTACTCAGAAAAGGGTGAAAGAAACCACCTTAACCTGCAGGAGTCAGACCTGAACTATAAAGGCCTGATGAAAGCATTAAAAGACTTTAAGATAAAGGGAATGCTGGTAAGTGAAAGCCCAAACATTGAAGGAGACAGCATACTCGCAAAAAAAACCTACAATGAAGTCTAAGTTTATTCTACTGGACCTGGACTATACTGAGTTCAACAACAGGGTTTACCTAGAGCTTACCGGGAGAATCAACGGAAAGAAGACAGTGCTTCTTTATGACAAGTTTCTTCCTTATTTTTATGTTGAGCTTTCAGATGAAAGCGATGCAGACAGGATTAAGCAAATAAAGGAAGGGGATTTTTATGTAGTCTCGACAGAATGGCTGGAAAAGACAATAATCTCAGAAGAAAAAAAGCTCTTAAGGGTTTACTTGAACACTCCAAGGGCTGTTAAGCCTATAAAAAGCATAATCAGGAAAGAAATCAAAAGCTTTGTCCAGATCTACGAAGCTAACATCGTATTCATAAAAAGGTTTCTTGTAGACAATAGCTTCTCTATGTTTTCCCAGTACGACATAGAATACGAAAAATCCGAGATGGAATCAAATTACACCCAGCCCTGTTTTTTTCTTAAGAGCATAATACTCTCAAAAGAGCAGCAGGCATACTCTCCAAAGGTTCTCTCCATAGACATAGAAACCCTTTCAGAAGGCGAGGAAATAAACCCTGAAAAAGAGCCGATTATATTTGTTTCGCTCTACTCACAAAGCCTTCAGAAAGCCTTTACATACCAAAAATACGAAAACCCAGAAAACTTTGTTGAGTTCTGCCAGTCAGAAAAGGCAATGCTCGAAAGGATTTGTGAATGCATAAAGGAACAGGACGCAGATATAATCACAGGCTATTTCTCAGATGGGTTCGACTTGCCTTACATAAGCAAAAGGGCTAGAATAATCAATGCGTCTTTCCAGCCGGGCTATGACAATTCAGGCATCAGGGTAACAGGATCGAGTTTCAAGGTTGCAAAGATAAAAGGAATTACCCACCTGGATATATACCGGTTCATAAGAGGAATTATGAACGCCTCGATAGATTCAGACTCGCTGTCTCTTGCTGCTGTATCCAGGGTACTTTTAGGCGAGGAAAAGCATGAAGCGGACTTCGACTCCTTTTTCAAAGCCTGGAAAAACCAAGAAAGTCTCAACAGGTTTGCAGCCTATAACCTTCAGGATTCTAGGCTCTGCTACCTTTTGTCAGAAAAGATTGTGCCTTCAATCATAGAGCTGGGCAAGCTTTCATCTCTTCCTGCTTTTCAGGCCTGCAGGTCAAGCTTTTCTATGCTTGTTGAGAGTCATCTGCTAAAAAGGGAAAAGGAATTCAGCATGCTCTCTCCTCCGCTTCCTGAGGAAAGCGAGCTAAGAAAAAGACAGAGAACCTCTTTTGAAGGCGCTTTTGTCTACCAGCCCAGCCCGGGCTTTTATGAAAGCCTTTATGTCTTTGACTTCAGGAGCCTGTACCCGACAATCATAGTTTCGCACAACATTTCGCCTGAAACAGTAAACAGGTCTTCAAAGAAAAAGATAGACTCTCCAGTTGAGGGAGTCTGGTTTTCTCAGGACAAGGAAGGTTTTATTCCTTATGTGCTTAAGGATCTGATTGATGCCAGGGCAGAAATAAAGCGAAAAATCGCATCAGCAGACGATAGGGAAAAAACCATTCTTAACGCAAGGCAGTACGCCCTTAAGACAGTAGCAAACGCAACCTGGGGGTTTTTTGCTTACCCCCTGACTGGCTGGTATTCTTATGACTGTGCAAGGAGCATAACAGCTTTTGGCAGGCATTACATAACAACCATTATTGATAAGTTAAAAAAGGCTGGCTTTAGCGTTATATACTCAGACACAGACTCGATTTTTGTTTGTCTTGACGGAAAAGAAGAAAAATCCCTTATGCAGGAAATAGATAAAATAAATACTGAGCTCCCGGGGATAATGGAGCTTAACTTTGAAGGCAAATTTTCAACAGGGATTTTTGTATCCACAAAAGGCACCATGACAGGCGCCAAGAAAAGGTACGCGCTAATGTCGCAGGATGGCGCCATCTCCGTAAAAGGGTTTGAGACAATAAGAAGAAACTGGTCAGAGATTGGCAAGGAAGTGCAGATGAAAGTGCTTGAGATGATCCTTTCGAAAAAGCCAAACAATGAAGTAGAGAGCTATATTAAAGATGTTGTTGTAAAAATCAGGGCAAAAAAAATAGAAAACAGGAAAATGATAATAACCACCCAGCTGAAGAAGCCAATCTCTGAGTATGAATCCAGGGCTCCTCATGTTGCAGCAGCAGAAAGGCTAAGGGAAGCAGGAAAGAGGGCTGCTCCCGGGACAATTATCTCTTACATAGTCTGCTCAGAAGGAAAAAAGATTGCAGACAAGGTCAGGCTGCCTGAAGAGTGCGAGCAGGGCGACTATGACACTGATTATTACATTAACAACCAGATTCTTCCCTCCATAGAAAAAATTGCGGATGTGGTTGGCATAAACGCAAAAGAGCTAATCACAAAAATTACCCAAAGCTCACTTGACAAGTTCTTCTGATGATTCAGGCAAGAGCCTTAACGATATCATTAATCCCTTTCTTTTCCCTGAGAAAAAACTTTCCCTTTACAGTATTTGTTGAAAAACCGTAATGCCTCAGAAAACAAGTTATATTTCTCATCTCATCAAAAACAAAAGCCGAGCTCCCTGCGATAAAAAACCTGTTGCCGAGCAGCCAGGATTCATTATCACTCAGCCCGTAAATCCCATCCTTTCTTTTAATTCTGCTTAATAAAGCCTTTTCCTTCTTTTCGCTTGAAATTACATCAAACTCATCTTCAACTGCGTTCCTGTTAATAAAGTAAATTTTTTTTCGCCCAACAGAAATTACTCTGAATACATCGCCAAGATGAATTTTTTTTGTCTTTAACACATTGATTTTTGCAAAAGTCCCTTTCGCATCGATAAGCCTTTTCTTAATGAAAAGCACAGCCTTAATTGTGCATTGCTCGCTTACTCCAATGTAAAGCTCATCGCCCAGAGAAAAAATGTTTTCAGCTTTAATGAGCATTCCATCAGGAACCTGCAGGATGGGCGAAATCCTTAGGGCAGATAGAAACTGAATACAGCAGGCTCCAGCATCCATGCTGCGAAGGCTTCCGATAATAACCCCTTTAGATGTGGGAATAACTGAGTTGGAAATATCAATAGATTCTGTTTTTTTAATCCTGGTTTTGCTTGCATGTATAACATCCAGGCCAAGATGCTTGAGCTTTGCAGACAATTCATCCAGCTCCTTTTCTAAGCCAGGATTTTCTTTTGCATAATCATCAAAAACCAAAATCCTTCGCATATAGCAATTTAGAAAGCAAGATTTATAAATCTATTTGAAAAGGCTTGCCCTATGAAAATCAAACTGCCGGTCATACTTGTTAATTTTAAGGCTTATGATAATGCTTTGGGAGATAAAGCAGAAACCCTTGCGAAGGTTTGTGAAAAGGCATCAGCCGATTTTGGTTGTACTATTGGAGTTGCAGTCCAGTCTGGAGACATTTACAGGGTGTCAAGAGCAGTTTCAATCCCTGTCTTTTCAGAGCATATTGATGCAGTAGAAGCAGGCCCGCACACAGGCTATGTGCTAGCAAAAAACGTAAGGGAAAACGGAGCCATTGGCACCTTGCTGAACCATTCAGAGCACAGGATTAAGATTGATGAGCTTGAAGACTCAATAGATATTGCAAGAAAGGAAGGGCTTCTGACTGTTGTGTGCGCCTCAAATGAGGAGATTGCCCAGGCAGCAGCATCACTTAATCCGGATTTCATTGCAATCGAGCCGCCTGAACTGATAGGAACAGATATTTCAGTATCAGGTGCTAAGCCTGAGCTGGTTACTGCTTCAATACAGAGAGTAAGCTCTGTTTCACAAATACCTGTGCTTTGCGGTGCGGGAATTAAGAAAGGTGAAGATGTAGCAAAGGCAATCCAGCTTGGCGTTCAGGGAATTCTTGTTGCGTCAGCAGTTACCCTTTCAAAAAACCCTTATGGAGTTTTAGAAGATTTCTGCAGGGCAATTTTCCAGCGCTGAAAAGAAAAAAGGAGGCGCTGGGACTTGAACCCAGGAATAATCGGGTTGCAGCCGATCGCCTTAGCCGCTTGGCCACGCCTCCTTGCCGTGAGAAATCACTAGATAGTATATAAATCTTATGCTGAGCTTGGCTCTGTTCAAAAAGTCCAAATAAAAAATAAATAATATTGTGGGCGATAGCCCTACAATATATTTCAGCCCGCATTGTTCGGGCTGAAAGAGAGCTCACGCTAGCACCAAACTTGCGCTT
>DSBS01000044.1 GCA_011045925.1 Candidatus Woesearchaeota archaeon | reverse complement strand
TAGTTCAGCAACCTCTTTCATTGCACAATATGATATAGTCCTCGTTGCTCTTGGGAGAACGCTGTTTTCGAGCTGGTATAAAATCCCGGCATTTCTCATAATAAGGTTTTCCCATTTGTGAAGGTCTTTATAGCTTTGGTCTATCTTTGGTGAAGGAATTAATGCTACCACCATAATGAAGACAAGAACCATAATCCCAGTGAAGATTTGGCCTTTCTTTTTTAATGCCATAAACCAAAAATTAATTCAGAAGTATAAAAAACTTTCTTTTGAAGAAGCCTCTGCCGGGAGTTGAACCCGGGACCTCATCCTTACCAAGGATGCGCTATACGACTAAGCCACAGAGGCGCAAGCAAGCAGATTTGGCAATTCTTTAAATCTTTTACGAAACCTTTAAAACATTTCCTCAGATTCCTTATTTTCATGAAAACAAAGAACCTTGATTTTATTGAGCTTGATTTTGAAGGCAGGATTAAGAGCACAGGCGAGCTCTTTGATACAAACATAAAGACTGTTGCTGAAAAGGAAGGAGGAGATGCTGAGAAGCTTTCTCCAAGAATGACCCAAATTGGAAAAAGCTTTTTTCCAAAAGGCTTTAATGATGCTCTTGCAGATAAAGAGCTGGAAAAGGATTACGAAATACTGCTTCAAGCAAAAGATGCTTTTGGCGAAAGGAAAAGAGAACTGATTAGGCTTGTTCCGGCTTCTAAGTTTTCTGAGAGTGAGCTTAAGCCAGTAGTTGGCCTGCAGGTTGAGATAAACGGGCTTCCTGGAATAATCAAGTCAGTTACAGGAGGAAGAGTGCTGATTGACTTTAACCACCCGCTTGCCGGCAGGGATATCGAGTATAAATTTAAAATCCTAAGAACCTTTGACGAGCCAAAGGAAAAGCTTGAGATAGCAATAAGCGAGCTTATCGGGAAAAAACCTGAAAAACTGGATGTTTCTGAAAAAGCTGTTTCTGTTTCAGTAAATGCAAAGCCTGTGCCAGAAAATGTTGTTAAAGAGCTTGAAAAAGAGCTTAAGGAAAGAATTCCTGAGATGAAGGAAAAATCCTTTTCCTTTGAGTTTCTCAAGCAAGAGTAGGTTTGTTCTTAAATTTTGCTTACAACACTTTAAAGTAGTTCAAAACCTTTTTAATTTACTTTCTTTTAAAAGTATTAATGCCTTACCAAATAGAAACTGAAGCAGATAATATCATTAATATTATCAAGGAAAAGGGCTCAATCTCAGTAGATGACCTCTCAAAGATCTGCAAAATAAAAAAGGACATTCTTGAAAACACGCTTCAGCTTCTTGAGCAGCTGGGATTTGTTAAGATAGATTACAAGCTGACAAACACAATTGTTTCATTAAAATCAGATGTTAAGCCTGATTCACGGCAGCAAGCAGAAAAGGCTTCACTAAAGGATATGCCTGATACCAATACTGAAAGCTCATTTGACTACATGCCCAAGGAAGCAGATGATTTTTTCTCAGGTGCAAAGGCTCAGCTAAACAGGTTTATTGCTCTTGAAACCAACATCGCCTCAATTTTCATAAAAATTACTATTCGCGCCTTGGTATCATCAATACTTCCAAAGGTTCTGCCTGAAGAAGAGAGAAATATCTTTGATAAGGAGATAGCAGGCTTGTGTGAGAAGGCCAATGAAAAGCTCTTTAAAATGATTTACAGCCTGAATGACCGGCAGATTCTTGATTTCTATGAGTCTCTTGATTCTTATCTTGAATCGCTTTCTTCTCTTTACTCCAGGACAAAGGAAAGAATTTCAGCCGAGGAGGATTCTTTGTTTAACAACCTTATATCAACGGCAGTCCTTTTCAAGCTTTGGGGGTTTAAAAAGAAGGCTTTTCTGATTCAGATGGATGAGATAAGAGAGAGCATAAAAAACAAAGACCTGCAGAAAACCAAGCTTAGCCAGGAAAAGGCAATATCGCTTATTAATACAGGCAGGCTTTATAATGTTAATCCAATCTTAGGCGATGAGACAGCAAGCTACATGAATTCCCTTAAAAATTTAGCTAACTCCTCTGACGAGTTAGGCTTTTCCGACGAAATCCTTAATATGATTATTCCCTCCAGGGACCAGTTTAATGACCAGCTTTTAAGATTAAGAGAAGACATTGAGAGAAGGTCGCGGTTCAGGAAAACCCCCAAGAAAGAGAAGGAAGAGCTAAAAGAAGAGTTGATTGGCTATGAAGACTTTGAATCCCGCCAGCCTGGGCTAAGCACATTCCCACCAGAAACAGAGGTTAGCCCCACACAAGATTTAGCTCAAGAATCTGCTTCTGGCTCAAGTTTTGAGCAAGGCAGGGCACCAGCCCATAAGGACGCAATTGAGTCCTTGTCATCAGCCCTGAAGAACCTAAAGGAAGCTTCACTTGAAAGCTCGCTTGAAAGCGGCCAGCTGCCTGAAAAGCCAAAACAAATGCAGCCACATCCACAGCTAGCATCAAGGCAGAAAGAGCAGGCTAAGGCTCCAGCAAAACCAGGGTTTCACGATAATCAGCTTAAACAGCAAAACGCCAGAAGCCAGAAACCGGGTTTAGGCACGGATTCTCAGGGTACAGTTCCGAGTTTGCCAGAATCTTTGGAGGGAAAGCCAGGCTCAGAAAGCAATGCACAGAGCAAAAACATTAGCATCCAGTCTCTGCCAGACCTGGAAAGGATGAATAAGGAAAAGATTCAGAAAAAGGATAAAGAGCATTTCCTGCTAAAAAAATTATCTTTGAGCTTTGTTGAGTCCGAGAGGCTATTTTCAGAAGACAGGCTGAATGAGTCTCTGGAGAAGCTTGAGAGAATAAAAAAAGCTTGCAGGATTTTGTCACAAGGCTTCTTCTCTGAGAAAGCCCTTGAGCTGGGAAAAAAGGCGTCAGAGCTTGAGGATAAGATTATAAGCAAGTTCCTCAGGGACAACAAGGCAGTTTTCTCTTCAATCTTTTCAACCGTTAAGGCAGAAATAGAGGCGATGGAAGCAAAAATCAGCCTAAACCAGCTAGGCGACTTTGCAGAAAGATATCAGAAAATCAAAAAGGTGGTGTTTGAAATTCCTGAGCTTTTTCCTGAGCAAAAGATTTTCTTTAAGCATAAGCTTCTTGGCTGCCTGGTAAAGTTTCAGATTGCTGAAACAAGGAATGCAATCCAAAACGAGCGTACAAGCATTAATCGCTTTAAGCAGCTTTCAGGAGAGTTTAATACATCCCTGGAGCAGAACAAGGTTGAAAGCGCCTTGGTTATTTATGATGAGTTGTCGCGACTGGTTTCATCAATGGAAACATCCAGGGTTAAGCTAAGGCTTCTTTCCGATTCCAACAGCCTGTATGAAAGGCTGCTTTATAGCCTTGAGAAAAAGGCTGAGCTGGATAAGTCATCCGGGCTTTCTTTTTTGCTCAGGCAGCTTTCTCATATAGAAGAGTTGGTTAAGTCGGGAAGGGCTAATGATGCCAGGGCAGCTCTTAAAAGGTTCTTTCAGACATATTCCTCAATGCCTTTCTTTTTAAAGGAGGACCTTGAAGCAGTAAAGCAAAAGGTTTTTGAACTCCATCAATCATTAAGCATGGATTATGCTTCAGAAGGTTCATTGGGAGAATTCCCCGGGGGTCTAGAAAATGTCTAATAAGGAAAAACTAATGGATGAGTATGAAATCAAGGTTAATGACCTTGTTGCGAATGTTCGGATTAACCTTTATCCGGATGACTTTGTTCCTGTTTACACTGTCTCCATTCTTAACATAAGCAAGGTTACACTGGGAATACTTGAGAAGATTAAGGAAGAGTTCGTCTCAAAGGTTAATATTGGCGTGGTGAATATATCTATAGAGCAGGGATACAAGGCAATTGAAAAGGAGTTCATAAGGGAGCTGCATGTACTGATAAGAAAATACCTGCCGCAGGTTGATATGCCGACAGCTGATTTCCTGGTAAATCATCTTATCAGGGAAAACCTTGGCCTTGGAAAAATAGAGATTCTCCTTAACGATTCAAACCTGGAAGAAATTGTTGTTAACAGCGCAAAGGATTGTGTATGGATTTATCATAGGCAGTATGGCTGGCTTAAAACAAATATCTTTGTTGAGAATGAGAGAAAGATAAGGCACTATTCAACCCTCATCGGAAGAGAGGTTGGAAAAGACATAACAGTGCTTCAGCCACTTATGGATGCAACTCTTAAGACCGGAGACAGGGTAAATGCAACATTGTACCCTATTTCCACTACGGGCAATACACTTACAATCAGGAAGTTCTCTGACAAGCCCTGGACAGTTGTAGATTTGATAAAAAAGGAAACCTTGACATCAGAGGTTGCTGCCTGGATATGGCTTGCAATGCAGTACGAGCTTTCTATCCTTGTTGCTGGCGGCACAGCTTCAGGAAAGACATCTATGCTAAATGCAATAAGCAATTTCCTTCCTCCAAACCAGAGAGTTATAAGCATAGAGGATACAAGAGAGCTTGTTCTTCCGGACCATCTTCATTGGGTTCCAATGGAAACTAGGCTTGCAAACCCGGAAGGAAAAGGCGAGATTACAATGCTGGACTTGGTTATTAACTCGCTAAGGATGAGGCCAGACAGGATACTGGTGGGAGAAATCAGAAGGAAAAGAGAGGCTGAAGTTCTTTTTGAGGCGATGCATACTGGGCATTCTGTTTATGGGACAATTCATGCGAACAACGCCCATGAAACCATTAACAGGCTTACAAACCCTCCAATTGACCTGCCAAAAAACTTAATTTCTTCCATAGGGCTTATAGTGGTTCAGTTCAGGAACAGAAGGACTGGAAAAAGGAAAACCCTCCAGGTGGCAGAAATTGATGACAGCGGAAATGAAAATGTAATCTTTCAGTATAATTTTTCAACGGATAAGTTTATCATGGCAAAAAAGCCAAAAAGGATTATTGATGAGATAAACCTTTATTCAGGCTTAAGCGAGAGCGCGATTCTTGCAGATGTGGCTAAGAAGACTAAGTTTATCAACTGGCTTGTTGAGAAGCAGTTTGATGATGTTGATAAGGTCGGGTTATTAATATCTAAGTATTACCATAAAAAAGACATTAAGAAAAAATGAACCTTAAGGAAATTGAGCTGAAAAGGAAGCTTGAGCTTGCAAAGCTGGATATAAGCCCCAGGGAGTTCAAGAGAAGAACCATGATTTCAGCAGTTATGTCTTCTTTGGCTTTAACCCTTTTCTTTGCTTTTGTAACCCGCTTCGGACTTCTTTGGGTCTATCCCCTGATTCTGCTTGCCTCTTTTGTTGGCATGGTTTCTTTTTACAACAGAACCCTGGACTTAAAGATTTATCACCTTCAGAGAGAGCTGGATAAAGAGGTTCTTTTTGCGGGAAGGTACCTTCTTTTGAAGATAAACTCTGGAATCCCAATTCTTCAGGCGCTTACTGATGCTGCTTCAGACAATACTGTTGCTGGTGATTTTTTTAAAGGCATTGTTACTGCAATAAACACAGGCACCCCTATTGAGGAAGCGTTAGAGCAGGCAAGGGAAAAGACTCCTTCCTCAAAGTTTAAGAAAGTTCTTTATCCCTTAATTGTATCACTCAAAACAGGAGCCGATGTAACTTACACTTTAGAAGAGACGCTTGCTTCAATAAGGAACGAGCTGGCACTGGAGATAAAAGAATACGGGAAAAAGCTTAATACAATCGTTTTGCTTTATCTGGTGCTTGCGATAGTGCTTCCTTCACTCGGGTTTGCAATCTCGCTTGTTTTCCTGACTTTCGTAGGCATAATTCTTCCTACTGTATTCATTTGGGTTGTTGTTCTGCTTTTGGCAGTTGTGCAGTACTTTTTCATAAGCATAATCAAGTCGGTTAGGCCGGTGATTAACCTATAAGTGAGTAAAAATGGCAAAATTCGAGTTTCTGGAGATTATAGGAAAGACGCTTACTCCTGAGAGGCTTAGGAAAGGCCTCTCAGATTATTCCAGAAAAGCCGGGTTTGAGAATCCTCCTTTTGCTCTGTTTGGGGCTCTATTTATTGCTGGTTTTGTTACAATGATTCTTGCAGTTCTAGGCTTATATTTCTTTTTGGATATTTCAGAAGCCTTTGAGGTTTCGAGAACCGTTTTTAACCTGGTAATTACCCCTTTGTTTTTCCTGTTTGTCTCTTTGGTTTATTTGTCTGTTTACTTTTTTATTGTTATTTCCTTTATTATGGTTTATTTTGATTTCATTATCTACAAGAGAATAAGAAGCATGGAGGAGAATCTTCCGGGGTTTTTAAAGTCAGTCTCTGAAAACCTTAAGGGAGGAACAACCTTTGAGCAGGCTTTCTGGAATTCAATCAGGCCGGATTACGGAGAGCTTTCAAAAGAGCTGCAGCTTGTTGCAAAGAGAATCGCAGTTGGCGAGAACACCGGCGATGCATTGATTTATCTGGGACAGCTTTATGACTCTGATGACCTGAACAGGACTTTTTCGATATTAAGCGAGTCCCTGCTTGGCGGAGCAAGAATATCCCCTATTGTAGATAAAATTTCCTCAGAGCTTGAGAACACTTCAGAGCTAAAAAAGGATATTTCAGCAACCAACCTTAATTATGTAATGTTTATTGTAATCGTGGCGTGCTTTGTGTCGCCTTTCCTGTTCGCGCTTTCTAACCAGTTTCTTCTGGTTCTTGAAGGCTTTGTATCAAAGATGGACTCTGCAAGCATTCCCCAGGATGTCCAGCAGACAGGGCTTTTTTCTATTGGTGCAATAGAGGCTGTTCCTGTAGAGCCGGCAACATTTACTTTAATGTCTTATGTAGTAATATTCCTGACTGCGGTATTTTCATCTATGATTATTGCAATAATCAGGGAAGGGAACATTAAGGCGGGCCTGAAATATATGCCGGCTTTTATTGTATTGTCCGGCTTTGTTTTTACAGTGCTTAACCTTTTCCTGACAGGAATTTTTTCAACCCTGATAGGTTAAGTAAGGTAAATTTGAAGCTTTTAAATATAATAAAGCAGATAAGAATTAACCGAAAGGAATTAAAAGCAAGTTAAATAAGAAAAAATCAGGTTGTAATAATCTTGCAATCCTTTCCGAAAAGCTCCTTTATTTTATCTATTAATGAAACGGGCATCTCGTGGACAATCTTTGTTTTTTCGTCTCTTAGCAGGCTTTCAGCATCATCCTGCTCAATCGCTTTTTCAGAAAGTTTTTTCTTATCCAGAAGTTTATACGCCTTTTCTTTCAGGTCTTTAATCAGGATATAGCCTTTATCTGTGTTAATAACTTCTGCAATCTTGTTTTCCCCGTAAATAACCTTTACCTTTCCTCTTTCTATCTCATAAAACCTGCTTCTTTCAAGGTATTCTTTGAGGAACCCGATAATCTCGGCAGCATTTTTTCTGTGCTTGTCGAGGTCTTGTTTTGTTATTGTCTTTTGCTTTTGCATTTCTATTGCCGACTCCAGCTTCTTGAGGATCCTGTCAGGAATCTTTCCTGTGTTAATCAGGGTTTCACGAAACCTTTTGATAAGCTGTGACTCATCTGTTTTTGAAACGCCTTCTGTTTCCAGGACTTTTCTTACTGTTGTCTTAAGGGAGTCAGAAATCTCATGCGCAGTTTCCTTGTCCTTCATCTTTGTAATATCCTTAAACAGCTTATCTACTTTCTTAAGGTATTCTTT
Organism: Candidatus Woesearchaeota archaeon; assembly: GCA_011045925.1. Taxonomy (GTDB): domain Archaea; phylum Nanobdellota; class Nanobdellia; order Woesearchaeales; family JASKKU01; genus DSBS01. The sequence continues at coordinate 31,968 of DSBS01000044.1, read as the reverse complement.
GCCTTCTTTAATCATCTCATCTATCTCTTTTCCGCTCAGGCTCGTCCTGACCTTGTGCTCAACTTCCTTTCTTGCCTTTATTACTTTTTTTAGGATTTCCAGGTCTTTTGCTTCAATAAGCTTCTCTTTGTCTGCAAAAATTTCTTTCATAAGCTCAGGCGTTTCTCTTGGAGTCGGTGGAGGAATTCCATAGTGCATTAGTGTTGCCTGGGAAGGCGTGAGCAGAGCATAGAATATGTCTTCAATACCTATTTCATTTAGCTTTTCTGTTACCTTTTCAAGTATTCTTTCTCCTGTGCTCATAAACAGGTCAATTGCTTCCTGGCTGGGCTTTATCTTTCCCATAACGAGCAGCTGTTTCCAGGGCATAAAAACCCCTCTGTCATAAAGAGGAACTCCATGCCTTAAAAGCGTGAAAATTACAGGGTTAGCATCCCGCAGCGACTCCCAGAACTCGGTTAGGATATATACCTGAATGTTAAGCTTGTTAATAACGCCTGTCATCTCTCCTGCTTCTGCACCCATTCCGATAATTATTGCCCTGAGCTTCTCTTTTAGCTCTCCCCTTGTCATCTTTTTTACATCTGTGTCATCAACTACAATGAAGACATCAATGTCAGACTTCTCAGTTGCCTTTCCCTGCGTAAGCGAGCCGGCAAGCACATAGGAGACAATGTACCTCTCGAACTTCTCAAGAACCATCTGCTTATGCACTTCAGTAACCTTTATTGCAGCGAGAATACCCTTGTCATAAATCTGAGCTCCCGAAGCAATCATTTTTGAGAATTCATATTTTGAGTCATAGCAGTTTTGCCAGAGCTCTGAAAGAAGCACTACTGCAGGAGATAATTTGTCATCAGCTTTTTTTGCGATTTCCTCAATTATCTTTGTAAGCTTTTCTTTTAGTTCCTGCTTGCTCATCTTTTTTGTGTCGCTGTCGTCCATAAGCATAAGGACATTTATCTTATTGGGGTCAATCTTGTCGTCTTTGTCTTTTGATGGTGGAAGCAGGGATATTCCAAGAATATAGTCTGAGAACTTGTCAAGCGATTTCTCCTTGAATTCTTCAAGTATTTTTTTTATGCCCTCAAGCTTTTTTTCGGCGGACTCGGTGATTGCGTCTTTTTTTGAAGGTTTTTTCTTTTCCATGGGCCTGATTCTTTTCCCTATATTTTTAAACTTTGTCCTTATTTACCTTATTATGGAAAGAAAAGAGTTTGTGGAGGCCTGTTTAAGGTTCCTTAAAGAAAGCAGAAATTATTCCAGCCTGGATGACGAAATATTAAGGAAAAGCATAACTTTTGTGCTTAGCTCTGAGATGCCCCTTATGAAAAAGCTTGATAAGGTAAAGAGTACTCGCTCAAAGTTTTTTAAGGAGGTTTTGTCCAAGGCTAAAGCAAGGCTCAGAAAGCAGGCTCTTGTTTATTTTCCTTCAGAAGCAAAAAGCCCCTCGCTCAAGGAGAGAAAAGAAATCCCGGAACCAGTCCTGAATGAAATCTCAAGAATAAATCCCAGAAGATTTGTTGACTTAGGCTGCGGCCTGAACCCGCTTTTTTTCCCTTATTCCAGGTTTAGCGTTGAGCGCTATCTTGCTATTGACATAAACAAGCAAATAGTTAAAAAGGCAAATGATTTTTTTCAGTCAAAAGGGATTCAAGGCGAAGCTGTTGCTGCTGATATAAAGGCTTTTAATTTTGATGAGGTTTTTGATGTTGCTTTTCTTTTTAAGCTGCTTGACCTTGTTGATGATTCAGGGCATAAAAAGGCAGAGATGATTTTTACAGCCCTGAAAGCCAAAATGATTATTATCAGCTTTCCAACAAAAACCCTTTCAGGAAAAAGCATGACTTTTTCAAGAAGAACCTGGGTAGAAAAGATGCTGTCGAGGCTAAAACACCAGTTTAAAATAATAGAAACGGAAAATGAGGTTTTTTATGTTGTTTCTTTCTTGGGCAGGGCTAATTGATTTTTATGTTTCTTACAAGCTCATTAAATTTCTTTTTTGAAGCCTGGAGCTCTGTGCTGTCCATTTCAAATGACCATGTAACTAAGTAGGTGTCATCTGCAATCTGAAGGCAGGTTCCGGATGTCCTGCTTGATATTCTTAAGTACTTAAGGCTATGTGAGCAGATTTGCTCAAAATCCTTAATGTTATTGTAAAGAATTACTGCATAAACCGTTCCGTCAAATTCCTCAATAGTGCCGATTATCTCTTTTTTTTGGTTATCGTTATCTTGGTTTTTTTTCCATACAAAAGCCTGGGTTTTTGCTCCATGCTCTTGGTGCGGGATCTCATTTGTAAAAAATCCAAACAGGCCATCTCTTCCAACAGCATTCCTGATATCATCGATGCCTGATAAGGCGTGGGTGCCGTTCAGGTTTATATTGGTCCTGAAAATCAGCCCGTATCTTGAGTTCAGGAAAACATTTTCGTCCATGCACCTTTCAAGGCTTGAGCTTTCTCCGTCTGATGCAACACTGTTGCAGGCAGCCTTATTTGCAGAGAAAAGCGCAGCTACGTCCTGAACCTTATTTTCAGAGCTTAGCAGGTTTTTTTCATTCAGGTCTTTTATCTTTGCAGAGAAGCCCCAATCTTCTCCAGATGTGAAAGCACAAAACTTTCCAAAGTTAGGCCCAATCATTCTAAGCAGTTCGCCTGCTTCTATTCCGCTGGGCGTTTTGCTGTTGTATGCAACCACATAGCCTTCTTCCCTGTCTCCGTAGTCATTGCAGTAAATTGAAAACTCGTTCTTGTCTGAAACAGAGTAAAACAGCCCCGCCATTGCCTTTAATGGAGAAGTCCAGAAGTTTTCTTCTGTGCAGATAAACTCTCCTTCCTTGTCCCAGACCATCTCGCCATGCTCATAGCAAAGCTCTTTTGTCCTGCCTGCCCGGCTGTCCCTGTCCAGGTAGCAGTTATAGTGTACATTGCACAGGCCCGTATTTGATTGGCTTGGGTTGTACCTTAGCTCAGGAGAGCAGCTTGGGTCTTCTATGTCCACAAGGCCGTTTCCGTTGTTGTCAAACCCATCATTGCAGTAAAGCTCTTCCATGAAATTGCAGATTCCGCCGTTTCCATCTCTCATGTGGCAGCTTATGTCCTGGCAGTCAGTGCAGTGTGTCTCGTTTAGGCACAAGCTAATGTTGTACCTGACTTTATTTATGTCAAAGTAGCCGTCATCAGCAATTGATTCATCTATATTTGAGATTACATACCAGTAATTGTTGTTAAACCCGTCAGAGCAGTCGCTTTCATTCCTTACTTCAGGGTATTCCTCAGACCAGTCTTTCATGCACAGCTCATAGCTGATGTGCCTGCAGTCTTCCCTGCAGTCAAGCATCATTGCGTCTCCAATAAGACCTTCCCTTTCTCCGCAGTAAGTGGTGTGGTCTTCAGCCAGCATTATAGTCCTGAACCTAACCTCTCCATACGGGTGGAAGTACTCACTTTCCTGGGACCGGTACCAGTCGCATTTCTCAGGTATCCCGCAGGTGTCAATCTGGTGATTGCCGCAACTGTCACGCACATACTCCTCATAGGTTATGCAGTTGCTTAAGTCAATCATGCAGTACTCGCTGCAGGTTGGTCTATCGTTTTCACTTTTTGGCATAAGCCCAAAATCAATGCAGGTAACATCTTCGCCAGACTTTCTCTCCCCACCTACCCAGAACTCGTTTATCTTTGGGTCGCACTCTTCATTCTCATGTAGAGTATCGTCAGGGATGCAGATGTGCTCTTTGCATTCTCCATCTACACAAACCCCTCCATCGCCGCAGGGCTTAAGCTGATTTACCGTACGAAGGCCTATCGCCTCCTCGTCCCTGCAGGTTTTCTTGTCAGCAGAGCCGGGCCGCCATACTTTTTCAATCTCTATGCACTCATAGCTGTAATAGCCCCCCTTAGGATTTTCGTAGTCAGCCAAGTTGACATTCAAAGTGCCGTATTTGCTGCCACTTTTTTTTACCTTTTGACTGCACGAAACCCCCGAGTTTGTATCACAAATCATGAAAGAAAGCTCTTTAGTGAAAAAACCATCGCAAAGGTTTTCTGCGCAGGCAAGGTTAAGCGGATAAGGTAGCAGGATGCAAAGGTAGCCTCCTCTCTTATTGCATTCAACAGTATATTTTTTGCTTGTTTTGCTTACATCTGAGAAGTAAACAACATCCCTAAACCTTCCATCAAACAAGCTACAGAAGTTATATGGATGATAGCTGCATGCCCCTTTGTTGAAAGTTAAGTCAAGAAGCCTGCAGTAGTATCCTGTTTTTGCTTCGTTAGGCATGTTCTGGGGCTCATTTTCATCCTGTTTGGAAATAGTGTATTTTATGTTATTGTTAATTATTGAAATCTGTTCTATTTTAATAAACCCGAGGAATATGTCTTTTGGCCTTGGCTTGCAAATTCCGGCAATGCAGACCTGGTCTCCATCGCAGTCAGAGTGCTCTTCACACTCCGGCTCTTCTGAGGCAGAGGCGCACTCGTATTCAACACAATATTCAATTGGATAAGTACTGCAGATTTTTTCATTCTCGCAGTCAACCTTAAAAAAGCTTATTTTACAGCTCTCTGAGGGGTAGCACCTTCCATCAACAGATACAAGGGGACCATTTTCATCGCAATCATATTCTTCACCAAATTCTATGCAAATTTTAGTTGTTCCAATTCCAAAGAAACAAATCTCTTTTTTTTCACAATTTATGTCTAAAATGCAGCTGGAGCCTTTGCTAATGCAGCAAGATTCAGAGGCAACACTGCATGAAGGAAGCTCTGCATAAGAGACCCTAACAAAAAATCCAGCAACTACAAAACACAATATTGCTGCTATTTTTAGGTGGATTGAGTTCTTATATTTATTCATATTCTATTCAACATACTATTACTAAAAAGTATCAGGGTTAGTTTATTTTAACATTTCTTACAAGCTCGTTGAACTTGCTTTTTGAAGCCTGGAGCTCTGCGGCATCATATTGAAAAGACCACTTAACAAGGTAATCCCTGCTTCCAACAACAAAACATTCCCCGTAAACCCTGCTGCTTATTCTTATCATGCTTAGAGAATCCTTGCAGATCTCATCGAAGTTGTCGATGTTTTTGTAAATGATCATTGCATAAACTGTCCCGTTAATTTGTTCTATTGCGCCAATTATTTCTTTTATTTCTTTGTCTCCATTTCTTTTCCATACAAAGGCTTCGGTTTTTGCCCCTTGTGAAAGATGCGGCGTTTCAGACCCTATTGGATCAAGCTCTTCGATAGCAGATTTTATATAATCAAGCCCGGTCAAAACCGGAGCGTTTTCTATGTTTCTGTTTGTCCTGAAAATTATTCCATACCTTGAATTCATAAAGACTCCAAAATCGTTGCAGCTTTGCACCAGTAAACTTTCTTTATTCTCAGCAGTAGAATCGCATGCAGCCCTGTTAGATGAGAAGAGAGGCATTGCACTCTGGATGTTTCTTGCTATATTCTGGCTGTTTTCCTGGTTTACATCTCTTATCTTTGCAGAGACTCCCCAATAGTCTCCGGAAGAGAAGGCGCACATTTTTCTAAAGCTGGAGCCAGCAAGCCTCATGAAGTCTCCAGTATTCATGCCGCTTGGAGTCTTGCTGTTGTATGCAACCACATAGCCTTCTTCCCTGTCTCCGTAGTCATTGCAGTAAATTGAAAACTCATTCTTGTCTGAAACAGAGTAAAACAGCCCTGCCATTGCCTTTAGCGGGGAAGTCCAGAAGTTGTCTTCTGCGCATATAAAATCCCCTTCCATATCCCACACAATTTCTCCGTCTTTGTAGCAAAGCTCTTTTGTTTTCCCGCTTAGGCTGTCTCTGTCAAGGTAGCAGTTATAGTTTACATTGCAAAAGCCAATTTTTGACTGGTCAGGATTGTACCTTGGGTCAGGAGAGCAGCTTGGGTCCTCTAGGTCCACAAGGCCGTTTCCGTTGTTGTCAAACCCATCATTGCAGTATAGCTCTTCCATGAAATTGCAGATTCCGCCGTTTCCATCTCTCATATGGCAGCTTATGTCATGGCAGTCAGTGCATTGCGTTGGGCTTAGGCAAAGTTCTTCATTGTACCTTACCCTGCTTATATCAAAGTATCCGTCATTTGCAATTGATTCATCAATGTTTGAGATTACATGCCAGTAATTATCATTATATCCGTCAGCACAGTCGCTTTCCCCTTTTGCTTCAGGGTTCTTTAAAGATAAGTCTTCCATGCACCACTCAAAGCTGACCTCTGAGCATTCATCCAAGCACCTAAGGAGTTCGGCGTCGCCAATAAAGCCAGCCTGCTGGCCGCAGTAAAGCTTTTGGCTGTCAGGAAGCAATATAGTTTTTTCTCGGGTGTCTCCAAAAGGATGCTCATAGAATGTTCCGCTTTCATGCATGTCGCATGCTTCTTGTGTTTTTGATAAAGGCATTATGTCAATCTGGTGGTTGCCGCACATCTGGCTTCTGAAATGTGCCTCGGACACACAGCTGCTTAAGTCAATAATGCAGTAGTCGTCACACTCAGGTTTTGTTTCGGGATTTCCGTCCTTTGGCACTAGCCCATAATCCATGCACGATATGTCTGCTCTTGAAACCTGCTTCCTGTTTCCTGAGCTGTCTGTTACCCAGAATAAGCCTGCTTCGGGGTCGCATTCCTCGTTTTTGTGAAGAGCGTCATCAGGAATGCAGATATGCTCTTTGCAAACCCCATTTACACACACCCCTCCTTGCTGCCCGCAGTCATGCAGATGGTTTACTGCATACAATGCAATCCCCTGCTCATCTTTGCAAAGCATCCTGTTTGATGAGCCAGGAACAATCATGTCTCCAATTGTTACACACTCATAGCTGAACTTGCCTTCAACTGAGCTTTTTGAGTCGGCAAGGTTAATATTAACGGTGTCATAATCCTTGGTTAATCCTAGATATGTAAACTTGTCAGAAGGGTTTAGGTTTATTTTTGACTCGCAAGGAATGCCTGAGCCTGTATCGCATAAACTGAATTTTAATAAAGCATTGCTTACCCCGTCACAAAAGGCTACCCAAGGCCGTATTGCCATTTTGTTACATAATACCTCAAAATCTTTGTTATCTTTGTCTACTTGCCTGAAAAAAACATGATCTCTGAACTTTGCATCAAATAAATTACAATCATTGTAGGGCCACTTCTGGCAGCCGCCTGCGTTAAAGGTATTATCCCAAATCCCACAGAAGTGTGAGCTTTTTGCATTTCGCGGCATCTCGTTCGGCTCGGTTAACTCTATGCTGTATTTTGCGCTGTGTTCATTTATGGAAATTGAGTCTAATGTTATGAAGCCAAGCATTACTGGGTCTGTAGGCTTTGGCACACAATTTCCTTTGATGCAGATTTCATATCTTGCACAGCTTACGTAATCGCAGTGTGTTGAGCACTTGAATTCAATGCAGATCCCAATAAGCCTGTTGCAGATTTTGTTGTTTTCACAGTCGATTTCAATAAAGCTGTTAAGCCTGCAGCTTTTAGAAGGAACGCATTTGCCGTCAATTATTTCTATATTGCTTGGGCTGTCGCACTTGAAATCTATACAGTTTGCGAGCCCAAATAATGAGCCTGAGCAAATCTTATTATTCTCGCAGTCAACCTGAATTTTGCAATCCCTGTCAATGCAGCAAGATTCAGAAGGAACACACAAAGGAGTTTCACCATAGGCAGCCTTTGCATATAAAAAAAGAAAAAAGAGGCAGAATAAAGTAATGACTCTTATCGAAAAAGGATTGGTTTTTAATTTCATTTCTATGGCTTGCTTCCTTGTTAGATATCCTTTTTAAATCTTTCTCTTTTATATTTTTCAAAAGGGTTTTATATTCCTTTTCCATCCCTTTTAAAATGCAAGACAAAGCGCAGGTTAGAAAAACCCTGAAGAAGCAGCAGTACGGCTTTTCCGGGGGACATACTGCAGTAAAAATCTGTACGTGGACAAAACGCTCTTTGCTCAATAGGGATGTTTGCTACAAGCAGGTCTTTTATGGGATTCAGGCGCACCTCTGCTGCCAGATGAGCCCTTCAGTTAACTACTGCCAGAACAGCTGTATCTTCTGCTGGAGGAGCTTTGCTGATACCAAGGGCTTTGACGAAATCCCAAGAGACTTAGCAGACAAGCCAGAAGCAATTATAGAGAAATCATTCTCACAGCAAAGAAAGCTTCTTTCAGGCTTTGGCGGAAACGAAAAAGTCAGTCTCGAAAAGCTTAAACAAGCCCAAAACCCAAAGCATTTTGCAATCTCCCTTACTGGGGAGCCTACACTTTATCCTTTTCTTCCTGAATTAATTGAGGCTCTGCATAAGAGGGGAATAACAACCTTTGTGGTTACAAACGGGCTTAACCCAGGAATGCTGAAAAAGATTTTTCCGACTCAGTTATATCAATCTGTTTCTGCACCTGATGAAAAGACCTTTCTTGAGATAGAAAAGCCTAAAATAAAGAGCGCATGGAATCTTTTTAATGAAAGCCTTGGCGTGATGTCAGAAAAAAGGAATTCAAAAACAAGAACCTGCTTAAGAATAACCCTCATTAAAGGAATTAATGATTTTGCTCCGGAAAGGTATGCACAGCTGATAAAGAGCGCCAACCCTTTGTTTGTTGAGGTTAAGTCTTATATGCATGTTGGCTCTTCAATATACAGGCTGGAAAAAACAAATATGCCTTTGCATAATGATATTAAGGAATTTGCCGGTAAGATCAGCGCCTTCTGCGAATGGAAGCCAGCAGATGAAAAAAAAGAGTCCAGGGTTGTGCTTCTTATGAAGCCTGAAGACCATGGAAAGCGTTTCCTTAAGGATTTCTCAAACATTTCTGTTTAATGCTTTCCCGAAGAAGTCAAACTTTCTTGGCCTTTCAATCTCAACCTCGATGAATTCTCCTAATCTTTCATCGCTTTTTAGTATTACCTGCTTGTAATGCTTGTTTCTGCAGATATAGGTGCCATGCTTCCCTTTCTCTGTAACCAATGCCTTTCCTTTCCATCCTGCCCAGGCCTTATTCTTTTCTTTGGATATTCTGTCGAACTCTTCCTTTATTTTTCTCGTCCTATTTATTCCAACCTTATTGAATGGCTGCTTCATTGATGCTGCCTTTGTTCCGGGCCTGGCCCAGTATCTTGAAATGTTAAGAACATCTGGCTTAATCTTCCTAATAAAATCAAGAGTATCAAGAAACTGCTTTTCGGTTTCATTAGGAAAACCGCAGATTACATCCGTGCTTACTGTAATGCCTAAGCCAGAGCTGCTTATTTCCCTGAAGATTTCCTCAAGTGTTTTAGCATCATATTTTCTATTCATACCCTTTAGCACCTGGTTATTTGCTGACTGAATAGGAATATGAAGAAACCGGTATATTCTTTCATTTTTTTTCATTAATCTAATAATGTCTTTAACTAAAGGCTTTATTGTGTTTGGGTTGCTCATGCCAATTCGCACAAAAAAGTCTCCCTGAATAATCATAATCTCTTTAACCAGGTTAGCCAGGCTTGTTCCAATGTCTCTGCCGTAAGCCCCTGTATCCTGCGATGTTAGCCAAAGTTCTTTTGCACCTTGGCGAATAAAGCATTGAGCTTGGGTTACCAGGTTTTTTATTGGGTAGGAAATCAAGTCTCCTCTTGCAGATTTAGTCTTGCAGTAAGAGCAGGAGCCAATGCATCCTTCATTTATCTGGATCTTTCCTGTTATTCCTGAAAGTGTAATGGGTTTTTTGTAAGGATTCTTTTTTTTAGAGTTGTTCTTTACAATATGCTTTCCTTCTGACTCTGCTTTTACAGCTTCGCAGATGCTGTCTGTGTCTTTTACTCCTATTATCGAAATGCCTGATTTCTTAAGCTTTATTTCTGCTTGTTTATCGGCCTGGGGAACACATCCTGCAGCTATCACTCTTTTTCCTTTAAGCTTTAGCTCTCTAACAGTTTTCCAGAACTTGCTTTCTGCGTGGTGCTTTACAGTGCATGAGTTAACAATAATAATCCCTGCTTCAGAAGGGTCTTCGCTAATGGCAATGCCTTCTTCTAACAGCAGGCTTCTCATGAAGTCAGAGTCAGCCTGGTTTGAAGCACACCCAAATGTGATTATACTGACTTGCATTTTTTTCTTTTTTCTTTTTTTCTTTTTTCCTTATTTTTGTTCTTTGAGCAATCTTTTTCTTTCTGATGACTTTCTGATGAGGGAATAATAAAAAGCTTTAAAAAGAATAGCTTTCCAAGGTGATCAAGGTGGTTTTAATGAAAAAGAACAGAGGGGAGGGCTTGAGGTTTAACCAGACAAGGATGCTGGTAATTCTTATTATTATTTTAGCAGTTGCATTTGCTTTGTATATTGCGCTTGATAAGGTTCCGGAGATTCAGAAGGCAAAGGAAGACAGGATTTCCCAGGTTATCTTCGAGGAAACCCTGGATTTCCTGATGGACCAGACAGATGACTGCGGCATTGCCCAGATTGTCTTTGAAAATAAGACTAGGCAAATAATTGGGCTGGAGTGCGTTGAGATGGTTTATATTGAAGGCTATAGGAGCGCAGTTGAGGCTCTTTTTGAAAGCAGCGAGGGCTGTGCAGCTGTACCTGTTACCCTGGATAACCAGACCCTATTTTTTATAGATCAAAGATGTATGATTGATTAATTATGAAATTCAAGGGAGGGCTGTTGGGTTTTGTTTTGTTTTTTACTATCTTTCTGGCTTCGTTAGCCTATGGGTTCACTGCTTCCGGCGGCGATATTGTTGTAAAGTCAACTACGGTGGGCTGTCAGGGGTCACAGCTTTCAGGTGTAGATATTGGAGCAAGGTTTCTTATGACTTTTTTTCAGCCAGGCGCATTTGCTTCTGCTGTTGATGTTTCAGCAAACATTGGCTACTTTGAGCTTTCTGATGTCTGCTTTCCTTTTGGGGAATGCGGATTTTTCTTTGGCCAAATCTTGTACTGTGAGCAAGGCTCATGGAAAGACCCTGACCTTGCTGAGGAGTATTGTACTGCAACAAACTGCGAGTTTATCTGGATGTCTGGAGTTACCTCTGGGACACAATGCTGTGGCGATGATGGAGCGGATGACAATTCTTATTATGCTAATGCAAGCCTTTCTGAGGCTAAGTATGTGCTTTGCCAGAGGTGCTATGAAGGAAATTTCGCTACAAATACAACTTTGATTGGAAACGGCGTTCTTATTGGATCAGGGACAGAGAGAACCTGTTATCATGGAAATATAGTGTGCAGTGTAAGCCAGGCGCTTAACGGCACATCTTCTAATGTTTATGGCTGGGGGCACCTTGATGGCCAGACATGCTTTTTTGGCAATGCAAGCTGCTCTAACGGGGATTTTGGCAACAGCACAAACTGTGAGCTTCCCTGTGAAGGCGAGTGGTGCTGCGTAACTCAGGTAAATTATACAGACACGCAATCCTGCCATGATGAGGAAGGCTGTCTTTTTACTAACCACGACAGGAATGATGCGCAGAGCTACTGTGAGGCTTCTGGAAACGGGTGTGAGCCTTTTGTCTGGTTTTCAAACCTTAATTACTGCTGTGGCAATGATGGCGTATCAGACAGCTTTAATGATACTGGCTTTGAAAATGATTGTTGCTTTGAGGGGAATTTTGTAGAGCATAACAGCTCTTACCAGCATATGCTTTGCTGGAATGGTGATCTTTATGACTGCAACAACCAGTCTGACCTAGGGTTTGAGATTGATGTTGCTAACTGCGAGGAAGCAAATGATTCAGGCTGGTATTGTGCAGCCAGTGGAGAGCCAACTTACTGGCAGAGAGGAATTCCCCTGGGTTGTGAGGGATGCCAGGATAATGATGAATGCGCTTTTGGCTATTGCGACTCTGAGCTTGAGTATGGATTAACAATAGATATGTTTATGTGCTTTAACTGTACAGCCTGCAATGCATCTCTAGGCAATATAGCTTGTGGAGACCACAATTCCTCAAGGTGCCAGTATGACTGTGCAGGGCCAGGAAGCGAGGATTGTGATGATGTTGAGCCCATGACTTGCAGGGGTGGGACCGATATATACTGCGATATGGGCTGTATAGCAAGAGATAGGGATGATGGGGAGGAGTACTGTACAACTGATATTAATAATTGCGAGGCTTTAACCTGGATAAATGGTGGGGAGTCTTTTTCCTTTGGTGGTTATGACCCGGGCACTTCATTGGGATGCTGTGGCGATGACTCCGGTGAGTACTTAAGAAATACCAGCCTTGCCGGGACGTATTATGCTGCCTGCTGCAATTCTCCTCTTAGCTGTGTAAACCAGTCTAACTTGTGTGTTGAGACAGGAACAGTGCAGGGAGATTATGTATGCTCAAATGGCTTCTGGAGCAGGCTTCCTGAGCATGACAACCCCAGGATTCATGTTCACTCCAGGCTTGATAGCCAGGTAGCGGGCTACTGGAACCTTGATAATGATGTTAAAGACAGCTCTTATTATGGAAACCATGGGACGAATAATGGGGCAACAAATGTCAGGGAAGGCTATGCAGCCGGGGCTTTTGAGTTTAATGGAACAGGAAATTATGTGAACCTTAACTATGGCTCAGGTTTAAATCCAAGCACTCACCCACACTCATTCTCTATGTGGGTTAAGGCGGGAGCAACTGGCACAAACAGGATGTTTATGAGCGCTGGCCAGGAAGGCGGGATTAACAACCGTTTTTATATTGGAATAAACAGCGGCAACTGGGATATGGGAATCCAGGACACTCCTTGGGGCTCTGGGGACATTTCTGCAACAACCGAGTGGACTCATATAGCTGTAACAATGAACGGCTCAACTGCTGTCTTGTATGTTAATGCGCAGGAAGGACGGAAAATAAATTATTCTTCTTACTTCTTCAACCGGAATATTTACCTGGGAAATCATGATGATGATTATTACTGGCTTGGCAAGATTGATGAGGTTACAATTTTCAACAGGACTATTTCTGAAATAGAAATAGAGGAGCTTTATAATGGCACTGCATACACAAGAAATAACCTGACATGTGCACCTGTTAATGTTTCTGCTGGCGATGGGGAAAACCTGACATTTCTCTTTAATTGGTATAAAGATGAGAACTCGCTTACAGCCCTGAATATGCCCTTTGACTCAAATGTTTCTGTTGCAACGTCAGGGGCAATAAGGGATTACTCTGATAAGGATAACCATGGTACCTTGGGCGGAGGCAACCAGAGCCGTGCCCCTGCTTATAGGACCGGAGATGACTGCGTTTCAGGCGGATGCTATGAGTTTGACGGAAGCACGCAATACATAAGCCTTCCAACAGACTCTTTTTCTCCAGGCACAACCCTTAGCGACATAACTATAGAGGCCTGGGTATACTGGAAAGGCTGGCATGGCTCAGCTTCAGGCATATGGGGAATCATAAATACACCTAACAACTGTCATTTTGAGATTTCAACCAATACTGGAACATTGAGGTTTAGGTATAATGGAAACGACCTTTCAGCGGCTTCTGTTATTTCTCCTGATGAATGGACTCATGTTACTGTTACGCATGACAGAGCCAGCAATACTTCTGTAATGTATGTTAATGGGGATATTGTTGGCTCTCTTACTCAGGGTGCAGGAACAGTTACGCTTAGCGGGGCTTACAGCCACACTATCGGTTCAAGCCATTATAGCGAGACTCCAGTAAGGTGGTTTAATGGGTTAATTGATGACTTTAGGATGTATAATGTTACATTGACTGAAGAGCAAATCCGGGCGAACCATATTGCCGGCTTAAATGCCCACCAGCCGGATGTAATTGACCTTTCAATGACCACAAAGCACGAGCAATGGAAATGCGATGTATTTGTAAACGATGGCTATGGTGAGTCTTTGAGGCTGTATTCGGACAATCTCACAATAAGAAACACGCCTCCGATAATGGGAAGCCTGCTTCTTCCGGCTCATGAAAGCACGACAACTAACAGAAGGCCAGCATTTGAGTGGGAAGCAGCGTCAGATGATGATGGAGACCCAATAACCTACTCAATAGAAATCCGGAGGGAAGGCGCTTGCTCACTTCCTGATTACTGCTCTGTGCCGGTTGTTACAGATTCTGGAATAAGCGACCTTAGCTATACCCCTGTGCAGGAGCTTGATATTGCAACTTACAGGTGGAATGTAACTCCCCACGATGGAGAGGCTTACGGCGATGTTTCAGAGACCTTTGAAGTAACAATACAATCGCTTGTCAATATAACCTTGGTGAATAATACAGTTAACTTTTCAGTTATTGCTCCTTCGATGACTAAAAACACTTCAACTAATGACCCGCATCCTTTCAGGATTAGAAATGACGGAAACATCAGGTGCGATATTTTAATGAACACTACTCAGCTCTTTTCTACAAGGGCCTTGAATACAAGCTATTTCCAGGCAAAAGCAAGGGAAATCTTTCTAGGAAGCATTGATACTGACCTTTCTAAAATGAGCTGGTTTAACCTTTCCGAAGTGCTGACCTTAGTTATCTCAGATTTTGAATACAGCACAGGGCTGGATGAGGTCAATGTAGATATCCAGATAGAAGTACCAAGAGAAGAGCCTCCCGGAGAAAAAGAAGCAGGGATTGTTTTTGAGGCTGAGGCAAGTTGATTTTAGCTTAGTAGTGAAAAAACTTTAAATAAACCTTCCCTGAGTCTCTTATTCATGTCACTGCTCGATAACCTTATGAGGAGAAGGGAAAGCCTAAAGCTGATTAAGGTCTGGGAATTTAATTCAAGCTCTGACATCTCTGTGGGCCCGGTTGCTGGCAAGCTTGAGGAAAGCTCAAATGAAGCAGTGATTGTTTTTGGAACTAAAGATGGAAGGCTTTATGTGATTAATGATGAGTCTAAGGTTAAATGGCTCTACGACCTGAAAGAAAAGCTTTCAGGGATTCAGTCATTGTTTCTGGATTCTGAGTCTTCTTTTAGCATTTATACAACCCCGGTTTTGTACGATATTAATAAAGACGGGAAGAAAGAGATTATTTTTGGCTCGGAAAATGGGATTCTTTTTGTGCTTGATGCTGATGGGAACCTTGTGTGGAAGTTCAAAACCAGCGGGAAAATCCGCTCTGACATCCTGGTTGCTGATGTAAATGAGGATGATTTTCCCGAGATAGTCTTCGGAGCCTCAGACGGCTTTTTGTACTGCCTGGATTATACTGGCTCTGTGATCTGGAGATATGATGCTGGCTCGCCGATTGAATCAGCCCCTGCTTTGCTTTCTGGTGTGGATGATGACATTATTCTTTTTGGGACAAACGAGGGAAAGCTTTTTGCAGTTAACAGCCTGGGCATGTTTAAGTGGGACTTTAAGGCAAAGGATAAGATTACGGCAAAGCCAATAATATCACATATAAAAAACACCAAGGAGAAGTTTATTGTGTTTGGCTCTTTTGACCATAGCCTTTACTGCATCTCCTCAACAGGCTCTTTGGTATGGAGCTTTGAGACAGACGGGAAGATTGTGTCTGAGGCTACAATTGCAGACATTAACTCAGATGGCTTTCAGGAAATTGTGTTTGGCTCATGTGACAATAAGGTTTATGCCCTGGACAGGGATGGGAAAGAGCTTTGGAACTTTGAGACAGATTTCTGGATAGTTAACCCTCCGATTGTTACTGACCTTGACTCGGATGGGGAGCTGGAAATTATTGTTGGCTCTTTTGACCACTCCGTTTATGTTATTGATGCCGAGGGCTCTTTTGTTGTTAATTATGTCCCTGGGGTTTCACCAATAACCCCGCAGCTTGGAAATACAGACTTTATTTCTTCTGAGGACCCTGGTGAGTATAAAGGAAGGCTTTTGTACAAGTATGACTTTGATGGGATGGTGGTCGGGACTCACTTGTTTATAGACAAGTCAAACCAGAAATATGTTGTTATAGGCATAAAAACCGGAAAGATTAATAATATGAGAGTTGCAGGAGGCGTTAAAAAATGACTCAGCCGAATATAAATAAAAACGAAATCTCAAGAATTAAGACTTATGTTGAGGGCTTTGATGAGGTTATGCAGGGGGGCATTCCTGAAGGGAGCGTTATCCTGCTTGCAGGCACATCAGGCTCTATGAAGTCTTCGTTTGCATTCAGCACGATGTTTTACAACACTTTGCTAGAGGGCAAAACCTGCCTTTACATCTCTTTGGAGCAGTCTTTCTGGTCTCTTGTCAACCATGCAGTAAACTTGGATTTTGACATGTCTAAGATAAATACTGTTATTGTCTCTGATGTGTCAAGGGTTGATGAAAAAATCCGCGAGGTTAACTCTTCAAAAAAAGGCAATCTTGTTGTGGTTGACCTTGGAGCGCTGAGAAGAGAGGTAAAGGATACAAAGATTGGGGAGCAGGGTGACTGGATTAATGTTATTAAAAACCTTATCCGGAAGTTTAAGACGCAGTCAAAGCTTGACATATTTACCCTGGATTCGTTGTCAGCGCTATACATTCTTAGCAGGTTTGAAAACCCCAGGGCTGAGCTTTTCCATATTTTTGAGTCTTTCAGGGAGCAGAAGGTTACTTCATTCCTGATTTCAGAAATGCCACTGGACAAGTCAAGGTACAGCGAGTACGGGGTTGAGGATTACCTTTCTGATGGCATTATCTACCTTGAGAGGACTGAGCAGTACAGGAAGGTAATAAGGTCTTTGCAGGTAATCAAGATGAGGGCAACAAACTGCGACCTTAACATGTACACGCTGGAGTTTTCAAATTCCAAGTTTAAGGCTTTGTACGGCGGGCAGGCTCCGCTGGTCTGATGGGCTTCAGGCTTTCGATATTTCTTTTTGTATTTTATCTTCTTCCAGCCCAATTCCTTTAAAGAACCGCATTATATTTTCTCTGTCTCTTTGGCAGAGTTCCCTTCCAAGGGCAGAGTCTGCAGGAGAAGAGTGTGAGAAGTCAATCAGGCAGGGCTCCTGCTCTTTTACCAATATATTGTATTCAGACAGGTCGCCATGTACAAGGTTTATCTTCTTCAGCATGTTTACCTGCCGGCAGGTTTTCTGCAGCATCTCAAGCTTGGCTTTCTTGCTTTTGAGCAGGGCATCCTTAAGCTTTGGGCTGGGCCATTCCTTTCCTATAAACTGCATCACTATTATGTTGAATTTGCTTAAGTAGGGCAGAGGGCAGGCAATTCCCGAAGAGCTTGCAGCCCTGAGGTTAATGAATTCTCTTTTAGCCCAGGCGAATATAACCTGCCTTTTGTTTTTCAGGCTTTTAAACCGGTAATCTCCTTTAAGGTAATCTTGCATCCTGTTGAAGTCGCATGTTTCTAAGCGGTATATTTTTATTGCATAATCCCTTTCTGGCGATGAGGCTTTGAAGAGGTTAGCTTCCTTGCCGATAGAGATAGGCATTAGCTTGTCTTCGGGAATGCCCAGCTGGTGGCAGATTTTCATGATGTTGGCTATTGTAAACCTGTCGAAAACATTCTCCCTGGTCTTAAATGCTTCTTTCCTGCTTCCCATCTTTCATTCCCAGAAAAAAAGAACAAGAGCTTTATCTTCTTGTATATATGTAGCCAACTGCTGTATGTGTTGAAGCATCCGCATTCCCAAAATAGTAAGTTATCTCAATCTTGCCGTCAACTTTCCTGCCTACATTGTTGAATGTTATAGTTCCGCGCGAATTTGCTCCAGTGCCTCTTTTTAATGATGTTGAAGGAATAGAACCTGAACCTGCTGTCACAGTCCCTGAATCTAAAATTAAGCTAGCGCTTGTAATGGTTAGCTCATCCTGTGCGCTGTTTCCTACGATTACCTGCAATTCTCCATTTGAATCTAATGCAAATGAAAGGCATTTAAAGCTTGAGTATATTTCGCATTTCTGCGCCCTAAAGGCAAGTGCATCCAGGTTGGTAAAGGTAGCAATTACTGCAATGATTGCAACTCCGATAAACAGGATCCAGCCATAGGTAATCATAAACTCCATGGCTGCCTGGGCTCTTGCTGGGTTTTTCATCCTGATTCTTTGTTAATCCTTTTTTGCATTTAACTATTTAATCTTTTTTGTTTTCACGAAACCAGTATCTGGCCTCTTGCGGTTCTTATGCGACCCACTTCATTTGCATTAATATCTCCTGTGCCGGAAACAAACACATACTCAATAATAATATCCCCGGAAAACCTTTTATTACCTGAAGGGTTTGGTACTTCTATCTGAATAGGAGTTCCTGCGGCCAGGATTGGGTATTCTTGACGAGGATAACCCTTCCTTACTTTTTTTGTCTGACAACTCCCTCCCTCCTTTGTTTTGCAATCTGGAGGTCTATATTCATTGGGGCCGATGGTATCTAAATCACTGCCTCTTGTTGTTTCGACCTTGACCCTTAAGATAGATATATTGACTAATGAGTCTGTTTTCAGGGCAATTTGCAGATTATTATTCTGATCTAAGCCGAAGTCCTCACAATCAAATGTACTGTAAATCTTGCAGTAGGGCTGCTTAAAGTTTTCAAGGTCAAAAACCCCGAAGGCAGCGGCAACAGAAAAAACGCCCATAACCACGACAAAAACCCATCCTGCGACCATTAGGGTTTCCATAGAAAACTGGCTTTTTCTCATTCTTATACCCTTTGTATGGAAAAGTTTATAAATCTTGCTTAATTACAATTTATAAAACTTTTCATTTATCCAGCGCGTTGGTGATAAAAATGAACAAATTCATAAAAAGATGCCCTGAATGCGGGAGCATAAACCTTTTTTTCAATAAAGACAAGGGAGAGATTATCTGCAAAGACTGCGGGCTTGTTATAGAGGACAAGCTTATAGACCACGGCAAGGACTGGAGGGATTTTGAGGACTCTGATGATGTGTCAAAGAGGAGGACCGGAGCCCCTATGTCTTATTCACAGTACGACCAGGGGCTTGGCACTGCAATTGGCTCTACAGCAGACTTAAGCAGGCTTGAGGGCAAGTCCAAGAATAAGTTTATCAGGCTCAGGAGATGGCAGAAGAGGATTACCACAGCTATAGAGAGAAACCTTAAGCTGGCTCTTGCTGAGCTGAAGAGGATAACCTCTTTCCTTAACCTGCCGGAATCTGTACAGGAGGAAGCAGCCAGAATTTATACATTAGCCGTGCAAAGAGGCCTGGTAAGAGGCAGGAGCATGGAGTCTGTAGTTGCGGGCGCATTATACGCAGCCTGCAGGGCGCATGAAATCCCGAGAACGCTGGATGAGCTTAGCGAGGCAAGCGGGATTGACAAAAAAGAGATTGGCAGGACTTACAGGTTTATTACCAGGGAGCTTAATATAAGGATTCTTCCCTCAAACCCTATGGATTACCTGTCAAGGTTTTCATCTTCTTTGAAGCTTTCGCCTGAAACCCAAACCAAGTCTGTTGACTTGCTTGACTTGGCACAGAAAAAGGAGCTGACTTCTGGCAGGGGCCCAACCGGCATAGCTGCTGCCGCACTTTATGTAGCTGCCCTTCTTAATGGGGAGAAAAGGACGCAAAGAGAGGTTGCAGATGTTGCCGGGGTTACTGAGGTTACAATCAGAAACAGGTATAAGGAGCTTCTAAAAGAGCTTAACCTTGAGAACGAGATTAAGAAAATAAAGGGCAAGAGAAGAAAGAAAAGAGACCTAGATGATGATATATGATCTTTGCAGATCTTCACATACACTCAAGGTTCTCAAGGGCTACTTCTTCTGCTATTACTATTCCAAATCTTGAGAAATGGGCGAGGGTTAAAGGCCTGGGCCTTCTTGCAACAGGGGATTTTACACACCCTGAATGGCTTAGGGAAATTCGCCAGAGCCTTTCTGAGGATGGGACAGGCTTTCTTAAGACTGAAAAGGATTTTAGCTTTGTGCTTCAGTCAGAGGTTTCCCTGGCTTATTCGCAGGACAATAAAGCCAGGAAGGTGCATTTTGTCCTGCTCTCAAAAGATATAGACACAGCATTGCAGGTAAACGAGGCGTTATCAAAGCATGGCTCTCTTGCTTCAGACGGAAGGCCAACCCTTGGGATTGCTGCTCCGGAATTTATAGAAAAGGTAAAAGAGATAGACAATTTAAATGAGGTAATCCCGGCCCATGCATGGACTCCGTGGTTTGGGATATTCGGCTCGAAAAGCGGTTTTGACTCCTTAGAAGAGTGCTGCGGTGATAAGCACAAAAAAATTTATGCTCTAGAGACAGGGCTTTCTTCAAATCCTGCAATGAACAGGCTTCTTTCATCTTTAGACAGGCTTAACCTTGTATCCAATTCAGACTCTCATAGCTTCTGGCCCTGGCGGCTGGGAAGGGAAGCCAACATTCTTGACATAAAAATGGACTACAAATCCCTGATTAATTCAATAAGGGAAAAAGAAGGCTTCATGGGAACAATAGAGGTTGACCCGGCTTATGGAAAGTACCATTTTGATGGACACAGGAACTGCGAAGTGAGCCTGGAGCCAAATGAAGCCCTAAAATTCAATAAACTCTGCCCGAAGTGCCGGAGGCCGCTGACCATAGGTGTGCTAAGCAGGGTAAACACTCTTGCAGACAGGGCTGAGCCTAAGCAATCGGGCTCTTTCAGGCACCTGATTCCTTTATCAGAAATTATCTCAGCACTAAACGGAACTGCCCCTGGCTCAAAGAAAACCTGGGAGACTTATAATGCTTTAATAGCTGCTTTTGGAAATGAATTCAATGTTCTCCTAAACACGCCTTTTGATGATTTGTGCAGGGTTGTAGCAAAAGAGCTTGCAGAGGTTATTATTCAGAACAGGGAGGGAAAGATTCAGGTTTCACCAGGGTATGACGGGGTTTATGGAAAAGCCATGATTAAGCCTTATTTATCCTCTTCGCAACAGAAGCAACAGCATGTCGCAGAGAAGCCAGGGCCAAATACCTCTTTCAAAAACCTAAAGGACTTTCTTAAGCAAAGCTAGGGGTTTTTGCTATTTTTTCTTTTATGTAATTCCAGAAGCAGAAGCATAATGAAAGCATTTACAAGCACAGCAAGCCCTGCAGACACCAAAAAGAAATTTATAAAGAAGCTTTCGGGCAGACTTATAATCAGCATAGAATAATAAGGAAATGTATAATTTCCCTCAGGAAAAAGAATAACATGGAAAAGCTCAAAAGAACAGGTGAAGGAAACCATCACTGCAGCTAAAAAAACTGCCAGCAATAGGCATGCAATTAAAAACCCCTGGGTTATGCCCTTCTTACCTAAAAAACCCTTCTCTACAAGAAGGACAATTGATAGAGAAGAAAGCAGAAGAATAACCGATGCAACAGGAATAATTACTCTCATAACCTCTCTTACATCATATAGGTGCTCTATTTCTTTCTGGTCCAGGTAATGGATTCTTTCTTTTTCTCCCCTTAGAAACAAGGTTATGTCCTCAGCAAACCTCTCGCTTATTCCAGGGTTGGCAAGCCTATATGAATCCTCGACAAAAGAGCAGTTTATTGCTATTATTGCAAGGCTTGAAACAAGCATTAAAAAAAAAAGAAAAATAAAAAGACAAAACACAAATTCTGCGCGTCTGTGTTTTATCCTATTATGTGCTACCACCTTTATAAGCCTTTCCTGGAACAGTGCGTTCTTATGTTCTCTTAATTGTCCCAAAAGATTTTTAAGCGTTTTAGGTTGTTCCAAAGAGTTGAAAAAGTTCCTTAATAATTCATCAAAGCAAATCCCTGCTTATTCTTGCTTTTCTAGGGTTTTCAGAATCTTCAATAAGTATTTTCTTGTCTTTAAGCGATTTGATTATCCTAAAAAAGGTAGTCTTGGGTATTTTAAGAGTAAATCGAACCTTTGAAAGCTTAGCTTCCATGTTGTTGCTTATAAAGTACTGGACAACTTGCTTTTCATTCTCTTTTAGCGTCTCCATTACCTGCTTTAGTTTTGATGGTACAATCTTCTTTTCCTCATTTTTATTATTGTCGGGATGGGTCTCATCGTCAAAGCTGTGGTCTATCTCAATAAGCGTGTGCCCTCTGTCCAAGTTGTTATTTTCCGTTTTTTTCTGGCCTTTTTCGTGGCTTTCTTTACTTGCTTTCTTTCCTGCATGGCTTTTTTTAGCCCGAATCATCACAAAAAGCAGCACGCTCAGGCCGCCCAGGCTGATTAATCCCCATATAGCGAATCTTCTTATCATAATCTTTGTTGACATAACCTTTCTGTCGAGTTTTACAACGATGCTTTTTATTTCTCCCTTTGTTAAGCTAAACTCTTCAATTCCAATTGCATCCTGGAAAGATGCGTAGGCAACACAGCTTCCGGCCGGGATGTTTTCAGCCTCAAATGTACCGAAAAAGTCTGTGTTAAGGCTTATCTTGATGAACCTGTTTTCCTCGCACTCAATCCTTACAAGCGCATCACTTACCAGGTTCTTGTTTATGTCTTCGACTCTTCCCCTGACTGAGCCAACCCTGAATAAAAAGATTCTCTGGCTTGTTATTCTCTCTTCAATCTCAGAATAATGCCTGACAAAATAATCATTCCCCGGAGTTCCAACTTGGTCAATCATAATCTCAAAATTCCAGGCACCGGCTTTACTAAGGTTAAGCTCAACCTGGCTTGAGTTGTTAAGTAAAAACGAGAAAGTTTCCTTTTTATCATCCTGATAAGCAACAATGTCTACAGAGCCCTCTAAGATTGGCTCAGAGGTAGAGTAATCTCTAAGCTCAAACCTTATTGAGTAACCATAGGCATTATATGCCATGAGTGCCAAAATAATCAAAAAGACAACCTTTTTCATTTTCCTGCCCTGGAAAGTTTAGCAGTATTTTTAAATCTTTGTGAGCAATTTAAAAACACTTTTCAGGCAACCTGCTGCCTTCAAAAAGCTTTAAATATTATTTCTGCATACTTTTTAGGATGATTGTAACTTCTATCGGGGGAGGCACGGGCTCATTTCATCTTCTTCTTGCGTTGAAAAGAATTCCTGATGTAAGGATAAATGCAATTGTAAATGTTTCTGATAATGGGGGCAGCACGGGAATTCTTAGGACCTTGTATGGAATTGTGCCTCCAGGGGATGTTAGAAACTGTCTTGTAGCTTTATCCGAGGAGACAGAAGCATGGACTAAGGTTTTTGGGCATAGGTTTGACGAGAAGCTGGACAACCACAGCCTTGGAAACCTTATACTTACCGGCCTGGCCCAGATTTATGGCTCTTTTGATGAAGCTCTTGAAAAAGCCCACAGCATTCTCGGAATAAAGGAGCACAAAGTAATTCCAGTTACATACAGCAGCACAACTCTTTGTGCAGAGCTTGGCAATGGAAAGGTCATTAAGGGTGAAACTGAGATAAGAAGTTTTCTTTTAGGCTCAAAGCAAGGTGCGAAAAGATTCTTCATTGAAGAAGTAGACCAGATTTTTCCTAACCCTGATGCAATAAGGGCAATCAGGGACTCTGATTTTTTAATCCTTGGCCCGGGGAGCCTTTACTCAAGCTTAATATCTAACCTTCTTGTGCCGGAAATTGCATCCTCAGTAAAAAGCTCTAGGGCGAAAAAGATTCTTGTATCTAATATTATGACAGAGCCCGGAGAAATGGAAAATGAAACTGTTGAGGCGATTCTGGATGAAGTAGAAAAATTTGTTAAGCCGGATATAGTCCTGATTAACTCAAAAAAGCCTTCTTTGCATCTGCTTGAAAACTACAGGCTGGAGAAAAAGAATGCATTAAAGGCTGTTAAAAAGGACACGCGATACATTATGGCAGACCTGATTAACGAAAAACAGATATTAAGGCATGATCCAATTAAGCTTAGCAGGATTCTCGGCTGGATTTTTATGAGAAACTCTGCTATTATGAAAGATTCTTAGCCACTGGAATTATGGCGTTTTCCAGCTTTTTTAATTTTTCTCTGGCACGCCTAAGTTTTTTGTTTGCAACCTCCAGGCAGATTTCGAGGTGTTCTTGGCTTATAAGCAACTTTTTGTTTATTGAGTAAGGAAAGCAGAGAGACTCTCCGGAAATAATCTCCACCATTATTTTATTCTCCCTGAGCGATATTATTGCTGCTCTTTTTATTCCGGCACTCTTTGAGGCTTCAATAAGCTTTTTTGCTTTCTCAATGCTTTCACAGGCAACATGTATTATTGCACCCTCCATCTTGAACAGGGTTAAATCCTGAGGGAGCTTAATGCTTAGCAAGTCAATCATATTTACAGGGGTGTGGCTCTTAAAGAGCCAGGCATTCCTGGTTTTCTCTCCTTCTTCTCCTTTAACAACTGAAATCCTCCCCGAGCATGAGCTTGTTGTTGCAAGCCCGTTAAGCCTGTTTATTGCGTTGCAAAGCGGGAGAACCTCATCATCAACAGAGCCCTTGCTAGACTTGTCGCTTTTTTTCATTCTTTCAAGGACTGATTCTTTTATCATTACAAAGCCAGCGCGCTTTTTTTGCTTAACAGGTTTCATAAATCCCCTTTTTTAATGTGCTTTTTTTAATGTTTTACTGAATTTTAAAGCCTTTTTAGCAGCATATTTTAAAAGCATTCGGTAAAGTTTAAAAATAGAACGCTTTTCATAAGGCTCATGGACCCGGAAGAAAACCTAATCCAGCAAAAGATTTCAAAGCTTAAAGAGCTAAGGAACCAGAAAATAAACTCATTCCCCTATAAGTTTGAAAAGGGAAAAAGCTCTTCTGAGATAAAGCATCAGTATGAAAACAGCAAGAGCGGGGAGCTGCCTAAAGGAAAGGAAAGCTATGCTGGAAGAATAATGAGAGTAAGGAGAATGGGCAGAATTGCCTTCTTCACAGTCAGGGATGAATGGGATGACCTTCAGGTTGTATTTAAAGAGGATACAACAAAAGGCTTTGAGGTTAATGAGCTTCTTGATATTGGGGACTTTATTGGTGTAAATGGAAGTGTTGGAAAGACTAAAGTTGGTGAAATAAGTATTTTTGCAGAAAGCTTTAAGGTTCTGTGCAAGTCAATAAGGCCGCTTCCGGAGAAGTACCACGGAATAAAGGATGTTGAGATAAAGTACAGGCAGAGGTATGTTGACCTGATTATGAGCCTTGATTCGAGGAAGGTCTTCAGGCAGAGGCATGAAATAATCAGGTTCTTTCGGGATTTTCTGTTTGACAGGGGCTTTATTGAGCTGGAAACCCCGA
The DNA here is from genome assembly GCA_011045925.1 of Candidatus Woesearchaeota archaeon. Classification (GTDB taxonomy): domain Archaea; phylum Nanobdellota; class Nanobdellia; order Woesearchaeales; family JASKKU01; genus DSBS01. The sequence goes on along the minus strand of DSBS01000044.1, from coordinate 6,914 downwards.
TTCTGCAGACGGTTTATGGGGGGGCAAATGCGAGGCCTTTCATTACCCACCATAACGCCCAGGATCTGGATGTTTACCTTAAGATTTCACCTGAGCTGTTTCTTAAAAGGCTTATTATCGGAGGGTTCGAAAAGGTTTTTGACATGGGCAAGTGCTTCAGGAATGAGGGGATAGACACAAACCACAATCCTGAATTTACCATGCTTGAGCTCTACCAGGCGTATGCTGACTACAATGACATGATGGAAATTACAGAGACAGTTATCAGGGAATGCGCAAAAAAGGTTTTCAGAAAAACAAAGTTTATGTTCAAAGGGCACGAGATTGATGTTGGAAAGCCTTTTAGCAAGGTTAAGATGGTTGATGCTATTAAGAACCTTGCAGGCATTGATGTTTCTATTAAAAGCACAGAAGAGCTTAAGGAAATAGTAGATAGCTTTAGCGATGTAGAGCTTAGGGGGGAACTAACAAGGGGCCTGCTTATTAATGCAATCTTTGAGCAGGCTTGTGAGGAAAAGCTTATTCAGCCTACTTTCATACTTGACTACCCTATTGAAGTCTGCCCACTTACAAAAGCCCATAGGAAAGAGGAGGGCTTTACTGAGAGGTTTGAGCTTTTTATAGCAGGAAGCGAGTTTGCAAATGCATATTCTGAGCTTAACGACCCGCTTGACCAGAAAGAAAGGTTCAATAAGCAGGAGAGGGACAGGGAGCTCGGTGATGAAGAAGCCATGCCAAAGGATAATGATTTCATAACTTCAGTAGAGTACGGCATGCCGCCTACAGGCGGCCTGGGAATTGGAATAGACAGGCTTATTGTTTTTCTTACAGAGCAGGAATCTCTAAGGGACATTATTCCTTTTGTACTGCTGAAGCCAAAAGAATAAGAAGATGTTAAAAATGTCAAACAGTATTGGGCTAAACGAGGTAGTAGAGGTTTTTGGGAGCGATGGAAACTCTACAAAGGTAATTGCCAAGATTGATACAGGTGCAGGTGTTTCTTCAATTGATGTTGGCCTTGCAGCAGAGCTTTCTTTAGGCCCCCTGCTAAAAACAGAAAAGGTCAAGTCCAGCCTGGGCGTAGCTAAAAGGGCTGTTGTAAGGGCTAAGATTACTGTTAAGGGCAAGACAATTGAATCCAATTTTACAATCGCAGACAGGAGCAGGCTTAAGTTTCCGCTTCTGCTTGGAAAAAACTCGCTAAGGAAGCTAGGCTTTCTCATAAACCCTTTGGAGTGATTTTTATGAAGTGTGCAGTTATCAGTCTCGGAAGCACAAGTTCTGAATGGGCTTGCAAGGAGCTTGGAAAGTTTTTTGACTCAGTTGACAGCCTTAATATAAAAGAGCTTCAGGTAAGCCTCGACAGGGAAGGATGGAAGGTTTTTTATGAGGGAAAGGAGATTGTTACAAAATATGATGCTGTTTTTCTTAAAGGCTCTTTCAGATATGCTGTGACGCTGAGGGCTCTAGCCCATGCTTTTGCTGAGTCAAGCTATATGCCGTTGCGCCCCGAGAGCTTTGATATAGGCCATGACAAGATTCTTACGCACCTTGTTCTTCAGAAGTGGGGAGTGGCAATGCCAAAAACCTATCTTTTCTCTAAGGTTGCTTCTGCAAAGAAATTTGTTGAGACTTCAGATTATCCTTTAATTGTCAAGATTCCAAACGGAACTCAGGGAAAAGGCGTTATTTATCTTGATTCTCTTGCAACAGCCACTTCAATCCTTGATACGCTTAGCCACCTTAAGCAGCCTTTCTTTATTCAGGAGTATATAGAATCTTCCGGTGTTGACTACAGGCTTCTTGTAATTGGAGATGAGGTTTATGGGTATAAGAGGGTTGCAAAAAAAGGAGAGAAGCGCGCAAACATTCATGCAGGGGCAACAACAGAAAAGCTTGAAATATCAACTGAGCTGAAAAGCCTTGCTGTTAGGACTGTAAGGGCAATAAATGCTGACATCTGTGCAGTTGATGTAATCCCTAGCACAAGGGGGTCTTTGGTAATCGAAGTAAACCTCAGTCCGGGCCTTCAGGGGATTACAAAAGCAACTGGCATAAATATAGCTTCCAGGCTTGCAGAGTATATTTACAAGAAATCCATACTATTCAAAGAGCAGAGCAAAAAAGACCAGCCAAATGTTCTCACAGACCTTGGAATTGACTTGTCTGACAAAACCAATGAAGAAAAGGGTAAGGTTATTTCAGAGCTGGAGTTCAAAGGAGACAGGATTCTGCTTCCGGGATTTGTTTCAAAGATAGGCAAGTTTAAGCCTTGCTATGACTATGAGTTTGACATATCTGATGAGCAGGTTTTTATAAGGAGGGCTTCAAAGTGAGTTTAATGACAGTAAAAAGCCTGAGCCTTAAAGGCAGGAGAGTTGTTTTGAGGGCTGACTATAATGTTCCTGTCCTGAATGGGAAAGTTCTTGATGATGAGAGGATTACGGCTTCGCTTGATACACTAAAGTACATAATCTCTAGGGGACCCAGGAAGATTACCATAATTTCTCACCTTGGAAGGCCAAAGTCCTTTGATAAAACCCTGTCGCTAAGGCCGGTGGCTGAGTTGCTGGCAAAAAAGCTCAGGAAGAAGGTTTCTTTCAGGGCTCTTGAGGATGAGCTTGCTTCACCTTCAAAATCCGGGCTGGTACTTCTTGAAAACATTAGGTTTTTCCATGAAGAAAAAGAAAATAGCTCTTCATTCTCAAAGTCTCTTGCTTCTTTGGGCGATGTTTTTGTTAATGATGCCTTTGCTACGATGCACAGGAAGCATGCTTCCAACTACGGAATTTCAAAGTATATTAAGCCTGCAATAGGCCTTCTGGTTCAGAAGGAGCTTAGCCACCTTGACCTTTCAAAGGCAAAACGCCCTTTAGTAATCATTATGGGTGGGTCTAAGCTTTCAACCAAGCTTACTTTTATCAAAAGCTTCATTAGCAAAGCTGATAAGGTCCTGCTTGGCGGAGCAATGATTTTCACTTTCTATAGGGCTCTTGGATTTGATGTGGGAAAGTCTCTTTATGAGCCGGACTTTGTAAATTCTGCAGCAAAGCTCCTAAAGTCAGAAAAAATCGTTCTGCCTTCCGATGTTTTGGTGTCAAGAAGCTTAGGGGCTCCTGTTGCTATTAAGTACGTTGACTGCAAAAAAATCCCGAAGCAGCATTATGGCGTTGACTTAGGGTACAGGACTTTGCTGGATTTTGTTAAGATTATATCTGATTCAAAGACCGTGGTGTGGAATGGCCCTTTAGGCATTTATGAGGTTGAAGATTTTAGGGTTTCTTCAGAAGACATTGCGCTTTTCCTGTCAGCTCTTTCATCAAAAACCATTGTTGGTGGGGGGGATACTGCCTGGCTGGTCAGGTCAATGGGCTTGACAAGAAAGTTCGACTTTGTGTCCACAGGCGGCGGTGCAACCCTCCAATTCCTGGCAAATGGAACTCTGCCTTTTCTTGAGTTGGCTAGAAAGAGATAGGTTATTTATAACGTATTTATAATTTTTCTTGGCTATTCATACCTCAAGAACCTTGTTCTTTGAGGCTTTCCCTGAGATTATTCTTGGCGCTTTCCTGCACTTAAGCTCTTTTTTAACCAGCTTAATCAGCTCTGCATTTGCCTTGCCTTCAACTGGCTGGCTTTTGATAAAAGCTGTATAAGAGCCGGGGCTTTCCCCTGCTTCTAGCCTACTTTCATTTTTGTTTAACCTGACTTTTACAGAGATTCTCATATTTTTCTGATAAGCCTTGCTTTTTTAGAGATATTCTCTCCAGATGTGCCCGCATTCGGTGCACTTGTAAAACTTTGTTTCCGGCTCATCTGAAGACCTGGTTTGCAGCAGCCAGAAATAGGCTTTGTTGTTGTCGCATTTCTCACATGAGATGTCAGTTACAGGCAGGCTTCCTTCGTCTTTTTTTTCTATGACTTCTATCTTCTTTCTCTCCTTTAGCTTCTCATTGAAAGTCATTGTTGAGCCGTCTTTCATAAGCTCTTCGTAGCCACAGCTCATACAAACCATTTTCTTTTTTCTTCCATCGTTTTTTGGAAGAAGCAGGCTTTTACATTTTGGACAAAACATTTTTTCCCTCCTATCTGGCAAAAAGCCAGTTCTTGAGCTCAAAAAGCCCAATCTTAACATAGCCAACAAGCGGCACTCTGGCAACGGCTTTGCCATGAAGCCTTGACTCATGAATAGTCTTTTCATCAGGGTTCTGCGCGGGATTGTGGTCTCCTTTGGTTGAAAAGAAGAATCCCTCGTTATTTTCATCCTTTGAGACAACCCTGTGAATGATAGGGTAGCTAAGAAACTCAGAGTCAAAAACAACTATATCGCCAACCTGAATCTTTTCAGGGCTGGGGTTATAAATTATCATTATATCCCCTCTGTTAAAGCCTCTGGAGAACCTAAACCCGGAAAAATCTTCTTTTGTTATATTGAAATCATTGTACCACTGGCCACAGCTTTGCCAGAATCTCTCAAGGTTTATTTTTCTTGAAAAAAAGCCTAGCCTGTTGCTTTCTTTGATGGTTTTCCCGCAAATAGAGTATAAGTGGTTCCCGTTCTCTTCGACAACTATATTTCCGTTGATGTCTGTTACAGGAGAAAGCCTATGCTCCATACTGCCAGAAACAACAGCTACAAGGGGGAAGCTTGTTCCAAGGCTGAATTCCAGAACCGGAAAGAAAATGAATTTGATTATCAGGTATGAGATTACAAGTGCGAGAAGCCAGCTGAGCGGCGAGTTGTCATTCCATACAAAATTCCAGAATCTCTTGATTTTTTTCCAGGCTTTTTTCAAATAAACCATTTCTAACTCGTAAAGGGGCTGGGTGCCAGTTAAAAAGCTTTTGTTTTGTTTAGATGCTTTCCTTTTTAAAAAGAAAGCTTTGGCTTCTTGATTAAAAAAAAGCTTAATTTATGTTTTCAATGTGCCTGCACTTAGGGAACTTTGGGCAGGCAAAAAAGTAGCCATGTATGCTTTTCCTTGCTACCAAGGGAGTTCCGCATTTTGGGCATTTTCTTTGCTTTGCTTTTTCATTAAGCTCATTCAGCTCACCTTTATCTTTTTCTTCATTTTTTTTCTTTTCAGGGCATTCTGGGTTTATGCAGTAATTCTCTCCTTTTTTTCTGGGGTACTTAATTATTACCAGTGGAAAGCCGCAGTGCTGGCACTGCTCTTCGGCATATTTTGCCTTGGCCTTGCCGGGAATTGTAAGAGTAAGTTTGCAGCCAGGGTATTCTGAGCACGCAATGAAAGTGCCAAATTTTCCGTTTTTTAGAATCAGGTCTCCCTTTTTGCATCTTGGGCATTTGCCGAAGTAAATTTCTTTTCTGCTTGTTTCGTATAAGGCATTCTTGAGCTCGTTTCCTATCTTTTCTTCCTTACTTTTAAAGTCATGGAGAATATCCTTCAGGATTGCTTTGCTTTCTTCAATTGTTTCATCCATATTCTTCTTTTTTTCCCTTATCTTCTCCATGTCTTCTTCAAAGTGCTTGGTCAGCTCTTCATCAATAATCTTCGGGCTGTATTTTTCAAGGATTTTTATAGTCTTGATTCCGAAGTCTGTAGCTTCAAGGGGATCATTTTTAACATACTGCCTTTGGTAAAGCGTATCCACAATCTGCGCCCTGGTTGCCTTGGTCCCAAGGTTTCTTTTCTCCAGCTCTTTTATAAGCGAAGACTGCGTATACCTTTTTGGTGGCTGTGTCTCTTTTTCAAGCAGATCTGTTTTTTTGTTTGTGAATGCGTCTTTTTCTTCAGCATCGCAAAACTGCTCATCTTTCAGGCTGGAGTAAGGCTGGTAAAGCTTTAACCAGCCTTCTTGCTTTGTTCTTACTGCCTTAGTTATGAAGGCTTCGCCTTCAATGTTTATTCTGATATTCATGCTTTCTCTTAGAGCAATGTCGCCAAAAGACGCTAAAAACCTTTTTACAATCAGGTCATAAACCTTAAGCGCAAGCGCATCGGTTGTCTTTAGTGAAATTCCTGTTGGGTATATTGCAGGGTGTGCAGGGTCCTCTTTTTTTCCATTGTTTGGCCTAAGGCTATTCTTGCTGAGGAGTTCAGAAGCCAGCTCAGCATATTTTGGGTTTTTAGAAAGGCTGGTGATTATTTTCTTGTACCCGATGCTGGGCGGTATTTTCTGTGAGCTTGTCCTCGGGTAGGATATGTATGAGCCCAGGTAGAGCTGCTGTGCGATTTCAAGTGTTTTCTTCGGATTAAGCCTGAAGTTCCTGTATGCCTCGGTCTGCAATGTGGTCAGGTCAAAAGGGAAGGGGGGCCAGATCTTTTTCTCAGCCTTTGAGACTTCATCAACTGTTCCGTTCTTCCCGTTTACTTTATTGAATATTCTCTCCGCCTCTTCCTTTTCCCAAACCTTGTCTTTTTCATGGGATGCCTGAATTTCATCCTGCTTTATTGTCCCCATAATGTTTATGTTCCAGTATTTCTCTGGCAAAAAGTCCTGAATCTCTTTTTCCCTGTCAGTAATTATCTTAAGCGACGGCCCCTGTACTCTTCCTATGCTCATTACCTTAAACCTGCCTGTCTTTGAGATTGAGCTCATTAATGCCCTGGAAAGGTTTATTCCATAAAGCCAGTCCAGGTTGTGCCTGGCGAGACCTGCGTGAGCCTGCCCCCAGTCAATTGTTTTTTCAGCGTTTTCAAAAGAATTAATTAGCTCCTGTTTTGTAAGTGTTGAGAACTTCATTCGCTTTGCATCCTGTTTTCCACAGGCAAACCTGAGCACATTGTATCCAATAACTTCTCCTTCTATATCATAATCGCAGGCTATAACGAATTCATCGCATTTGCTTGACACTTCTTTTATTACATCGATATATTCCTTCATGTGAGACATCTTTTTGTTAATCTCGCTGATTGGAAACCATTTTATCTCGAATGCAGGATAAGAAG